>JBEGVK010000076.1:0-14356 GCA_041178405.1 Actinomycetota bacterium | reverse complement strand
GGCGCCGCATGCACCCTGTGGGTGATCATGCGCTGCGGATCGAGGACCCTGCGCTGCGACAGCACCTGTACGTGCACGGCACCCGACGATTCCAGCCACTGCGCCAGCACCTTCGACGCCGGCGGTTCACCCAGGTGCACCACGACCTCGGGCCTGTGGTCTGCGGCGAACGGCGCTTGCCGGAGGATCGGGTCGAAGGCGCAGACAGCCTCGTCGAGCAGCCGGCAGCCTGACCGCGGATCGGCAAGCACGGGCCAGCCCAGCCGCTGCGCGAGCGACTGCACGGCCGATGGCTCGCCGGCACCACGTCCGGCAACGATCACGCCACGGGCCCGGTCGACGGCGTCGAGCGTCTCGGCCGGCGTCAGCGGGCTCAGCACGTCGTCGACCGATCCCGACTCGTCGGCAGGCAGCGGCCGCGACGGGGGAACCTCGCGCACCGTCCCCACCAGCGGCTCGCGGAACGGCAGGTTCACGTGCACCGGGCCGGGCTCGACACCGGTGGCTGCGAGCCACCACGACGATGCCCAGTCACGCCATGAGCCGCTGTCATCCACCTGCGGCACGCCAGCGTCGACGAAGAGCCTGACTGCGCCCCCATAGAGGTGCTGCTGGTCGATGGTCTGGGGCGCGCCGACGCCGTGGAGTTCCGGAGGACGGTCGGCGGTGAGCACCATCATCGGCACGCCGGCGAGATCGGCCTCGACCACGGCTGCGTGGAAGTGCGTCGCTGCAGTGCCACTCGTGCACAGCAGTGCGGCCGGCAGCCCGGATGCGAGCCCGAGGCCGAGCGCGATGAACGCGGCCGTGCGCTCGTCGTGCGCAACATGCACCGACAGTCGGTCGTCGCCGACGAGGGCGAGCGCCATCGGCGTGCTCCGCGATCCCGGTGCGACGACGGCATGGCGGAGTCCGAGGGAGGCGAACTGGTCGACCACGGTGGCACAGAACGTCGCCTGCACATCGGCCGGGTTGACCGCCGACGCCTGCTGGTTCCCGGGTGCCACGACGTCACGATACGGGCCTATCCTCCGCCATGTGCCACCCGCCGACGACCAGCACCGCGCCGTCGACGGCGATCGTGCGGCCGCAGTACCCACGGTCGCCATCGACGTGTGGTCCGACGTCGTGTGCCCGTGGTGCTACATCGGCAAACGCCGTCTCGAGGCAGCGATCAGGGCCCTCGACGGCGAGGTTGCGGTCACGCTGTCGTACCGGCCGTACCAGCTCGACCCCACCGCTCCACGTGCGTCGCCCGTGCCGGTGGCCGAGGCGTACGCCGCCAAGTTCGGCGGGCACGAGCGTGCGGCCCAGATCATGCAGCACGTCACCGGCATCGCTGCCGAGGAGGGCATCGAGTTCAGGATGGACCGCGCGCTCAGGGCGAACACGATGGGCGCCCACCGCCTGCTGTGGCTCGCAGGAGCCACCGGGCACCAGGGAGCGTTGAAGGAGCGCCTCCTGCGCGCCTACTTCTGCGACGGCCTCGACATCGGCGACATCGACGCGCTCGCATCGTGCGCAGCCGATGTCGGTCTCGATCCCGAGCGCATTCGCGCGTTCCTGCACAGCGACGACGGCATCGACGAGGTACGCGCACAGCTGGCAGTTGCCGCCGATTCCGGCATCAGTGCCGTGCCGACCTATGTCGTCGACGGACGGTGGTCGGTGCCCGGCGCGCAGGACCCCGATACCTTCGTCGCCGTCATCCGGCGGATCGTCGCCCAGCGGCACAGCGAGATTCCGTGACTGGTCCTGCCGGATCGCCGGCGCCAGTCGAGTGGGTGCCGCTCTCGGGGCCGCTCGCCGCCGTGCACGCCTCCGGCGTCGCTGCGCCTCCACTGCCCGGAGCCCTCGCGCGGCCGGCTGGCTCCATCGTGTTCGTGCACGGATTCACCCAGACAGGCCGGTCGTGGCTGCCCATCGCCGAGTACTTCGTACGCGCCGGACACCGCTGCGTCCTCGTCGACTTGCCCGGACACGGCGACTCAACCCATGTCCGCGCCGACCTCCGCCGCACGGCCGACATGCTCGGCGCTGTCGGTGGCACCGCGGTCTATGTGGGCTACAGCCTCGGCGGTCGCGTGTGCCTGCACCTGGCGCTGATGTACCCGCACCTCGTCGAGCGGCTCGTGCTCATCGGCGCTCACCCCGGCATCGATGATGACGACGAGCGCGCTGCGCGACGCACCGCCGACGATCTGCTGGCGCAGCGTCTCCACGACATCGGCGTGCCCGCGTTCCTTCGCGAATGGGTGTCACAGCCACTCTTCGGCGGCATGGCGAACGCCGACGCCGATCTCGCCGACCGCGAGCGCAACACCATCGACGGACTCGCAAGCAGCCTGCGCATGATGGGCACGGGCACACAGGTGCCGCTGTGGCCCAGGCTCGTCGAACTCACGATGCCGGTGCTCGCCATGGCCGGCGCCGACGACCACAAATTCGCAGCCGTCGCTGCACAGCTCGCCGATGCGGCGCCGCACGCTCGATCGATGCTGGTGCCGGGTGCCGCCCATGCCGCCCATCTGCAGCGTCCCGATGCGGTGGTATCGGCGGTCGAGCAGTTCCTTCGTGAACCGTGATGCAGTAGCGGCGGACCCTCAGCCAGCGGCGGCAATGCCCGCCGCAGCGAGCAGGCCGGTGATCATCTGCGCCCGGCCTGTTGCGCCGAGCACCGCGACCAGCTGGGCCCCGGACGCGCCATCGAGCACCTTGCCGATCGCCGGCCATGCGGCTGCGACGCCGAGAAGGCCGACGGCGGCGAGCGGGCGGTCGACGATGGCGATGACGGCCACCAGCACGAACGCGGCCGCCATCAGACCGGCGTAGAGCCGCCTCGTCCACGCGTCGCCGATCCGCACGGCAAGCGTTCGCTTGCCGACCTCACGGTCAGTAGGGATGTCGCGCAGGTTGTTGACCACGAGCAGCGCGCAGGCGAGGCAGCCGGCCATGCACCCTGCAAGCCATCCCACTGCCGTGATCGACCCGCCGACCACATAGGCGGTGCCGGCAGTCGCGACGAGACCGAAGAACACGAAGACGAACACCTCACCAAGGCCGAGGTATCCGTAGGGACGGGGACCTCCCGTGTAGAACCACCCAGCGGCGATCGCCGCAGCACCGACCGCCAGCAGCCACAGTGAGGTCGCCACCGCCAACACCAGTCCGGCCACTGCCGCCACCGCGAATGCAACCATGGCGGCGCGCTTCACTGCGCGCGGCGCAGCGAGGCCCGATGCAACCAGCCGCACCGGGCCCACCCGCTGGTCGTCGGTGCCGCGGACACCGTCGCTGTAGTCGTTGGCGTAGTTGACGGCAACCTGCAGGGCGAGGCTCACCAGCAGCGCCAGCGATGCCCTCCACCAGGCCGGTTCTGGCTCGCCGACCATCGCCGCGGCGCCAAGGGCCACGGGCACCACCGCCGCCGGCAGTGTGCGCGGCCTGGCTCCCTGCACCCATCTGTTCATGTCGCCATCATCGCCCATAGCCTCGCACCGTGGCGGAACTCGTCGCACTCGACCTTCCCGGCGGCACCGCATTCGTCGACGCCCTTCGCCGCGCGTGGGACGACGGCAATGCCGTGCTGCCGGTGGACCGCCGCCTGCCGGCATCGGCGCGCGCCCGTCTCCTCGAGCGAATGTCCCCGTCGGTGCTCGTCGACGAGCTCGGCACACACCGGCTCGGCGGCACCCCGGTCGAGCCCGGCGACGCCCTCGTCATGGCCACGAGCGGCTCTACTGGCGAGCCGAAGGGCGTGGTGCTCACTCACGACGCGCTGCGCGCCGCATCGACAGCCAGCTCGACGCGACTCGGCACGGATGCGAGCGACACCTGGCTGGCCTGCCTGCCACTCAGCCATGTGGGCGGCCTCAGCGTGATCGTGCGCGCACTGCACACCGAGTCGGGCCTCGTCGTCCATGACGGCTTCGACGCCGCTGCCGCAGAGAACGCAGCCCGCCGAGGCGCCACCGCGGTCTCCCTCGTCGCAACTGCGCTCGCGCGGATCGATCCGTCACTGTTCCGGATCATCCTCGTCGGGGGCGGTCGCCCCCCGGCGAGCGTGCCGGCACGGGCCCATGTCACGTACGGGATGACCGAGACCGGTGGCGGCATCGTCTACGACGGGCGGGCGCTCGACGGCGCGGAGGTTGCCGTCGTCGATGGCGAGGTCGTCGTGCGCGGTCCGATGCTGCTGCGCTGCTACCGCGACGGCACCGACCCGCGGACTGCCGACGGATGGCTGCGTACCGGCGACCTCGGCCGACTGCTGCCGGACGGACGCCTCCACGTCGACGGCCGAGCCGGCGACCTGATCATCACCGGCGGCGAGAACGTGTGGCCCGAGGCAGTGGAAGCAGTCATCGCCGACCACCCGTCGGTACGCGAGGTCGCCGTCGCCGGGCTCGATGATCCCGAGTGGGGCCAGCGCGTCGCGGCATGGATCGTGGCCGACGGCACGCCGCCCACGCTGGCCGAGCTCCGCTCCCGCGTCGCAGAGCACCTGCCGGCATTCTGCGCGCCCAAGGAGATGCACATCGTCGATCGCCTGCCGCGCACGGCGCTCGGCAAGATACGACGGCACCACCTCCGAGATCTCAGCGCCAACTAGGGTTCGCCGCCATGGACCGCCGCCCGTCGCGGATGCCGCGCGCCTACTGGCGGCTGCTGTCGGCGAGCTCTGTGTCCAATGTCGGCGATGGGGTCCTCGTCGGAGCGCTTCCCCTGCTCGCAGCCCGCGCCACCGACAGCGAACTGTCGGTCGGGCTCATGTCGGCGTTCTTCACCCTTCCATGGCTGTTCCTCAGCCTGCCCGCCGGCGCTGTCGTCGACCGCGCCAACCCGCGCCGGGTGATGGTGCTCGCCGATCTCAGTCGCGCTGCGCTTGTCGCCGGGCTCGCAGTCGCCGCCGCCACCACCGAAGTCGACGTCTGGATGCTCTGGGTCCTGGCGCTCGGACTCGGCGTGGGCGAGGTGTTCTTCGACAGCGCGTCACAGGCGATCGTTCCCCTGGTCGTCGACGGCGACCGACTCGAGCGGGCAAACGGCTGGCGCTTCTCGGCCGAGCTGGTCGGCAACACCTTCATTGGCATGCCGCTCGGCAGCATCCTGTTCGCTGCCGCAGTGTGGCTGCCCTTCGGCATCGACGCCGCCTCCTTCGCTGTCGCTGCGCTGCTCGTCGCCACGCTGCCATCTCGACGCCGCGCGTCAGAGTCGCAGCACGACACAGAAGAGCCTGGCCAGACGTCGATCGCCTCTGAGATCGCCGACGGTCTGCGTTGGCTGCGCAGCCATGGCCTCCTGCGCGACCTCGCAATTGCCCTCGCCGTCGCCAACCTCGCCTTCGCGATGGTCGAGAGCACGTTCGTCCTCTACCTCACCCGCGAGATCGGCATCGACGAGCGCCTGTTCGGCGTCACGGTGGCGGTGATGGGCATCGGCGGCACGGTGGCCGGCCTCGTTGCGGGCCGCGTCGTCGATGGCATCGGCCGGCGCTGGACGATCGTGGCCGTGGCAACGCTGCCGGTGCTGGTGATGGCGCTGCTCGCTGGCGCGACCGACCCGTGGATCGTGGTCGGGCTCGTCACCGCACAGGCGATGCTGGTGACGGTGTGGAGCGTCACGTCGCTGTCGCTCCGTCAACAGCTCGTACCCGAGCATCTCTTCGGCCGGGTCAACGGCGTGTACCGCTGGCTTTCATGGGGGGCGATGCCCGTCGGGGCTGTTGCGGGCGGAGCGATCGCCCAGGCGACGTCCTTGCGCGGGCCGTATGTCACCGCAGCGTGGCTGCTTGGCGCCTCGGCCCTTCTCGTCCTCGCTCGAGTCGTGCCCTTCGTGCCCGAACGGCCAGACGAGGCCTAGGCCCACGCCCGCCGGTGCGTCACCGCATGTTGTCTGCGGTCACCCGTTGCTGGCAGACGCCGAGTCGTCGGCACCCTCGCGCCCATCGGCGTCGGAGGGGATGTCGAGTGTCACCTTCACGCGTCGGACGCGGCGGCCCTCCATCTCGGCCGCCGAGAAGCGCCAGCCATCGCGCACCACCGACTCGCCTTCCTCGGGCACGTGCTCGAGCGTGCCGAACAGGAATCCGCCCACGGTGTCCCAGTCGTCGTCGGGGATCTCGGTGCCGAGGAGGTCGTTGATGTCGCCGATCGACATGCTGCCGTCGACGAGGTAGTCGCCATCGGCGAGGTGCTCGACCTCGGCCTCGTCGTCGTCGTGCTCGTCGACGATCTCGCCGACCAGCTCCTCGAGGCAGTCCTCGAGCGTCACCAGGCCGGCGATGGCGCCGTACTCGTCGGCCACCAGTGCGAGGTGGAACTTCTGTGCCTGCATCTCGCGCATGAGCCGGCTCACCGGCTTGTTCTCCGGGACGATGATCACCTGTCGGAGGTAGTCGCGCACAGGACGCGAGCCCTCCGCACTCCTCTCGGCGCGCATGAGGTCCTTTGCATAGGCGAGTCCCAGCACGTCGCCGTCCGACTCCGCTGCGTTCTCGAGCACCGGCAGGCGGCTGAATCCGTTCTCGAAGGCAATGTCGAGGGCGGCGCTCACCGTGGCGTCGTGCGGCACCGTCACCATGTCGGGCCGGGGCACCATGATCTCGCGGGCCACGGTGTCGCCGAACTCGATGATGCTCTCGATGAGTTCGCGCTCCTGCTCCTCGATCACCATGTCCTCGGCCGCCACCTCGACGATGCCGAGCAGTTCCTGCTCGTTGACGAACGGACCCTGCTCGAGTCCCTTGCCGCGGACGATCACGTTCGTCAGCGAGATCAGCCACTGGGAGATCCAGCGGAGCAGCGGAAAGGCCACGAGCGCCGACACCGGACCGGCGGCGATGAGTGCCGCCTTCTGCGGATACAGCACGGCGTACGTCTTGGGCACGGCCTCGGCGAGCACGAAGAAGACCACCACGTTCAGCACGACGCCGATGACGAGGCCGAACGGCCCGAAGAGGTCGTTGGCGACATAGCCGGTGAGCGTCGCCTGCAGGATCTGGAACAGGTTCACCGTCAGCAGCACCGGATTGACCCACCGCTCGGGCTCGTCGACGAGCCGCTTCAGCGCCTTGCCGCCGCGAACGCCCTTCTCTGCGAGCGAGTTCGCGCGCGGACGCGTCATGCGTGACAGGCCCATCTCGGCCACCGACAGGAAGATGAGCGCGACGAGCAGCAGCAGGATCACGACCACCATGAGCAGGTGCAGGTTCGTGAACGAGACGGGCTCGCCGCCGTCCGCCGACGGGTCGGCTTGGGCGATCACTCCGCTGAGGCGAGCGATGGCGAGAGTGGCAGCGAGCATCAGCCCTGTGTCCCCTTGGTCGTGGTGTCGAGATCGCCGTCATCGGCGTGCTCGTGACGGAAGCCGGCAGGTGCGGGGCCATGCCAGTGGTGCGCCTCAAGCAGTGTCCGCTCGCGGGCGCGCATCGCAGCGGCAGCATCGGGCGTGTCGTGGTCGTGGCCAAGGACGTGCAGCACGCCGTGCACCACCAGCAGCGCCAGTTCGTCGTCGACCGACCCGGCATGCGTCGGCGCCTGGGCGACAGCGACCGACGGGCAGACGACGACGTCGCCGAGCAGCAGCGGCATGTCGGACGGGTCGGGCGGCGAGCGGTCGGGACCGCGGCTCGGCGGCTCGGAGTGCAGCACGATCTCGGCCTCGGCCGCGTCGATCGGGAACGACAGCACATCGGTCGGACCGGGCTTGCCCATGTAGGTCTCGTTCAGCTCGGCCATCTCGGTGCCGCCCACGAAGATGAGCGCCAGCTCGGCAAGGCCGCGCACGCCTTCGGCGACGAGCACATCGGCTGCGAGTCGTTGCCAGCGTTCGATGTCGACCGGCACGGCATCCTGCTCGTCGGCGCAGAAGACCTCTGGGTCTCCGTCGCCGCCGACCCGCGCCGGCCGGCTACTTCGTGGTCGGCCTCCGTCACCCATGGCGGGCGTCCCTGCCGGCCGGTCGACCCGACCCTGGACGGGTGGCCCCGCCGGTGTCGTCGTCGGGCGACCGGCGCTCGTAGGCGGCAACGATGTCGGCGACGATGCGGTGGCGTACGACGTCGCCGGCACCGAGGTGCACGAATGACAGGCCCTCGATTCCCTGCAGCACGCGCTCGAGACCGAGAAGGCCACTGCGGCCATCGGGAACGTCGACCTGCGTGGTGTCGCCGGTGACGACGACCTTCGAGCCGAATCCGATGCGGGTGAGGAACATCTTCATCTGCTCGGGCGTCGCGTTCTGTGCCTCGTCGAGGATGATGAAGCTGTTGTTCAGGGTCCGGCCACGCATGAAGGCGAGCGGGGCCACCTCGAGCGCCTGGCGTTCGTTGAGCCGCTGTACGCCCTCGGGCTCGAGCATGTCGTACAGCGCGTCGTAGAGCGGTCGCAGATACGGATCGATCTTGGCCATCAGGTCGCCGGGAAGGAAGCCGAGTCGCTCGCCGGCCTCGACCGCTGGCCTGGTGAGGATGATGCGCTGCACCTGCTTGCTCTGCAGCGCCTGCACCGCCATCGCGACTGCCAGCCAGCTCTTGCCCGTGCCTGCCGGGCCGAGTCCGAAGGTGATGACGTTCTCGCGGATGGCGTCGATGTAGTGCTTCTGTCCCGCCGTCTTCGGCCGCACCGTGCGCCCCTTCGCGCCGCGCAGGACATCATCGGTGAGCACCCTGCTGGGGCGCTCGTCGGCGCGCACCATGTCGATGCTGCGCCGCACGGAGGTCTCGTCGAGGTGGTGGCCCTGCTGCAGCAGCACGATCAGCTCCTCGAGCAACTGGCCCATGGCCGCTGCCCCCGGGCCGTCGATGTGCAGTTCGTTGCCGCGCACCACCAGGCTCGTGTCGGGGAAGGCGTCCTCGATCAGCCGCAGGTTGGCATCGCGCTGCCCCACCAGGCCGGCCATCAGATGGGCACCGGGGACGACGACGGAGTACGGCTTCGTCGCTGGGGTCATACGGAGTGGTCCGACAGTGGACTCATCTGCACACACGGTAGCGACTCGGAGACGCCCTGCGCTTCAACCACGCTACGTGTCGAATTGGACACCCCTTGCGGTATTCTTGTCACCCGTGGGAACATAGGCCGACACGGCCGACATCCCCCGCCGCCGAGGCGGCCACCACTACCGTCGTCCGCCGGGAAGGAGGGCACATGTCACGGGCACGAGCACTGCTCAGCACCTGGTATCTCGGCATCGGCGCCGCCCTTGCCGCCGCTGGCGCCGCCGCCGCCGAACCCGCCAGCAGGTCGGCCGTCGCCCTGGCCGCAGCGGTGCTGATCGTGCCCGCCGCACTCGTCGCCGGCCGTCCCGGTGGCGTGCGCCGCTCCATCCTCGCTGCCCTGACCGTCGCTGCGCTCACCGGCGTGGCCGGCCGACTCGCGCTCGACGGCCGCTCCGTCGACAACGCCCCGCTGCCCGTGGCCCTCGGCGTGGTCGGCCTTGCGCTCACTGCAGTCGTCGCCGCCGGCGCAGCGGCCGACCGCCAGCGATGGAAGGCGTTGCTGGGCGATGCGGGCATCGTGGCCCTCGGCAGCTGGGTCACGGCGTGGGTCCTGATCTCGCAGCCGCTCGCCGACCGGGTCGGCGAGCGCTCGCTCGGCGTCATCGTGCACAGCCTCCAGCAGCCGGCGGCGTCGGTCGCGCTCTACCTCGCCGCCATCGCCGTGCTCGCCCGCCCGCACCGGTCGCCGGCAGTCTGGATGCTCGGCAGCGGCATCACGGCGATTGCGTCCGGCGCGCTGATGGCGACGCTCGCCGACGTCGGCCACGTCGGCGACTGGGCGTCGCGGTGGACCCTCACCCTCACCTCGCTCGGCCTGTTCGCCATCGGCGCAGCGGTGGTGCACCCCACCTCGGCAGCCGCATTCCGCCACGGCGACGAACCACGCTCGCCGACGGCGCGGCTCGTGCTCACCACCTCGTTCCTGATCGCCCCCACGGTCTCCCTCGCCGCTACCGGGCCCGACGACACCACCGACCGAGTCGTCCGCGCGGTCGCAGCGCTCGTCCTCGCCGGGGTCGTCATCGGCCGTGTCGCGGCGGCCGTCCGCGCCAACTCGCGCCACCGCGCCGAACTGATCCACGACGCACAGACCGACCCGCTCACCGGACTCGCCAACCGCACCGTCCTCATCCAGCGCACCAACGACCTGCTGCGCACGTCGTGGAACCAGGACCTCCACCCCACGATGTTCTTCATCGACGTCGACCGGTTCAAGAACATCAACGACTCGCTCGGACATGCCGCAGGCGACGAGGTGCTGATGGCCGTGGCGCGCCGCCTGCGCGATGCACTGCCCGACGACGCCACCGTCGCCCGCATGTCGGGCGACGAGTATGCGGTGCTGCACCCATCACTCGACTCGCACGCTGCATCGATGGCGCAGGCCGAGCAGTTGCTCGCACTGTTCCGCGAACCCCTCACGCTCTCGTCCGGCGACGTGTTCATCACCGTCAGCGTCGGCGCCGCCGCCATCAACCTCACCACCACGACATCGCCGGACGACCTCGTCCGCCACGCGCACACCGCCATGTACCGGGCAAAGGATTCCGGCCGCAACTGCGTGGCCGTCTACGACGAGAGCATGCACGAGCGCGTGGCACACCGACTCGCCGTCGAGACCGCCCTCTACCGCGCGCTCGACCGTCGCGAACTGCGCCTCTACCACCAGCCCATCCTCGACCTCCGCACCGGCGACGTGGTCGGCTTCGAGGCGCTCATGCGCTGGCAGAAGGCAGACGGGGGGATGGTGTCGCCCGCCGAGTTCATTCCCATCGCCGAGGAGACGGGCACGATCGTGCCCATCGGCGCATGGGCCCTGCTCGAGGCGCTCACCACGCTGCAGCAGTGGATCGCCGAGGGCGTGTGCAGCCCCGAGGCGACGATGTCCGTCAACGTCTCGCCGCGCCAGCTCAGCGATGCCAGCTTCCCCAGCGTCGTCAGCGAGGCCCTCACACGCTCAGGGGCATCGCCCCATTCGCTGTGGCTCGAGGTCACCGAGAGCGTGATGATCAGCGAGCCCGAGGTGGCACTCGCCACGCTGCGCAAGCTGCGCGGCCTCGGCGTGCGGGTGGCGATGGACGACTTCGGCACCGGCTACTCGTCGCTGTCGCTGCTGCAGAAGTTCCCCCTGCAGCGCCTGAAGATCGACCGCGCGTTCGTGCAGGGACTCGCCGACAATCCCAACGACCGGAGCCTGGTGCGCACCATCGTCGCCATGGGCTCGTCGCTCGGGCTCGACATGGTGGCTGAGGGCGTTGAGAGCGTCCACCAACTGCAGGTGCTGAGCGATCTTGGCTGCCACAAGGCACAGGGCTACCTCATCAGCCACCCGGTGCCGCCCGAGGCCATGCGCAGCACGGTGTCGGCACTCGAGCGCCTGGGCCGGTTCCCCGGCCTGCGCGTCGACGCAGCACTCGGCTGAGTCACACCGTCACGGTGCCGGGCTGATGCCGAGTTGCTCGAGCGCAATGCCGCGGAGCCGTCGGTAGTCGACCTTGCCGTTGGGTGCCCGTCCGATCGACTCGACCACGACGAGGTGGCGCGGTGCCTTGAACGCCGCGAGCCGTTCGCGTACGGCGTGGACGAGTTCGTCGAGTTCGGGTGCGCCGGGGCCTGTCGGCTCGACCACGGCACAGATCGCCTCGCCGAACCGCTGATCGGGGATGCCCACCGCCACTGCGTCGCGCACGCCCGGATGCTGCTTGAGCGCTTCCTCGACCTCTTCGGGGAACACCTTCTCGCCGCCGGTGTTGATGCACACCGAGCCGCGGCCGAGCAGGTGCAGCGTGCCGTCGGCATTCACCTCTGCCCAGTCGCCCGGCACGCTCCACCGCGCGCCCTCGAAGACGCGGAACGTCTGGGCCGTCTTCGCCTCGTCCTTGTAGTAGCCGAGCGGGATGAAGCCGCCGACGGCGACCATGCCGCGCTCGCCCGAGCCGGGCTCAACGCGGCGGCCGTCCTCGCCGAATACTGCGCATGCTGGGCCCACCTGGAACTTCGCCGTCGGCGCTGTGCCGCCGGCGGTCGACACCGATGCGCCCATCCCCACCGCCTCCGACGATCCGAACGAGTCGAAGAGCGCCGCCTGCGGCACGTGGCGAAGGAGACCCTCCTTGTTCTCCTGGCTCCACATCACGCCCGACGACGACATCATCAGCACCGACGACAGGTCGTAAGAACCCGGATTCGCTTCGAGGTGCTCCAGAATGGGCCCGGCAAACGCCTGGCCGACGATGATCACCGAGTTGATCCGGTGGCGCTCCACCTCGCCGAGCAGCTGGGCAGGATCGAAGTGCCGCGACGGGAGTGTGGCAACGCAGCCGCCCATGTTCATCGCGATGAGGCTCGAGAACTGACCGGTGCCGTGCATCAGCGGACACGCCGAGAGGAGCGCGAGTCCCGGCACTGCGGGATCGAGCCGGCCGACGAGTTCCTGTACGGACGTGGCGGGCGGGATGCCGAGGATCGCGTTGCCGCCCGCTCCGAGCACGTTGAACAGGTCGTCCTGTCGCCACATCACGCCCTTCGGCATACCCGTGGTGCCGCCCGTGTAGAGCAGCAGCAGGTCGTCGCCGCTGCGCCCCCACGGCGGTCGCACTGGCTCGGCCGGGCCGGCGGCCACCACTGCCTCGTAGTCGGCTGCCCACCCGGGAGCCTGGCCGACGGCAGTGCCGTCGTCGACCCAGTACCAGCGGCGCACGCCCGGCAGGCGAGGCCGCACCTCGTCGACAAGGTCGGTGAACGACGAGTGGAAGACCACCGCCTCTGCATCGGCATTGTCGAACAGATAGGTGATCTCGTCGCGCCCGTAGCGGTAGTTCGTGTTGACCGGCACGAGGCCCGCCTTGAAGGCCGCCACGTACGACTCGAGATACTCCGGACCGTTGTGGAGATAGGCCGCCACCTTCGACTGCCTCGTAAGACCGGCTTCGAGCAGGTCGGCAGCAAGTCCGTTCGCGCGCCGGTCGAACTCGGCCCACGACACCGTCCGGTCGCCCTGCACCTGGCACCTGCGCTGCGGCACCGAAGCCGCCACTGACTCGTAGACGTCAGCGAAGTTCCAGTCGCTCATGCCCCACCCCTCTCGCCATCGGACGACCCCCATCGACCGATGGCGCCGACACTAGTGAGCACCGAGTGGCCCACCTGCCGGGGACCGGCAGTGCTCACTTCACGAGAGGTGCAGCATCCGCCTCGCGTGCTGCATCGTCGTGATGGCGGCGATCGTCGACTCGGCACCCTCGTTCAGGTTCGGGCCGAACGGCGTCAGCCCGTCGAATCCGCCGCCGGTCGCCCAGTCCACCATCGGCGCGCCGATGTCGTTGCGGCCGAGGAACCAGCGCGCACAGCGGTCGACGACCTCTCGCCACGAGCCATCGCCGTCGAGCCTCGCCGCTGTGGCAGCGGCGTCGGCAAGTGCGGCCACCTCGATCGGCTGCTGATCGAAGGCGGGTCGCTGCTCGCCGAGAGCCCACCCGCCCGCCGGCGTCACGCTGAGCCACCCCGCCGGACCCGTCTCGGTGTCGACCAGCCACCGCAGCAGATCGGTGCCGCGGCGCGCCAGGCGCTCGTCGCCCGACTCGTGGCCGGCAATGATCACCATCTCGGGAATCGCCGCATTCGCGTAGGTGAGTCGTTCCTCCGGCCACGGCCAGCGACGCCGCCATGCCGATGCTCCCGCACCGTCCACGAGATGGCGACAGAGCCGTGCCGCATCGGCGATCAGCGTCCGCGCCGGAAACGACGACGGACGTCCGGCAAGCAGCGCACCAGCGCCGAGCACCGCGAACGCCGTGCTGCGCAGATGCCTCGACCGGAAGCCGGCACCCATCTCGAACAGGTCGGCGGCGCGTGCACGCAGGTCATCGGAGAGCATCGACGATGTCGCAGCTCCGAGACCCCACAGGGCACGCCCGCACGAGTCGTCTTCCTCGCCGTTGTCGAGCCATTGCCCGTCCGGTGCTCGACGGTTTGCGAACCGCCCACCGTTCCGATGCGCCTGTTCGAGGAAGCGGATGGATCGCTCGGCCAGCGTCTCGGTGAAGCGGTCCACTGGCTCGCGGGCCGCGAGCACCAGCAGGCGCGCCGAGTCGTCAGTGCAGAAGCCGTGCTCGACGCGCGGCCGGGTTCGATCGCAGTGCTCGTACAGGCCGAGGGGCGTGCTCAGCCGCCACACGTGCCGGAGATGTGGACGCACGCTCGAGATGGCTCCGTTGTGCACCGCCGAGATGGTCGTCATGCCACCTGCCCCCGCTGCACCTCGTGGCCGCGCTGGTGCACGCACTGCCGGGCGATGTCCAGATACCGGCGTGCGACGGCGGGCCACATCGCACTGGAGGCGACGCGGCGTGCCGA
>JBEGVK010000075.1:0-4484 GCA_041178405.1 Actinomycetota bacterium | reverse complement strand
AGCTGCGCTCGTCGGCTCGCCGGCTGCCTCGATTCCCGTCGGCCTCGGGCTGGCGGGTGGCGAGTCGGATGCGGATCGGGCCCTTCGCCGTCGACGGGTTCACCACGCGGCCCGACTGGGTGATCTCGACGACGCCGTCGGCCACCATGCGCCGTGCCGCCCGGCGGGCTGGTTCCATCAGCTCGCGCCATCCCTCGGGGGCAACCGCCCTCGCCGCCTCGCTCGGACAGATGGTGGCGCCCGCCGAGCGGGCCTGGAGCAGCTCGAGGATGACCGAGCCGAGCCGCTCGTCGACCGCCGATACCTTGCGGCGGCGGCAGGCGTCGCTGCAGTAGCGGACGCTGTCCCAGTTGGCTGCCCACGACCGCCGCCAGGCCATTTCGCGACCGCACGAGGCGCACTGCTTCGGAGGATTGGCCACGTCGAGAGTGTCGTCGGCCGTGACACGCCGTGCCGCATCCGACTCCGTCGGAAACCGCTCAAGTCGGCGGCGGCCCGTGCCGAAGATCACCCCAGACCGCGCTACCCACCGCCACCATGAGCACACTCCCTCTCCCCGCACCCACCGCCCATCGTCACCAGCGCATCCGCCGCACGCCTGCGGTGCGGTCCCGCCGAGCCGCCCTTCGCCGTGCACGGCTGCAGCAGGCCGCGATGAGCGCACTCGGCATCGTGGCCACCGCGCTCGCCGCAGGGGTCGCCGCCGTCATGCTCCTCACCGCCGCAGCGATTGCCGACGGGGGCCAGCCGCAGCCGGCCCGCACCAGCTCGGTCATCGAGGCACCGGCTGCCGAGTCGGCAAGCCCGGTCGCCCCCTGAGCAACCGCTCGGCGCAGCCACCCGCCACGCAGCGTCACAGCCACTGACTGCACTCTTGCAACGATCTTGACAGCACCCGCCACACGGCCCCTTTCCGCCCGCTGTTGCGGGTAGTACGTTTCCTCCCGTCGATACGAAGGGAGACCACGACATGGGGAAGAAGATCAAGGCACTCGGACTGGCCATGGCACTCGGCAGCGCCGCGCTCATGGGACACGGCACCGCCAACGCAGCCACGCCCGGTGTGTGGGTGAACAACGGCACCTGCAAGAACGTGCAGACGAACGTGATCGACAACGACAGCGCCACGCTGTACGCACGCATCGCGCTCGGCACCGGGGTGCGCCTGCGCGACCTCACCTTCGTCATCCGGCGCAGTGGCGTCGCGCTGAACCTGCGACTGTCGGCTCGCCAGCTCGCCACGTGCGCAACCGACGTCATCCAGGTGAAGATCGACGGCTTCCTGCCGAACACGCTCCTCGACTCGTACACGCTCGAGGTGCGCCGCAACGGCGTGTTCTACGCCTCGAACTCGTTCAACCTCATCCAGTGACCTGACGCAGGCCCGTGCGGGCGAGGCCGTTGACGAGCAGTACCCTGCTCGCATGGCCTCGCCCGCCCGGACCGCTGCGCCATCGGCTGACGCGTCCGACACCAGGGCGCTCGCCATCCGCATCGGACTCTCATGGCGCGAACTGCGCCGTGGTGCATCCACCGGCCCGCTGCGCGACTTTCTCTACTCCACCGATGGCATCGACATCGAGCTCGGCACCGAGCAGATCGATCTCGGACAGGTCGACACCCTCGATGTCATGGTGCAGCGCGACGACTGGCGGATGAGCGAGCTCGCCGAGGCGCTGCGCGTCGAGCCGTCCACGGCCACGCGGGCAGTCCAGCGACTCGAGCGCTCGGGCCTCGCACGGCGCCGGCCCACGGCCGACGACGGCCGCGGCGTGGTCGTGGCCGCAACAGACGACGGGCGGACTGTCCACGCCGTCATCTCGGCCCGGCGCAGCGAACTGTTCGCCCACCTGCTCCGCTCCTTCGACGACGACGAGCTCCCCGTGCTCGCCGACATGCTCGAGCAATTCGTCGGAGCGGTCGACGGCTTCGTCGCCACCCATCGACGCTGACGGCCGACGACACCTCGGAATTCGTCACGACTAGGGTCCCGCCGATGGCCGGGCGCGACACCTTCGCCGACGATGCCATGCAGTTCGCCCCGCAGCTCTACAGCGCCGCACTGCGGATGACGCGCAACGCCGCCGATGCCGAGGACATCGTCCAGGAGACCTATCTGCGCGCCTACCGCAGCTACGAGTCATTCGAGAAGGGCACGAACCTCCGCGCCTGGCTGTTCCGGATTCTCACCAACACCTTCATCAATGCCTACCGAGCCAAGCAGCGACGGCCGCAGGAGACCGACGTCGACGATGTCGACGACCTGTACCTCTATCGACGAGTCCGCAGCGCCGACTTCAGCAGCCGCAGCGCCGAGGAGACCCTGTTCGACCTGTTCACCGACGACGAGGTGAAACAGGCACTGGAGGACCTCCCCGAGTCGTTCCGCCTGCCGGTGCTGCTCGCCGACGTAGAGGGATTCAGCTACCGGGAGATCGCCGAGATGCTCAATGTCCCGATCGGCACGGTGATGTCACGCCTCCACCGGGGAAGAAAGTCGATGCAGAAGGCGTTGGCCCAATTCGCTGCCGAACGCGGCCTCCTCGACCGCTCCCCGGCCGACGCGGCTGGCACCGACCAGACCCGTACCGACACGACCACCATCCGCTGAGATTGCTGCACCATGGCCGACTGCGCTGAGACGCTCCGAGAGCTCGAGACCTTCCTCGACGACGAGCTGTCGTCCGACGCCGTCGCGCACATCCGCACCCACCTCGACGGCTGCGTCGACTGCCAGCAGGCCTACGAGTTCCACGCCGAACTGCGCCAGGTGGTGCAGGCCAAGTGCCGCGGCGACGAGATGCCGGCCAGCCTGCTCGACAGGATCCGGTCGTGCTTCGGCGACGGCCTCGTCGACCCGGGCGACGGCAAGAGGCGCTGACCGGCGCCCACTGGCTACGCTGTGGCCATGCTCGCTGCGAAGATCTTCCACTGGTGGCTCGGCGTGATCCTCTTCGGGGTCGGCATCCTTGCGTCGGTCGCCCTTCTCGGCGGCTATGTGAAGAAGGCCGTGTCGCCGCGGTTCCCCGGCAAGCGCACCACCGAGTACGAAGACTGACCTCGTGGCCGAACCGGTCGACCCGTCGGCCGATCCGCCCGCCGTCGGCCACTCTCAGTCCGCCTGCGTCCCGCCGCAGTTCCCCGAGACGGTCACACGTCTCCTGCCTCGGTGCTGCTTTCCACCGCCCGGAACTGCCGTTGCGTGCGCCGTGTCCGGGGGTGCTGACTCGACGGCGCTGATGGTGCTTGCCGTTGCCGCAGGATGCTCTGTCGAGGCCATCCACGTCGACCACGGCCTCCGCCCCGGCTCGGCCGACGAGGCTGCCGTCGTCGCCCGTCACGCCGCCATGCTCGGCGTCTCGTTCCGATCGCTCAGCGTCGAGGTTGCCGAAGGCCCGAATCTCGAGGCGCGGGCACGTGCCGCCCGCTATGCAGCGCTGCCGGATCGCGTCCTCACCGGCCACACCGCCGACGACCAGGCCGAGACCGTGCTCATCAACCTGCTGCGCGGTGCCGTCGGCGGCCTCGGCGCAATGCGCCCCGGCACGCAGCGGCCGCTGCTGGCGCTGCGCCGCCACGAGACCGAGGCCGTGTGCGCGGCAATCGGCCTCGAGGTCGTCAGCGATCCCAGCAACGCCGACCCACGACATCTGCGCAACCGGGTGCGCCACGAGCTGCTCCCCCTGATGGAGGACCTCTCGCAGCGCGACCCTGTGCCCGTGCTGGTACGCCAGGCCGATCTGGCCCGGGCCGACAGCGACCTGCTCGACGACCTCGCCGCCGACCTCGACCCCACCGACGCCCGGGCCCTCGCAGAGCTGCCGCCCGCCCTTGCCCGCCGGGCCGTACGCCGCTGGCTCGACACGGGCTACCCGCCCGATGCGGCAACGGTCGAGCGTGTGCTGGCAGTGGCACGCGGCGATGCCCTCGGCACCGATGTCGGCGGCGGCCGGCGCGTCAGCCGGCACCGCCAGCGGCTCGTGCTCGCTGTCGGCGAGGGAGCCGGCGACGGGGCTGCCGCCAGCACCGACGGCGGCGAAGAACCCTCCGATTTCGGCCCGCACGGGGGTGGGGCAACGGAGTAGGTTTGCCGACGGCGCGGCGCAACGAGGCGGCGTGCTGCACGGTCTCCCGGAGGAATGGCACATGCCACCGAAGTTGCGCGGCAAGTGGGCGCTTGGCATCACACCCCGCGACTTCACGTGGTTCATGACCGACAAGCTCGCTGCCTGCGAGCGTCCCGGCGGCTACGGCGAGAACCACCGCCGCGTACGCCGACAGGAAGAGATCATCTGGCTGCGCGAGAACGGCTTCGGGTGCGTCGTCAGCATCATCCCGGCACCGCACAACCTGCACAACTACGACGAGCTCGGTCTTCCGTACGCGCACCGGCCGTTCACCGGCATCGACGACCTGCACTCCTGGCTCGGCAGCTTCTACACCGAACTGCGCGCCATGCTCGATGCCGGCACCAAGGTTGTCGT
>JBEGVK010000074.1:0-4929 GCA_041178405.1 Actinomycetota bacterium | reverse complement strand
CGGGCCATCGACGGCGCCAGTGGAGCAAGCCTCGCGGTGGCACAGGCCGCCGTTGCCGACATGGCCCCGCCCGACCGACGGCCGCAGCTGGTCGGAATGCTCGGCGCAGCCTTCGGGGTCGGCTTCGTGATCGGTCCGGCAATCGGTGGACTCGCTGCGCTCGGCGGGCCGCATGTGCCGTTCTTCGTAGCGGCAGCGCTGGCAGGGGCCAATGCGGTGGCAGCTGCGATCCGTCTTCCAGAGACGCGGCAGCGTGCGGTGTCGGACTCCGATGGCGGTACCCGGCATCGGAGGCCTCGGCGGGCGGCCACACCGCGGCTGGCGCAGCTCGCCGTCGTCGGGGTGCTGACGACCCTCGCATTCGTCGGCTTCGAGTCGACATTCTCGCTCTTCGGCCGGGCGAGGTTCGAACTCACCGAAGGCTCGGCGGCGTTCGTCTTCCTCGGTATCGGCATCGTGCTGGTGATCGTGCAAGGGGTGGCGTTCGGTCGTGTCGTTGCGGCGGTCGGCGTGCACCGCGTGTATCCCGTGGCGCTGGCACTGGTGGCCGTGGGCCTGGCGCTGGTGGGTACCGCTGCATCGTGGCCGGTGCTGGTGGTCGCCCTGCTGGTTCTGGCTGTCGGGCAGGGGATCGCTGCACCGTCGGTCACCGAACTCGTCAACCGCGCGTCACCTCCCTCCAGGCGTGGCGAGGCAATGGGATTCCAGCAGTCGGCATCGGCGATGGCGCGCGTGGTCGGCCCTCCTGCCGCCGGGGCGGCATTCGACCGCGTCGGCGTGTGGAGTCCGATGGCGGCAGGATCGGTGCTCACCGTGATGGCCCTCGTGGTCGTCGTGATCTGGAAGGTGCACGGCGCGCACGAGTTCGACCCGTCCGGTACCCCGGCCTGACGGCCTGCGAGAATCGCGACCGATGTCCGCAGACCACCCCGCCCTCGAACGGCTGGCGCGCCTCGGCGAGCGACGCACCACCGTCACTGGTCGGATGGGATACCAGCCGGCACTCGACGGCGTGCGAGCCCTGTCGGTGATCGCCGTGATCCTCTACCACGCGGGCTTTGAGTGGCTGCACGGCGGGTTCTTCGGTGTCGAGGTGTTCTTCGTCGTCTCAGGGTTTCTCATCACGTCGCTGCTCATCGAGGAGCGCGACCGTCATGGCAGCGTCGACCTTCGGCAGTTCTGGATCAGGCGCTGGCGACGGCTGCTGCCGGCGCTGTTCGCGATGATGGCGGTCGTCGGCGTGTGGGCCGTGTTCTTCGGCACGGCCGAGCAGCACACGCAGTTGCGTCGAGACTTTCCGTGGGCACTCGGCTATCTCGCCAACTGGGGCACGGTGCTGTCCCAGCAGCTGTACTTCTCGGGGACCCCCACCCTGTTCCGGCACCTGTGGAGCCTTGCGGTCGAGGAGCAGTGGTACCTGATCTGGCCGCTCGTGTTCATCGGACTTGCCGGCCGACGCGCAGGCCATCGCGGCGATGACCGCAGTCTCGGCAGGGTGCTGGCGCTCGCCGCTGTCGGCGTGATGGCACTCACCGCTGTGGCGTACGCAGTCTCGTGGCCGACCCGTTGGTTCAACCCGTTCAGCCTGCAGTGGCAGGACGTCGACACCACCAACTTCCTCTATCTCTCCACGCTGACGCGGTCGAGCGGGCTCCTTCTCGGAGCGGCGATGGCATTCATCTGGCGTCCGTGGCAGGTGCGCCCGCGTTCGCATGCCGGTGCTGGCCGCACCCTCGACGTCGCAGCGGCGGCAGCAGTGGTGGTGCTGATCGCGGCATTCCTCATGGGCGATGTCTCCTCGGGCAGCACGTACCTCTTCGTGCTGCCGGCGGTCACGGTCGCGTCGACGGTGCTGGTGTGCGCAGTGGTGCACCCGTGGGCAGCGGGCGCACGGCTGGTCTTCGGAGCGCGTCCGCTCGTCGCTCTCGGAAAGCGCTCGTACGGGATCTACCTGTGGAGCTGGCCGATCAGCCGAATCGTCGGCGCCTACGAGGGATCGGTCGGGCGGTTCGTGCTGGCGATGGCGATCACTGCGGTGCTGAGCGAGGCGTGCTACCGCGCTGTCGAGACGCCGATTCGTACCGGCGTGCTGCAGCAGTGGTTCGGGCGCACCTCGGTGCCCGGCTGGAGACTCACCACCGTGTCGGTTGCCGGAAGCTCGGGCTTCATCATTGTTGCGCTCGCTGTGTTCTTCTCGTCGGCCGCCGCTGTCTACGACCCGTCGCGCGACACATCCGGCGATGAGGTCGTCTTCGATGCAGGTGCGCTTGTACCGGCGGCCGACACGACGGCAGTCGCCGGAAGTACGACCACCGTCTCCCAGGTGCCGGTCACTGCGGCATCCCTGCCGCGACGTCTCGTGATCGTCGGTGACTCGACGGCGCATTCGCTCGCCGTCAACCTCCCGACGGGAATCGAGTCGACGTTCACCGTCAGCAATGGAGCGCTGCAGGGATGCAGCGTCTACTCGGGTGGCATCGCCGAGTCGTCGCGCGATGGCTTTCGCCGGTCGTTCGACGAGTGCGTTGGATGGGCGCAGCGCTGGGTCGATGCCGCAGTGGCCGCCGATGCCGAGGTGGCACTCGTGGTCATCGGTGCGTGGGACGTGTTCGACGCAGAAGTCGATGGCGTGGCAGTTCCCTTCGCGAGTGCCGCTGGCGATGCCCGGTTCCTCGCCGGCCTCCAGCAGGGCATCGACGCGCTGGGTGCGGTCGGCGTGAGGGTGGCTCTGCTCGAGGTGCCGTGCATGCGGCCCGCCGATGTCGAGGGCGCTGGCGTGCCGGCCCTTCCCGAGCGGGGCGACGATGCCAGGGTGGCGCACGTGAACGAGCTGCTCCGGCAGGCGGCCGCCGACAACAGCGACACCGCCGTGTTCGTCGCCGGCCCGACGGAATACTGCGCCAATGCGGCCATCGCCGCCGACCTCGCCTACCGGTGGGACGGCGTGCATCCCTTCATCCCCGGGGCCAATCTCACGTTCACGGCCATCGCCCCTGCCCTGCTGGCCATCCCCGTGGAGTCGTGAGCACGGATTGCCGTGCGGCGGGCGTCATCGCTATGGTTACCCGTGGGTAACTAACGAGGTGCACATGGCCGACTTCTCGCTCAACGACGACCAGGTCCAGATCAAGGACTGGGTCCATACCTTCGCCGAGGACGTGGTCCGACCGGCGGCGCACGAATGGGACGAGCGGGAGGAATTCCCGTGGCCCATCGTCGAGCAGGCGGCGCAGATCGGTCTCTACGGCTGGGAGTTCATGTCGAGCGCCTTCGCCGACCCGACCGGTCTCACACTGCCGGTGGCAGTGGAGGAGTTGTTCTGGGGCGATGCCGGCATCGGCATGGCGATCATGGGCTCGAGCCTCGCTGCGGCCGGCATCGCCGGCAACGGCACCCCCGAGCAGATCTTCGAGTGGGTGCCGCAGTGCTATGGCGATGCATCGAACGTGCAGCTCGGCGCCTTCTGCGTGAGCGAGCCCGACGCCGGCAGCGATGTCAGCAGCCTGCGCACCAGGGCCGTGTACGACGAGGCGACCGACGAGTGGGTGCTCAACGGCACCAAGGCATGGATCACCAACGGCGGCATCGCCAACATCCACGTCGTCGTCGCCGCGGTCGACCCTGAGCTGAAGGGCCGCGGCCAGGCCAGTTTCATCGTGCCGCCCGGCACCAAGGGGTTGTCGCAGGGCCAGAAGTACGCCAAGCACGGCATCCGCGCCTCGCACACGGCCGAGGTGATCCTCGACGACGTCCGAGTGCCTGGACGCTGCCTGCTCGGTGGCAAGGAGAAGCTCGACGCCAAGCTCGCGCGTGCCCGCGAGCGCGGCAGCACTGGCGAGAAGCAGCCGGCGATGAGCACCTTCGAGGCAACGCGTCCTACCGTGGGTGCTCAGGCACTCGGCATCGCGCGGGCGGCCTACGAGTACGCGCTCGAGTACGCCAAGGAGCGCAAGGCATTCGGCAAGCCGATCATCATGAATCAGGCGATTGCCTTCAAGCTCGCCAACATGGTCACCGAGATCGACGCCGCCCGCCTGCTGATCTGGCGTGCGGCGTGGCTGGGCCGCAACGGCGGCTTCAAGAACGGCGAGGGCTCGATGAGCAAGTACAAGGCCAGCGAGGTCGCGGTGTGGGCCACCGAGGAGGCCATCCAGATCCTCGGCGGCTACGGGTACACCCGCGAGTACCCTGTCGAGCGCTGGCACCGCGACGCCAAGATCCACACGATCTTCGAAGGGACTTCGGAAATCCAGCAGCTGGTGATCGCCAGGGCGATCTCAGGCCTGCGGATCGAGTAGCGAGGCCAGGCGCGCCGATGAGCGCGCGAGGCGACTCCAGCACGACGGGCTGACCACCTTCCTCCATCGCCTGCAACCATGCGCTCAGGGATCCGACTAGGTCGTCATGGTCGGTCAGGGCTCGTCGAGGAGTGCCGCCACTGCTGCCGAGGGTTCTCGATCGGTGATGAACGTCTGGCCAGGGAGCGCAACACGGTCGGCTCCATTCGCATCGGTGATCGTGAGGTCGTTCCACCACGGACCGGCGGTGTGCTTTGCGGCCCAACTGCGATCCACTGTCGACATCGCGCGCTCGTCACGCGAATAGCGGGCGACGAATCGCAGGCCGGCGTGATCGGTCAACAGCGTGCGGAACGCGAGATCACCCTCGGGCTCAGCCGGGCGGTAGTGGAGTCCGACGACGTGCTCGCCGTCGATGAAACCCTCCGCAAGTGACCATTCAGACAGCGCCGGCACGCCATCGAGTATCGAGTCGCCCGCTCGGCGAGTGCATGACCGGGCGAGGTCGATGGCGGCCGAGACGTCCGCAACGACTGCGACTCGCGGCGACGCCACTGACCCGCGCAGGTGCAGCGACATCATCGAGATGGCACCCTGCACGGCGAGCGGAATCCCGAAGCGGCCGCCTCGC
>JBEGVK010000073.1:0-19702 GCA_041178405.1 Actinomycetota bacterium | reverse complement strand
ACCCCGGCGATCGTGCGCACCCTGCTCGCCAGTCGGACCATCACCACCGCACCTGACGGGATTGGCCCCTTCCACGGGTGGCAGGCATCGTTCACGCTCACTGAAGGAGCGTGGAACGTGTGCGCTGCGATCATGGGGTGGGGCGGCGCCACGTCAAGCGGACTCGGCTGCGCCAGTCTCACCGTGCCGGCGCCGTGACGGTGCGGCGCTCTGCTCGGTAGTCGGGCACGAGCATCGCCGAGGCGACGAGGATGAGCAATGCCGAGATCACGGCGATCCACACCAGCGGCACCTCGCCGATGATCGCAAACCCAACTATCGGCGCGAGGAACACCCGCACACCGGTGAAGAACGTGTGCAGACCCATGTAGTCGGCGGTGCGGTCGGGTGGCGCGAACTTCACGACCCACAGCGTCCACATGAGATCGCCGCCTGCGCTGGCCACGCCGAACATCACCGCACCGATAGCGAGTCCGATGTCGTTGGTGCCGGTGAAGAAGGCGGCGATATAGAAGGCGAACAGCAGGTTCACCAGAATGCGCCCGGCGAAGAAATCGAGGCGGTCGAACAACGAGCCGAACAGTGGCATCGTCAGCAGGCGAACTGCAGCAGGCACCACGGCGGTGAGGACGAGGATCTTCGCCGGACTTGCATCGATGCCGTACTCGGGCTGGGCGAGATACTCGACGCGCAGTGGCAGCAGCATCAGGTTGCCGAAGCCCATCACCATCCACGAGCCGATTGTCAGCCGCAGGCGGCGGTCGTCGGCAAGTAGGTGGAAGTGCGGCATGGCCGTGCGTCTGACTCCCTCGACGTGTGCGATCGGCTCGCTCGGCATGCGCAGCTCGAACGCGGCCATTGCCATCGCCATCAGGCCTCCGAGGATCACCACCGCCCACCACAGATCGAGTCGGTCGGTGAGGAACTCGCCAATGGCGATGCCGAGCACCGCCGAGACCAGCACTTTCGTGGACATTCCCCAACCCACTCGTCGGCCGAGTTCGTGCGGCGGGAACACCTGCGAGTAGGCGGTGGTGATGAGGGGATAGGCGAGGTTCAGTGCGGCCATCGCAACGACAGCGCCCACGACGAACGCTGTCACGCTGCCCGACGCAGCGACGATCAGCGAGGCTCCGCACACCGCCGACACCACTGCGGTCGGCACCATCACCGGCTTGCCCCACTGTCGCGCCACGTTGGTCACCCATGGCCCGACGATGAGGCCGATACCACCGGCTCCCGCCACGAGCGACTTCACCCACCACGATGCGTCGAAGTGCTTGATGGCAATCGTGAGCAGGATCGTTGCCTCCATCGGTGCCAGCAGGCCCATCGGCACCGAGCGCGCGATCTCGTATCCCTGTGCCCGGCGGACGAGCTGCGGATCGTCGTAGGCGGGCACATGCTCTCTCTAGCATTCAGGCCACCGCCTGCCGAGGGCATACGCTGCGAGAGCGGCGGTGCAGTCGCTCGCCGACGTCGAAAGGTTGGTCATGACTGGTTCGTTCATCGTCGCCGGTTCCCGCACGCCGATCGGAAAGATGAGCGGCGCATTCGCATCGCTCAGTGCCGTCGACCTCGGCGCACGCGCTATCGCCGAGGCACTGCGCCGGGCAGGCATCGCCGGCGATGCGGTCGACCACGTCATCATGGGGCAGGTGCTGATGGCCGGCCAGGGTCAGGTGCCTGCACGGCAGGCCGCAGCACAGGCCGGCATCCCACTGCACGTGCCGTCGGTGAACATCAACAAGGTGTGCCTGAGCGGACTCAACAGCATCTACCTCGCCCATCAGATGATCGCCGCAGGCGACGCCGACGTGGTGGTAGCCGGCGGCATGGAGAGCATGACGAATGCCCCGTATCTCGCACCCGGCGCGCGAAGTGGCTTTCGATACGGCAATACCGAGCTGCTGGATGCCATCGTGCGCGATGGCCTGTGGTGCGCCTTCGACGCCTGCCTCATGGGTGCCGGCACCGAGCGGTATGCGGCGGGCGGCATCTCGCGCGACGAGCAGGACGAGTTCGCGATGCAGAGCAATCTGCGGGCTGCCGCTGCAATCGCCGATGGACGACTGGCCGACGAGATCGTCGCTGTCTCGATTCCACAGCGCAAGGGTGATCCCCTTGTCGTGAGCACCGACGAGGGCGTGCGCGCCGACACGACGATGGCATCGCTCGCCGGCCTGCGCCCGGCGTTCGACAAGGACGGCACGATCACGGCGGCCAACGCCTCCCAGATCAGCGATGGTGGCTCGGCGGTAGTGGTGATGAGCGAGGCCGCCCTCAACCGCCACGGCGTCACCCCGCTCGGCGAGATCGTCGGCTACGGGATGGTGGCGGGACCCGACAGCGCCTCGCTCCTGCACCAGCCGAGCAGGGCCATTGCGGTCGCACTCGAGCGGGCCGGCCATGCGGTGGCCGACGTCGACCTGTTCGAGATCAACGAGGCCTTCGCTGCAGTGGGCATCGCCTCGATGCGAGATCTCGGCCTGCCGTCCGACGTCGTGAACGTGAATGGCGGCGCGATCGCGCTCGGCCACCCGATCGGCATGAGCGGCAACCGCCTCGCCCTCACCCTGCTGCTCGAACTGCGCCGACGCGGCGGCGGACTCGGGGCCGCAGCCCTCTGCGGCGGCGGTGGCCAGGGCGACGCCCTGCTGCTGCGCACCGTCTGAACGGCGCACGCCCACCCGACCCGGACACCGTCAGGTGCTCGGCTGACAGCCGTGGCGCCCGCCTGATGCCCACCACACACACGGCCTGAGCGCTGGTCCGCCCCCTGCGGGTTCGACCCGGTCCGGCGTCGGCCAGCCGGCGACGGAGCATTCATGCTTGACATATGGTCGTCACATTTGTAATCTGATCGCAACATACAGCGATGTGGCCATACCCCCCACGACCACATCCACCTTCTGGGGCACTGCCCCCCGGCTTGGCCCATCGCCCGCACCAAGCCTGGGGGTGGTGCCCCAGCCCATGTCGGGCCCCAGCCAGCGGCTGCGCCGCCCGTGTTCAGCCGGTGATCTCGCGGCGGCCCTCGAGCGCCCGGCCGAGTGTCAACTCGTCGGCGTACTCGAGATCGCCACCGACCGGCAGGCCGCTTGCGATCCGCGTCACGCGCAGACCGAGCGGCGCGAGCAGACGGGCGAGGTACATCGCCGTCACCTCGCCCTCGGTATTCGGATTCGTGCAGAGGATGACCTCCTGCACTCCCTCGGGTTCGAGCCGGGCGAACAGCTCTTTCATCTTCAGCTGTTCCGGTCCGATCCCCTCGAGCGGGCTCATGGCGCCGAGCAGCACGTGATAGCGGCCCCGGTACTCACCGGTCTTCTCGATGGCGACGATGTCGCGAGACTCCTCGACCACGCAGAGCAGGCTGCCGTCTCGGCGGTCATCGGCACAGATGGGGCACAGCGCTGCCTCGGCGATATTCCAGCAGCGGTCGCAGAACCTCACCCTTGCCTTTGCATCCACCAGCGCTGATGCGAGGCGAGTGACGTCGTCGGCCGGCACCTTCAGCAGGTGGAAGGCAATCCGCTGGGCCGACTTCGGACCGATGCCGGGAAGGCGGCCGAGTTCGTCGATGAGCGTCTGCACCGGCTGGGTGTACATCCCCATGGTCAGCGCTCGTCGAGCAGGCTCGAACCCGGGAACATGTCCTGGAGCAGCGACTCGGTGGTCTGCACGTGCTCGGGCGGCACGTCCTCGAGATCGTCGAGATCGATGTCGTCGTCGATGTCGTCACCCGGTGTCGCCTCGACGCGCTCGTCAGGGGCAGTCGGCGACGGCGCTGACGATGCAGGAGTTGCAGCCCGAGGCGCCGCGGGCGGCGGTGCCGAAGCGCCAGGCCCGGCCGACGCCGCCGGACGCGGAGTCGGTGCCGGCGCAGGCCGCGTCGCCCCGCCGGTGGTGTCGAGATCGTGATCGGGCTCGCCGGTGACCACCAGCACGACGCGAAGCCGAATGCCAAGCCGCTCGGCGATGACCGATTCGAGTTCAGGCAGGTGCTTGGCGCACTTGTCGCGAACGCTCTCCCTCGACACTGCGATTGCGAGAGCGCCATCGCGCTCGCCGAGCACCCGCAGCGGCGAATACAGCGCCCTTGCCAT
The DNA here is from genome assembly GCA_041178405.1 of Actinomycetota bacterium. Taxonomy (GTDB): domain Bacteria; phylum Actinomycetota; class Acidimicrobiia; order Acidimicrobiales; family Ilumatobacteraceae; genus UBA668. Next base: position 15,593 of record JBEGVK010000073.1, on the reverse strand, counting down.
GCCCTTCAGCGATGGCAGCAATTCACCCTGCCACGCTGCCGTCACACGGGCGACGTCGGCACCGGACACGGGCGGAGCATCGGCGGAACTCGCCGCTGACTGCCCCCCTGACGGGCCGGACGACGGAGCAGACGACGCTGGCGCCACAGGCGGCGCGGACGACTCGGCGGCCGACGGCGACGAGGCCGGCGCAGCGGCCTGCGCTGACGACGAGGACGACGACTGCTCGCGTCGGGCGCGTCCGCCCAGCAGCGCCCGGCCCGTCGACGGATCGATCGGCGTGGTGCGGCTCGCAGGGGCAGCGGCGGCACCCTGCGCCACCTGCTGCTCGAGCCGCTGCAGGCGCTCGAGCAGCACGCCCACATCGACACTCGACGCCTCGTGCGTGAGCTGCACCAGCGCTACCTCGAGCAGCACCCGCGGGTCGGGCGCGTGGCGCATCTCGATGAGCACCTCACCGAGGCGCTCCATCGCCCGCACGATGCCTCCCGCTCCGAGCCGCTGTGCCAGTGCCGCAACCTCATCGGCGCGCTGCGACGGCAGCTGCACCAACTCGGGAGCCATGATCGACAGGAAGCAGTCGCGGAGGTGACGGACGAGGTCGTCGGCGATTGTGCGGGCACCGAGGCCGCGGTTCACCGAGTGCGCTACCGCCGTGAGTGCGCGACCCGTGTCGTGGGCGATGAACGACTCGACGAACTCGTCGAGGGGCGCCACTTCGATGGCTTCACCCCCGGCCGAGGCCACGAGTTCGAGAGCCGAGATGGTGTCGCGCGCCGAGCCACCTCCCTGGCGGAGCACCGACTGCAGCACGTCATCGCCGATATCGATGCCGGCATCAGATGCGAGCCAGCGCATGTGCTGCTCGAGCACGTCCATCGGCAGCAGGTGGAACTGCAGGTGCTGGGTGCGGCTGCGAATGGTCTCCGACACCTTCTGCGGGTCGGTGGTGGCCAACACGAACACGACGTGCGGCGGCGGTTCTTCGAGGGTCTTCAGCAGTGCGGCCTCGGCGGGCTTCGACAACATGTGCACCTCGTCGAGGATGTACACCTTGTGCCGACCAGGCGTGCCGAGTGACGCCTTCTCGATGAGGTCGCGAATGTTCTCGACACCGTTGTTGCTGGCGGCGTCGAGTTCGAACACGTCGTAGCTGGTGCCTCGCTCGACAGCAGCGCACGAGTCGCACTCGCAGCAGGGCTCACCCTCGACCGGGCGTTCGCAGTTGAGCACCTTGGCGAGAATGCGAGCCGACGTGGTCTTCCCCGTGCCACGCGGGCCGGAGAACAGGTACGCCTGCCCCTCGCGGTGGTTGATCACCGCGGTGCGAAGGGCTCGCACGACGTGGTCCTGCCCCTTCAGCTCGCTGAACCGGCGGGGCCGGTAACGGCGGTAGAGCGACTGCGTGGCCATCGGTGCGACTCTACCCACGGGGTATCACGCGCCTGCCACCTCCGCCGACTCGGCCTGCGGCCGGCAATGCGCCGCTTCCTGCGACGGCGGCGGGGCCAACCTGCGGGGGTAGCGTTGCCGCACTGTCATGTCCGTTCCTGCGCCGACTGCCCCGCTGCGCGCTGCGCCGGCCCACACCAGCCGACGGCGCCGCAGGCTTGCCACCGCCATCCTCGCCGGGACGGCGTGCTTCACCGCGCTGAGCGCCCTCGATGCGGCACCCGTGGCAGCAGTCGACAACAGCATCGTCAGTGCCACACCCGCCCCCAACACGACGGTCGATGTCTCGCCAGTGGCCCTGTCGCTCGTGTTCGCCAATCCGCTCGGCCCCACCAACTCGGTCACGCTCACATGCGGTGCCGAAGGGCAGCCCGCTGCCGTCGTCGGCACTCCGAAGCCGCTCGTGCTCGCCGATCAGGTGACGCTCTCGGTGACGTTGGCATCACCGATTCCAAAGGGCGTGTGCAACGTGGTGTGGCGCGTCACCGATCTCAACCTGCAGCCCGCCGGCAGCGGCAGTTACACGTTCGTCATCGCCAACGACACCGTCGCCACGACGCCGTCGACCACCACCACGGTCGCCGGCCAGACCGGCGACACCACCGCCACGACTACCACGACCATCGCCGGGCAGACTCCCGCCGAGGGTGAGGTTGCGGTCGGGGCTCCGTCGCGGGGGCCGCTCTCGCTGTTCCGCTTCTTCTCCAACATGTTCGTTGCGGTGCTCTTCGGCTCGATCATCGCCCTTGCAACGTGCTGGCCGACCGGGGTCGAGTTCTCCGAGACGCAGAACTTCCTCCGCATCGTCTACGGCGGGGCCGTGATCAGCACCCTGCTCTTCGTCGGCGCGCTCGCTGCCGATCTCGGCCCGGCACCTCTCGGCAGCTCGCTGTCGCCCACCGGATGGGGGCCACTCCTCGACGTCGGCAGCGGCACTGCGGCACTGCTCCGCCTCGCGTTCACCGTGGCGAGCGGCTATGCCGTGTTCCGCCCCGAGCGAATCGTCGATCCTGCGGTGCGGCTGCAGGCGCTCGGTCTGCCGGCGCTTGCCGTGGTCACGATGGGATTCGCCCGGCCCGAATTCGGGCTCATCGAGTGGTTCGCTGGTGTCACCCACGCACTCTCGATGTCGGCATGGTTCGGCGGCCTGGCGCTCATGGCGCGAGTGGTGCTGGCCGGTCGCGGCACCGAGGAGACCACCGCCGCCGTATTGCAGTACTCGCGATGGTCGACGCCAGTGCTGTGGGCGACGATTCTCTCCGGTCTCCTGCTCTTCGTCCGACTCGACAGCGGCAACTTCACCACCAGCCACGGCCTGGTCATCCTCGCCAAGACCGTCACCGTGTCACTGATGGTCTTCGTGGCGCTGGTAGCACGGCAGTACGTCAGGCAGCACCTCGCCGAGCAGCGGCGGGTGAAGCGCGCCACCATCTATGGCCTGCGCCGGTCGTTCTCCATCGAGGCGGGTATCGGTCTCGCCGTGCTGGGCCTGACGAGCTGGCTCCTGACATTCACGCCGCCAGGGCTCGTGCGCAGCGAGGGCCCACCGCTCACTCTCGGCGCCGTGCACCGATTCCAGAATCCGGTGGTGAACGCCGACATCGTCGTGCAGTTCAGCGAGACGGTCGGCGCCAACGACGTGCGCATCGAGGTGGTGCAGCCAGCGACCGATCTCACCGGTCTCGAGATCGACTTCGTCCCGCCTGTTGGCAGCACCGTGTCGGGCACTCGCGTCGTTCCGTCGCCGCTCACAGGTGCGGGGGTCGCCGTCCTCGAGAAGACTGATGGCCTGTCACTCGGATCGTCGGGCAACTGGACCGTGGTCGTGCGTGTGAATGCCGTGGAAGTCGGCCGCATCGGCGTGTTCGTTGGCAGCGAACTGGCCCTGCCGACCACTACGACCATCCCCTGACCGCCCGCAGGCACCCACTCGCCCACCCCAGATGGGCCATCCGGCGGATGCGAACCGGCGACAGATCAGGAACCATCGTCCGTGCACGGTCGTCGCACTGGCATCGATGCCACCGCGGCACCGTCACACGAGGAGTACCGCATGCGCAGGGACATCTGGATTGGGTTCGTCGCCGCCGCCATCGCCGCCGCAGCGGTCGCTGCCGGAATGGTGGCTGTTGCCGACGATGACGATGGCGCCGACACCGTGGTGGTGGACGATGCTGGCGCAATCTCGCGCAGCATCTCGGTCGCCGGGTCGGGATCGATCACGGTCGAGCCCGACACCGCCGACATCAGCATCGGCGTGCAGGTGAACGCCGAAACAGCTGACGCCGCACTCAGCCAGGCGAACGACGCCGCGTCGAAGCTCATCAATGCCGTCAAGGCTGCCGGTGTCGACGATGCCGACATCCGCACGTCGGGGCTGTCGGTGTATCCCAACTACGCCGACAGCTCGACGATTGCGTCGTATACCGCCTCGAACTCGGTGACGGTCACCGTGCGCAACATCGATAGGGCGGGCCCGGTGATCGACGCTGCTGCGGCAGCAGCCGGCGGTGCCATCACGGTGGGAGGCATCTCGTTCTATGTCGATGATGTCGAGGCCGTGCTCGGTGCCGCTCGCGAGGAAGCGGTCGCCAACGCACGCGCCCGCGCCAGCCAGTACGCCGCAGCTGCCGACGTCGAGGTGGGTGACGTGCTGTCGATCAGCGAGACCGGAGTCTCGATGCCGCCGGTCTACGAGGCGGGCGACAAGAGCGAGGGCGGATCGCCGACACCGATCGAGCCCGGCTCGCAGGAGCTGTCGGTGAGCGTCAGCGTGGTCTTCGCCCTCGACTGACACTGCGCCGGGGCGCACACGGCGTCCATGCACGGCCAGACACGGCGTGTGCGCCGTCATCCCCTGCCGACTAGGTTGGCGGGCCGTGACCAGCGATCCGATGGCGGCCCGCCTCGACGACCTCCGGCAGCGCCGCGAGCAGGCGTACCACGCCGGTTCGCCCCGAGCCGTCGAGCGCCAGCACGAGAAGGGCAAGCTGCTCGCCCGCGAGCGCATCGACTACCTGCTCGATCCCGACAGCTTCCACGAACTCGACCTCCTCGCCCGACACCGCGCTCACGCCGCCGGTCTCGAGGAGCGGCCCTACACCGACGGCGTCGTCACCGGCTGGGGCACCATCGACGGCCGCAAGGTGTTCGTCTTCAGCCAGGACTTCACCGTGTTCGGCGGAGCGCTCGGCGAGGTCTTCGCCGAGAAGATCCACAAATTGATGGACCTCGCCCTCAAGGTCGGCGCGCCGGTGATCGGCCTCAACGACGGTGCCGGTGCCCGCATCCAGGAAGGTGTCGTCAGCCTCGCCAGCTACGGCGGCATCTTCCACCGCAATGTGCTCTCCAGCGGCGTGGTGCCGCAGATCTCGGTGATCCTCGGCCCGTGCGCAGGCGGCGCCGTGTACAGCCCGGCGATGACCGACTTCATCTTCATGGTCCGCGAGACCAGCCACATGTTCATCACCGGACCCGATGTCGTGAAGACGGTCACTGGCGAGGACGTGTCGCTCGAAGACCTCGGTGGCGCGATGAGCCACGCCAGCAAGAGCGGTGTCGCCACCTTCGTCGCCGCCGACGAGAAGAGCTGCCTCGACGATGTTCGCTTCCTGCTCGGGTTCCTCCCGAGCAACAATCTCGAGGAGCCGCCCGCCGTCGAGAGCGCCGACGACCCCGACCGCCTGTGCGAGTCGCTGCGCACAGTGCTGCCGGCCAGCCCCAACCAGCCCTACGACATGAAGGCCGTCATCCGCGAGGTCGTCGACGACGGCGAGTTCTTCGAATACTTCCCGCACTGGGCGAAGAGCATCGTGTGCGGATACAGCCGCATCGACGGCCAGACCGTCGGCATCGTCGGCAACCAGCCGATGGTGCTGGCCGGCGTGCTCGACATCGAGAGCAGCGAGAAGGCTGCCCGCTTCGTCCGCACGTGCGACGCCTTCAACATCCCGCTCGTCACCTTCGTCGACGTACCCGGCTTCTTGCCCGGCGTCGACCAGGAGTACAACGGCATCATCCGCCACGGCGCCAAGCTGCTGTACGCGTTCTGCGAGGCCACGGTGCCGCGGATCCAGGTGATCACGCGCAAGGCATACGGCGGCGCCTACGTGGTGATGAACAGCAAGAGCATCGGAGCCGACCTCGCCTACGCATGGCCCACCGCCGAGCTCGCTGTCATGGGGCCGCAGGGAGCGGTCGAGATCGTCTACCGGCGCGAGCTGCAGCAGGCAGCCGACCCCGCCGCACGCCGCGCCGAACTCGTCGCCGAGTACACCGAGCGCTATGCGAATCCCTACAACGCTGCCGAGCGCGGCTATGTCGACGATGTCATCGATCCTGCCGAGACGCGCCAGAAGGTGGTCGCCGGGCTGCGCATGCTGCGTACGAAGCGCTCCGACCTTCCCAAGCGCAAGCACGGCAACATGCCGCTCTGAGCCTGCGCATGGCAGCCGACATCACTCCTTCCCCGACCGACGACGAGGCCGTGGCCATCGCCGCCGCCGTCGAGGCACTGTGGCCCCGGCCGCTGCTGGCGCCGCCGCCCGACAGTCCGCTGCGCACGCCCACCTGGCGGTTCAGCAACAGGTGGTGGGCGATGCCGCTGCCGTCGAGGCGCAGCCGGCCCTTCCTCTGACGGCGATCGGGCAGTACCCCGCCGCACCGATACCGTGAGCGCCGTGGCCGACCCGGTGCTCGAGATCACCACCATCGCCGACGACTTCGTCGTCGCCCACCGGGGTGACGAGGTGATCCGGCTCGACGGGCTCGCTCCCTCTACCGCCTACGACATCGACGGCGTACCAGCCACCACGCTGCCGAGGCCGCCCGGCGAGTTGCTGTGCCGAATCGCCACCGTGAATGACGTGCACTTCGGCGAGCTCGAATGCGGCCGCATCGACGACAACCCACAGGGTCCGATCCAGCGCTCCGACCCCGGCGATCCGCCCTATCCCGAGGTGATGAACCGCGCTGCCGCTGCCGAGATCGCGGCGATCAGCCCTGACGCAGTCATTGTCAAGGGCGACCTCACGCTCGATGGCGCACCCGAGGAGTTCGCCGCCTTCGAATCGTGCTACCGGTCGCTGTTCGGCGAGCGACTGCACGTCGTGCGAGGCAATCACGACGCCTACCGCGGCCAGCAGGCCTACGCCGGCGACCACTGGATCTCGCTGCCAGGCGTACATGTCGCACTGCTCGACACCGTCACCGCAGGCGTCACCACGGGATTCCTCGAGGACGACCAGATCGAGTGGCTCGACGCGATGCTCGCCGGCGCCGACCGGCCGACGATCGCCATGGGCCACCACCAGCAATGGCTGCCAGGCGCCAACGGGCATCGCAGCGACGACTACTTCGGCATCCATCCCGACCCCAGCGAACGACTCGCCGAGGTCGCCGAGCGGCGTCGCTCGATCGTCGCCTACACGGCAGGGCACACCCACCGGCACCGAGTGCGGTCGATGCCGTGCGGAATCCCCAGCATCGAGGTCGGCTGCGTGAAGGACTTCCCCGGCACATGGGCCGAATACCGCGTCTTCGAGGGCGGCATCCTGCAGGTGGTGCACCGCATCTCGGCACCAGATGCACTGCGCTGGAGCGAGCGCTGCCGATACCTCTACAGCGACTTCGGCATCGACTACCAGTCGTATGCAATGGGCGAGCTAGGGCATCGCTGCTTCGAGATCGGCCTGCGCTGATGGACACCGAACCGCGCCCAGCGCCGCTGGCCGGGCTGCGCGTGGTCGACCTGTCCACCGTCGTCGCCGGTCCGAACTGCGCTCGCTATCTCGCCGACTTCGGGGCCGACGTCATCAAGGTCGAACGCCCAGACGGTGGCGACTCGATGCGGCGCTTCGCCTGGATCGACACGCGCAACGGCGAGAGCATGTGGTGGCAGCTCGTGAACCGCAACAAGCGGACCATCGCCCTCGATCTCAAGGACGACGACGACCTCGCCGTACTTCGCCGGCTGCTCGACGACGCGAATGTGCTCGTCGAGAACTTCCGGCCCGGCACGCTCGAACGGCTGGGACTCGGCCCCGATGTCCTGCATGCCAGGAACGAAGGACTCGTCATCACTCGGGTCACCGGGTTCGGGCAGACCGGCCCCTACCGCGACCGGCCGGGCTTCGCCACCGTTGCCGAGAGCATGTCGGGGCTTGCTGCCATCAGCGGACTTCCCGACGGCCAGCCGCTGCTGCCGCCGATCGCGCTCACCGACGAACTCACCGGCCTCACTGCTGCGTTCGCGACGATGGTGGCAGTGCACAGCGGCGTCGGCCAGGTGGTCGACGTGAGTCTCGTCGAGAGCCTGCTGCAGGTGATGAGCCCGCTCGTCACGCTGTACGGACTCACCGGCGAGATGCAGCCGCGCATGGGGGCGGGGCTGCCGTACTCGGTGCCACGCGGCACATATCGGTGTGCAGACGGCGAGTGGGTGGGTCTCAGCACGTCGAGCGAGTCGGTGGCCGCCCGCGTGCTGCGCGTCCTCGGTGTGGAGGACGACCCGCGATTCACCGACTTCACAGCTCGCATGCAGCACCGCGACCAGCTGGAGGGCGTGATGCGCGACTGGTGCGCAGTGCGGTCGCGCGACGAGGTGATGGCTGCGTTCACGGCAGCAGACGCAGCCATCGGACCAGTGATGACGATGGCCGATATCGCCGCCGACCCGCACTTCGCAGCGCGTCAGGCAATCATCGACCTCGAGGGCACACCGATGCAGGGACTGCTCGCCAGGCTCAGCGCCACCCCTGGTGTCCTGCGGTGGCGGGGCAGATCACTCGACGCCGACGGCGATGCGCTCCGCGCACGCGGGTGGGCGGCGTTCGACGATCCGAGCGGCTGACTACGCCTGCAGGCCGATGGGGCACGACACGCCGGTGCCGCCAAGACCGCAGTAGCCGTCGGGGTTCTTTCCGAGGTACTGCTGGTGATACGGCTCGGCGTACCAGAAGTGGTCGAGTGGCTTCACCTCGGTGGTGATCGGCCCATACCCGGCAGCGGCAAGACGCTCGCCGAATACCGCCATGCTCCGCTCGACGAGCGGCACCTGTGATGGATCCGTGGTGAGGACGACACTTCGATACTGAGTGCCGACGTCGTTGCCCTGCCGCATTCCCTGCGTCGGGTCGTGGCTCTCCCAGAACACCTGCAGCAGTCGCTCGTAGGAGATCGCGGCAGGGTCGAACGCCACGAGCACCACCTCTGCATGGCCGGTGAGGCCGCTGCATGCCTCCTCATAGGTGGCATTGGGCGTGTAGCCGCCTGCGTAGCCAACGGCGGTGGAGTAGACGCCGTCGAGTTGCCAGAACTTCCGCTCGGCTCCCCAGAAGCAGCCCATCCCGAACACCGCCACCGCCACACCGTCGGGCCACGGGCCCTCGAGCGGGGTGCCGAGCACGAAGTGGGCGGCGGGCACGGGCATCTGCTGGTCGGTGCGACCCGGCAGCGCCTGGTCGGGACTCACCATCTCGGTCTTCTTGCGGAACAGCATGGTCGCAGCCTACGAAGTCCATGCCGCACATGTCGCCGCGTGCGCTGCGAATGAGTGGCGCTGTGCCATGCCATATCGTGCACTGCGATGCAGATCGTCGACTTCGAGGCACGCCACGTCGCATCGGCGCTGGCGCTCAACAACGCCAACGTGCCCGAGCTGAACGAACTCGATGGGCCCGAAGTGGCCCGCCTCGCCACGCTTGCCGAGGCGGCGCTCGTCGCCGAGGTCGACGGCGAGTTCGCTGGATTCTGCTGGGCGATCGGCCCGGGCAAGCCGTACGGCAGCCTCAACTACGGGTGGTTCAGTCGCACCTACGAGCAGTTCGTCTATCTCGACCGCATTGCCGTGCGGCCCGAGTTCCGACGGCTCGGCATCGGCCGCGCCTTCTACGAGGTGCTCATCGAGCGACTCCGCTCGTCGTGGCCGCTGCTCACCTGCGAGGTGAACGTGCGGCCACGCAACGAGACCTCGCTGCAGTTCCACCATGCCATCGGATTCCGCGAGGTGGGCCAGCAGGACACCGACGGCGGCAAGAAGACCGTCAGCCTGCTTGCATTGCCGCTCGACGCGCCGAGCTGACTGTACGCGCGACACCGGCGACGGCAGCGATATCGGCGTGCTGCGCACGGCGTACGCTCTGCGCATGCGCCTTGCCGCCATCCAGCACGACATCGCATGGAAGGACCGCGACGCCAACTTTGCGCGTCTCGCCCCGCAGATCGCTGCAGCGGCTGCAGGTGGTGCCCGGCTCGTGCTGCTCACCGAGACCTTCTCGACCGGCTTCGTGATGGACGACCCCGAACTGGGCGAGCCCGAGGGAGGCCCCTCGTCGACCTACCTCGCCGAGCAGGCGAGCCGGCACGGCATCTGGGTGTGCGGCACGTGTCCCGAGATTCCTGCCGGCAGCGACCCCGCTGACCGTCGTCCGGCGAACACGTTCGTACTGGCCGGACCCAACGGCGAGGCACATCGCTACCGCAAGATCCACCCGTTCACCTACGGGGGCGAGGACCGCTTCTTCCGACCGGGCACCGAGTTGGTGCAGGTGACCATCGACGGCGTTCGCATTGCGCCGTTCGTCTGCTACGACCTGCGCTTCGCCGACGAGTTCTGGCAGCTGGCAACCACCACCGACCTGTATCTCGTGCCAGCCAACTGGCCCGCCGTGCGACGCGCGCACTGGATGGCGCTGCTGCAAGCTCGGGCGATCGAGAACCAGGCATATGTCGTCGGCTGCAATCGAGTCGGCGAGGGCGGCGGCCTGTCGTACGTCGGCGACAGCCGCATCATCGACCCGCTCGGCGAACTGCTGGCGACGGGATCGCAGGGCGAGACGATCCTCTTCGCCGACATCGAGCCGTCGACGGTGGCGGCCGTGCGCGACAGGTTCCGCTTCCTCCCCGATCGCCGCTGACCTCGTCGGCGTAGCGCTACGCGAGTCGCTGGAGGCGGTCGACAGCGTCGTCGATCACGTCGAGCCGCTTGCAGAACGCGAAGCGCACCAGATGGCGGCCCTCATGGCGGTTCATGTACAGCACCTCAGCCGGGATCGCCACCACGCCGCACGTCGTGGGCAGTTGGCGGCAGAACGCCATGCCGTCGCCGTCGGGGCGTAGCGGCCGGATATCGACGGTGGCGAAGTAGGTGCCCGAGGTGGGATGCACGGCGAAGCCGGCGGCAGCGAGCCCCGGCAGTAGGCGATCGCGCTTGGCCTGCAGGTCGGCGGAGAGCGCTGCGAAGAACGAGTCGGGCAGACGGAGGCCGACCGCGATCGCCGGCTGAAAGGGACCAGCGTTCACATAGGTGAGGAACTGCTTGGCCGTGCGCACTGCCGCCGTGAGCGGTGCCGGTGCCGTGAGCCACCCCACCTTCCACCCGGTGGTGTTAAAGGTCTTCCCGCCGCTCGAGATCACCACGGTGCGCTCTCGCATGCCGTCGAGCGTCGCGGGCGAGATGTGCTCGAGCCCGTCGAAGACGAGGTGTTCGTACACCTCGTCGGTGACGAGGGTGACGTCGAACTCGCGCACCAGCCCGCAGATGAGTTCGAGTTCGTCGCGGGTGAAGACCCGGCCCGTCGGATTGTGCGGCGTGTTCAGCAGCATCAGCTTGGTCTTGGCGCTGAAGGCGGCCCGCAGCTCGTCGGGATCGATGCCGTAGTCGGGAGGCCTGATCGTGACGGGCTTGGCGATCGCTCCGGCCATCGCGATGCACGGCGCATAGCTGTCGAACATCGGCTCGAGCACCACGACCTCGTCGCCGGTGTCGAGCAGCGCCAGCAGCGTGGCCGCAAGGGCCTCGGTGGCGCCGGCCGTGACCAGCACCTCGGTGTCGGCGTCGTACTGCAGCCCGTAGAACCGCTGCTGGTGCGCAGCGATCGCCTCGCGCAGCACGGCCATGCCGGGACCCGGCGGGTACTGGTTGAGCCCGCCGTTGATGGCATCGATGGCCGCATCGAGCACCTCGCGGGGCCCATCGGTATCGGGGAAGCCCTGGCCCAGATTCACACTGCCCGTCTGCACCGCCAGCGCCGACATCTCGGCGAAGATCGTCGTGCCGAAGCCCTGCAGCTTGGCGGTGAGATGCGGTGCCCTGGTCGGCATGGCAGCGACGCTAGTTCAGCGGGCCCAGCCACGGCCGAAGGAGTTCGGCAGCAACGCGCCGAGCGTGTGCTCGGCGCGGATGCCATCGAGATCGCACGACCACACTGGCACGTCACGGTCGGCGAACTCGACGAGTTTCTGCCGGCAGCCGCCGCAGCACGTGATCACCTCGTCGCCGCCGGCGAGTACCAGCACAGCGACAATCTCGCGTTCGCCAGCGGTGACCATCGCCGCAATGGCGCTCGCCTCGGCGCACCACCCCTGCGGATACGCCGCGTTCTCGACATTGCAGCCGGCGAACACGCGGCCACTCGACGACCTGACGGCAGCCCCGACAGGGAAGTTGCTGTACGGGGCGTGGGCGTTGCCGTACGCCCGCAGCGCGGCGTCGAACAGTTCGCGCTGGTCGGCGTTCACCCGTCCGAGCCTACGGGTCCTACTGCAACGAGCCAGCGGCTGTCGTCCCACTGCGTGGCGTCGATTCGCCAGCCATCGACAGAGATCGAGCCATTCGACTGCAGGAGGTCGGTGAACGGCGGCATGCCACTGGCGGTGATCGGCTGGATGACAGTGAGCAGGGAGCGATCCTCGAGATCTCGGGTGACCCGGTGCACGGCGATGCCAGCGCTCGGCAAGTGAGCGTTGTAGCCAGACGGCACCAGCACCTCGACGGTGAGGAACGTCAGCTCGTCAACGGGCAGCACCAGCAGCCGGGTGCCGATCGCCGCCGACTCGAGATCCTCGAGCCATTCGGTCGACGGCGACAGCGTGAACGATGCCTGGCCCTCGACGACCGCCACCTCGATGTCGCGCAGCCAGCCGGCGACAAGGCGCTGCACGCCGATGGTGTCGGGAGCGTGGCGGACGTCGGGGTCGACCGCCCGAGGCGACGCACTGTCGCTCATCACATCGAGTGCGCTGAGATATGCGCCTGAGTGGAAGTCGACACCGCTGTGCTGCCAGCCGAGGGTGTGGCCGAGTTCGTGCTCGACGAGATCGAGCGGCGGGCGACCGCCCCAGGTGTCGGTGAAGTCGGCAGCCCCCACGTACGCATAGCGACGGGACTCGCTCGCGGGGCACTCGGCGACAGATGTGTCGGCACATCCGCGGCCGCGGTGCGCGAATCCGCCAGGAGCCTGCTCGTTGTGCTGTGCGTCGGCGACAGCGAGGACGACCGTTGCCGATGGCGACGACCGCTCGAATGCCTGCTCGACACACGAGACGTAGTCGTCGTAGGGACCGAGCACTACCTCACCGCCACCGACGAATTCCTGCGCGTAGAGCCGGTGTGAGATCGCGTTGAAGTACGGCGCCACGCCCGCGTTGAACTGCTGCGCAAGCTGGTCGACATTGAGGTCGACGCGCAGCGGGAGGCTCGCATAGAGATCGGACGTCGAGTCGGTCGGCACACGGCATGCCCACACCTCAATGACATCCCGGTCGATGCGCGGTCGCTCGAGGCCGCCGATGAGCGACTCGGCGATCGGAGCATCGTCGCCCGGGAGCCGCAGCACCCCGAACGCCACCAGCGCAGCAAGTGCTGCCACTACCGGTAGCCGGACGACCAGCCGGGCCACAGACGGCAGCCAGCGCAGGGACGACTCCTCCGGCTGAACCTGATCGGCGGGCGATTGCTGCCGCTCGTGCCCGGTGTCCGATCCGCCGTCCATCAGCAGAACGCTACGGCGTTAGGCCGCGGCCACGCGTCGCACCGGCAGCGACACTCGACAGCCAGCGCACGGCGCCCCACCGTGCCATCATCTGCCGATGCGCGTCTCGCCCGCCCGTCGGCTGCTGCTCGGCAATCCGGTCTCCCGCACCGTGCTGTCGGCGTGGGGTTGGCTCACGATCGTCCTGCTCGTCATCGTCTGGACGTTCCTCGTCTTCATCACATGGATCGTCACTTCCCCGTTCGACCGCGGTCGCTACTGGCCTGGTTGGGTGTTCCGCAAGATCTGCGTCGTCCACAACTGGATCAACCCACTCTGGCGCTTCCACACCAGCGGCGTGAAGGTGACCGATCCACGTCATCCGTACGTGGTCGTCTGCAACCACGAGAGCTTCGTCGACATGCTGCTCATCTCGCACCTGCCGTGGGAGATGAAGTGGATGTCGAAGGACATGCTCTTCAAGATCCCCTTTCTCGGATGGATGATGCGGATGGCGGGCGACATCTACCTGGTGCGCGGCAGCAAGGCCAGCATCGTGAAGGCAGTCGACGACTCACACGACCGCCTGCGCAAGCGCGTCAGCGTGATGATGTTCCCCGAGGGCACGCGCACCGGCGACGGCGAACTTGGCCCGTTCAAGGACGGCGCCTTCCGAATCGCCATCGATGCGCAGGTGCCGATCCTCCCACTGGTGCTCAACGGCACCCGCGAGGCCCTCTCCAAGGGCGACTGGCGGATGAACGTGACCTCGGCAGAGGTGCGCGTGCTCGAGCCGATTCCCACCACAGGACTCACCTCCGCCGACGTCGCGAGCCTGCGCGACCGCACCAGGCAGCTCATTGCCGACGAACTGGCGAAGATGCGAGGCTGACGGCGTGCCACGGCTCTTCGCCAGCGACGACAACGACGACCTCGTGCGAGCCGAGCGCGACGTGCGGGCAGCGTTCACCGGCGTCGACCTCGACCTGCGGGCACTCTCGACGGTCAGCAACATCTTCAGGGCTGCCACCGCCGTGCGCAATCACATGGAGAATGTGGTGCTCGCCCAGCACGACCTGTCATGGAGCGCATTCACGACGCTCTTCGTGCTGCGCGTCTGGGGCGAGACCGACGCACGGTCGCTGGCCGCCGAGGCGGGAATCACAGCAGCGACGCTCACCGGCGTGATGAAGACCCTCGAATCGCGTGGCCTGCTGCGCCGGCGGGCCGACAGCACCGACGGCCGGCGGGTGATCGTGTCGCTCACGCCGGCCGGCAGGCGTGCGGTGAACGACATCATGCCGTCGTTCAACCGCCACGAGGGGCTCGTCACGCAGGCACTCACCGACGACGAGAACGACGAGCTGGCGCGCGGACTGCGCGTCATCCTGCGCACCGTCGACGCCCTCGACCTCTGACGCACGCCGTCAACTAGGCGGGCCCTGCTGGCCGCGCTGCGTCAGCGCGACGCCGACCAGGCCGATGCCTCAGCCACCAGCCACGCGAACGCTGGGTCGACCCGGTCGCTGAGCATCTCCGGGTGCCACTGCACGGCGAACACCTCGGGGCGGCCATCTACCTCGAAGGCCTCCACCACACCGTCGTGCGATGTGCCGGTGACCACGATGCCGCGGCCGGGCGTGCCGACCGCCTGGTGGTGCAGGCTGTTGGTGGTGGTCTCGGTGCCGTACAGCGCCTCGGCGCGGCTGCCCGGCGACACGCGCACCGTGTGGCAGCGCTCGATGCGAGGAAGGTCCCAGCGTGCGTGCACTGATGCCTCATCGAGGTGCTGGATCAGCGTGCCGCCGAGGGCGATGTTCAGCAGCTGGGCCCCGCGGCACACGCACAGCATCGGCAGTCGAACGTCGAGCGCGGCGGCGATGAGCGCGAGCTCCCAGTCGTCTCGCTCTCGCTCGACGGGGCCAAGTTCAGGATGCGGATCGTGCCCGTACAGCGACGGATCCGGATCGGCACCACCGGTCATCACCAGGCCGTCGAGCCGGCGCACGATGAGCTGTGGCGAGGTGTTGCGCGTCAGCTGCACCGGCAGGCCGCCGGCGCGTTCGATCACCTTCGGGTACTCGCTGAGGTGCACGTCGACTTCCTCGCCGTGGAGCGCTGCGTAGTCGAACAGGGGGATGCGCTCGGCGGGCCAGCGACGACCCGAGAGGCCGATGAGCGGTGCGGCTGCCGTGGATGCCATGGGCTCGGTCAGGCCCACTCGACGCAGACTGGCAGCCGCTTGATGCCGCAGATGAAGTTCGAGCGCAGTCGTTCGATGGGACCGTCGATGCTCACCGACCTCATCCGCGGCAGCATCTCCTCGAACAGCAATTTCAGCTCCATGCGCGCCAGCTGGGCACCGAGGCACAGGTGCGGGCTGCGGAGATT
>JBEGVK010000072.1:0-4970 GCA_041178405.1 Actinomycetota bacterium | reverse complement strand
TGTAGCTCGCCACGTCGAACTCGCCCTCGGTGTCGAGATAGTGCAGCAGGTTGATGCTGGCGAGGTTGCACGCCGAGTTGTCGAGGTGCATGTACTCGCTGCAGGGGTTCGAGCCGTTGATCCGGCCCGTTGCGTGGGCCGTGTGCCACTTGTTGATGGTGGTGTCGAACTGCAGGCCCGGATCGGCGCACTCCCACGATGCCTCGGCGATCGATCGCCACAGGTCGCGGGCGCGCACCGTGCGGATGACACTGCCGTCGGTGACGGCGCGCAGGTGCCAGTCGGCGTCGTTGACGACGGCCGTCATGAACTCGTCGGTGACGCGCACCGAGTTGTTCACGTTCTGGTACTGCACGCTGAAGCTGTCGGCGCCGTCGAGGTCCATGTCGAAGCCGGCGTCGCGCAGCACGCGGGCCTTGCGCTCCTCCTTGGCCTTGCACCAGACGAATTCCCCGACGTCGGGGTGATCGACGTTGAGGATGACCATCTTGGCTGCACGACGCGTCTTGCCGCCGCTCTTGATGGTGCCGGCCGACGAGTCGGCGCCGCGCATGAAGCTGACCGGGCCGCTTGCGGTGCCGCCGCCATTGAGCAGCTCGTAGCTGCTGCGGATACGCGACAGATTGATGCCGGCACCGGAGCCGCCCTTGAAGATGACACCCTCCTCGCGGTACCAGTTGAGGATGCTGTCCATCTTGTCGTCGACCGACAGGATGAAGCAGGCGCTCGCCTGCTGCGGCACGCCCTTCACGCCGATGTTGAACCACACCGGACTGTTGAATGCGGCGCGCTGGGTGACGAGGATGTACTTCAGCTCGTTGCGGAAGGCCTCGGCCTCGGAGTCGTCGACGAAGTAGCCGCCCTCGGTGCCCCACTGCGTGATGGTGTCGGACACCCGGTCGATCACCTGGCGCAGCGATGACTCGCGCTCGGGGGTGCCGAGCGAGCCGCGGAAGTACTTCTGGGCGACGATGTTCGTGGCATTCATCGACCACGTCGTGGGGAACTCGACGCCCAGCTGCTCGAAGGCGACCGTGCCGTCCTTCCAGTTGCTGATCCGCGCGTCGCGGTGCTCCCAGACCACCTCGTCGTACGGGTGGACCCCCGGCGTGGTGAAGTGCCGGCGGATACCGATGGCGAGGCGATCGGAAGCCAGTGACATGTCGTGCTCCTTGCGTGCGGGTCGAGAAACGGGATTCGAGCGTGGCAGTGGCCCGAGGGGCCACCACAAGATGTGGTGGCTACCGGCCCCTGGGGACCGTCGCCACCACTAGGTCTTGAAGAATAACAGGACTGTAGTTACGAAGGTGTGAATGGTCAACGTGGACCCGCGAAGCGGATGAACGGCAGCGGTGCACGACCACAGGTTCCGGGTGTCCTCGTCCCCGATGACCGGTCCAGCCCTGCCCGGGCCGGTCGACCACCGTGCATCCGCATCGTGCACCGCTGCCACTTCCACGCCGAAATCTAGGGACACTGCCCTGTGGGGAGGAAGAGGGATAAGGGTGTGAATTTCGGCCGATTTCGGTGGATTGCCAGAGGATTGGCGGTGGACAGCAGGTGGACAACTGGTTGACAGCCGGCGGCCGGCCGCTCAGGCCGGGCCGACCTCGACCGGGATGCCGTTGAGCACCGAAGTCCCGCTGAGCGGATCGAGGGCCTGGTCGTCGGCCAGCACGTTGCTGTTCACGCCCGCATGCTCGGCGGCGACCCGCATCGCCGTGCCGCGGCGGCCGTGTCCCCAGCCGTGCGGCAGGCTCACGACGCCGGGGCGGATGCTCTCGGTCACCTCCACCGGCGCCACCACCGAGCCCACCCTGCTGGCGATGCGCGCCGAGCCGCCGTCGCGCAGCCCGAGCCGGACCGCATCGTCAGGGTGCACCTGCAGGGTGCACCGGGGACGGCCCTTCACGAGCACGCGCATGTTGTGCATCCACGAGTTGTTGCTGCGCAGGTGACGGCGCCCGACCAGCACCATCTCCCGCTGCTCGAGTTCGGGCACGGCGGCGGCGAGCCGTCCGAGGTCGGCCATCAGCACCGGGTGGTCGAGCTCGATCATGCCGCTCGGCGTGCGCAGTACGTCGGGCAGCCGCGGCTCGAGCGCCCCGAAGTCGACACCGTGCGGATTGGCCAGCAGCAGGTCGAGGCTGGCGCCGCCGGGGCGTGCTCCGAATCCGGCTCCGAACGGGCCGGTCTGCAGCATCACGTCGAGCAGCCGCTCCGGCCCGCGACGAGGCTCGAGATCGGCGAGCAGTTCCTCGACATCGCGCCCGTGCACCGCCGACGACGGATCGGCAACGGCGTGTTGCAGCAGGCCGCGGACCATCAGCTCGTCGGCGACAGCCGGGTCGGCATCGGCGCCGGCGCCGGCGGCCAGCAGCCCGAGCCGGGCGAGGATCTCCCATTCGTCAGGCTGCCCGTCGTCGAGAGGCAGCACCGCCTCGCTGTAGTTGGCCACCGACCGCACCGCGAACTGGTACAGCGCCACGTCGTAGTGGCTGCGCTGGAGCTGTGAGGGCGGCGGCAGGACCACGTCGGCGTGCCGCGTCGTCTCGTTGAGGTACATGTCCACGCTGACCATGAACTCGAGCTGTTCGAGTGCCCGCTCGAGCTGCTCGCTGTTCGGCGTGCTGAGCACGGGGTTGCCGGCCACCGTGACAAGGGCCCGCATCGACTCGCTGCCCGCAGCCGTGATCTCGTCGGCCATCGCCGCAGCGGGGTACTCGCCCATCACCTCGGGCAGGCCGCGTGCAGCGGTCACGCTGCGTCCGATGGCAAAGCCGCGGCCGGTGCGCGGCGTGCCGCGGGTGGTGGGGCTGCCCGCCACCGGCATGGTGAACATCGCCCCGCCCTCGCGGTCGAGGTTGCCGGTGGCGATGTTCACGACGTCGACGAGCCACGAGGCGACGGTGCCGAATTCGGTGGTGGTCGTGCCGATGCGCCCATACACGCTGCCGGACTCCGAATCGGCCAGTTCGTGTGCCAGTCGGCGGATGTCGGCAGCGTCGAGGCCCGTTGCGGCCGACACCGAGTCGGGCGTGAACGCCGCCAATGCAGCGACCACCTCGTCGAGGCCGCGCACCAGTGGGGTCACCCGGTCGCCGGGTTCGATGCGGCCGTCCTGCGCCAGGGACGTCACCATGGCGGCCAGCAGCAGCGCATCGGTCCCCGGTCGTATCGGCAGCCACCAGTCGGCGTGCTCGGCCGTGCGGGTTCGGCGAGGGTCGACCACCACCACCCGCCCGCCGCGGGCACGCAGCGCCTCGAGGCGACCTGGGAAGTCAGGCGCCGTGCAGAGGCTTCCGTTCGAGGCGTAGGGATTCGCACCCATCAGTACGACGAGATGCGCCCGGTCGAGGTCGGGAACCGGCACCGACACCGCCGTGCCGAACACGTAGGCAGCGGCCACCTGGCGCGGCATCTGGTCGACCGTCGATGCACTGAACCGTCGGCGCGTGCCGAGTCCCTGCACGAGCGAGCGGTTGTAGAGCATCGCCGACAGGCTGTGTGCGCCGGGATTGCCGAGGTAGACGCCCACCGCCTCGCGGCCGTGCTCGTCGATCACCGCCCCGAGTCGGTCGGCAACCACCTGCCACGCCTCGTCCCACGTCGCCGGCTCGTGGCGGCCATCGCGCCGCACCAGTGGCTGGCGAATCCGGTCGGGATCGTCGTGGAGATGCCCGAGTGCCGTCCCCTTCGGGCACAGGAACCCGGCGCTGAACACGTCGTCGCGGTCGCCGCGGATGCGTGCCACAGCACCGTTGCGCACGGTGATCTCGAGACCGCACGTCGCCTCGCAGAGCGGGCATGTTCGGTATGCGACTCGTTCGGTGCCGTCCATGGGCCTCCATCGGCGCGGTTGGCGACTGCAGATGGCATCCTCTCAGAGATGCGCCGCCTGTTCCCGCACCCGGAGGCCGACATCTCCGTCGCCGATGCCTGCGCCGGCGATCGGCCGAGACACCCGAACCGGCCGTGGGTGTCGCTCTGCATGGTCTCGAGCATCGACGGATCCACCTCTGTCGCCGAGAACTCGCGTGCGCTCTCCAATCCGGTCGACCAGCAGGTCCTGCTCACCCTTCGGTCGCTCGCCGACGTGGTTCTCGTGGGGGCGCGCACGGTCCGCGCTGACGGCTATGGGCCGCCGCGTTCCGACGGCCCACTGTTCGTCGTCGTGTCGAGAAGCGCCGACTTCACCTTCGAGGAGCGCTTCTGGCAGTCCGACAGGGCGATGCTGCTGCTGCCCGCCGACGGGCCGTCGGTGCCCGTGCGGTCACTGCGAGTCGGGCACGGAACGCCCGACGTCTCGCGTGCTGTCGCATCGCTCGACGCTGCCACCGTGCTCGCCGAGGGCGGTCCCACGGTCAACGGCCTGCTCACCGCTGCAGACCTCGTCGACGAGGTGAACGTCACGTGGTCGCCCCGCCTCGCCGGTGGCGACGGTGGCCGACTCACCCGTGGCGCTCCCGAGGCCGTTCGCTCGCTGCGTCTCGAACATCTCTACGAAGACGAGGGCTTCCTCTTCGCCCGGTACCTCCGCTCGTCATAGCGCAGCGCATCGCGGCGATGCACTACACCTCGCCGGCGACCACCATCCTCGACACTTCGAGCACCGCGGCGACGTGCCGTTCGAGTTCGTCGTCGGGCACGGTGGACCCGAGTTCGACGATGAACGACATGGCATCGGGCACCTCGTTGCGTACCCATGTGGCGGCCACGCCCGTGTAGGTGCCGCCGGTCACGGTGGCGAATGGCAGGCCGCTGATCTGCGAGTAGGCCTCGCGCAGGGGGCGGTCGCGCCCCTTCGACGGCGTGAGGCAGAACAGGTCCTGGTGGTACCAGATGGTCAGCGTCGGGCGGATCCGCTGGGCGAACTTGACGAAGGCCGCAGTCTCGGGTTCGCTCGCCGGACCGGTGCCGGCGTACTGCCAGTGTCCGGGCTCCTCGATCGGACCCCAGTCGTAGGGGAA
>JBEGVK010000071.1:0-22065 GCA_041178405.1 Actinomycetota bacterium | reverse complement strand
CCGCGCCGCTCGCCGCCCCGGCAGCGTGCGCGCCACCGTGCTCGCCGTCGGTCTCATCGGCGGCTCGCTGCTCCAGTCCCACCTCGCCCACGCTGACGGGGTCACCGACGCGCAGGCCCGGGTCGATGCCACGCTCGCCGAACTCGAGAGCTTGCGCGACCAACTCGGCCAGATCGACGAGGAATACGGCGAGGCACTCGACCGCAAGGAAGTGCTCGACGGCGAGATCCTCGAGGCCCAGGCCGATGTCGATCGCATGTCGACAGAACTCGGCGGCGCCGAGGCGGTCCTGCAGGAGATCGCCCTTGCCCGCTTCGTGGCGGGCGGTTCCACCGACCTCAGCCCCGTGTTCTCCGACGCAGCGGCCTACAGCGCTGCCGAGCAGCGGGACGCGCTCAACCGCATCGCCAGTGACTCCGGCGAGGCCGATGTCGACGACATCACCAAGCTGCTCGACGACCTCACCGACGCACGCGATCTCCTCGCAGCGAAGCTCGCCGAGGCCGGCAATCTCATTTCGTTCCTCGACGCGAAGCGCCTCGAGTTCGAGGGCCTCGAGGCGCAGTACCTCTCGAAGTACGAGTCGGCCAAGGCGTCGCTCGGTGCCGCCCGCCTCGCAGCGGCCGAAGAGGATCGAGCCCGTGCATCGGCTCGCAACCGCACGCTCAATCCCGGCTACACCAGCGGCGGCAGTTCCGGCGGTGGCTCGACGGTGACCGTGCCGCCGGTCTCGGGCAAGGCCGGCATCGCCGTCCAGGCGGCACTCAGCCAGCTCGGAGTTCCGTATCGCTTCGCTGCCGAGGATCCCGGCGTGGCATTCGACTGCTCGGGTCTCACCAAGTGGGCGTGGGGCCAGGCTGGCGTCTACCTGCCGCACCAGAGTGCCGCCCAGTACCGGGCCACCGCACACGTGCCGCAGAGCATGGCGCAGCCGGGCGACCTGATCTTCTACTACTCGCCGATCGGCCACGTGGGCCTCTACCTCGGCAATGGGCGCATGGTGCACGCACCTCAGACCGGCGACGTGGTGAACATCACCGACGTCCGCTGGTACAAGGTCGTCGGCGTCGGCCGGCCCGGCTGACCCTTCCGACCCGCGCTGCTCCCGTTCCGACTGCCGTGTCGCGCCTCGCGGCCACGATGGCGTCGGCCGCTACGGTCTCGGACGTGGCCGACAGCGTGCAGGGGATCGACAGCGAACGCGTCACGGCCTGGCTGTCGGCACATGTCACCGGTGCCGTGGCCCCCTTCGAGTTCGACGTCATCGCCGGCGGGCGCTCGAATCTCACCTATGCGGTCCGCTGCGCCGACGGCAGTCGACTGGTGCTGCGCCGACCGCCGCTCGGACATGTGCTCGCCACGGCGCACGACATGGCCCGCGAGCACCGCATCATGTCGGCGGTCGGCCAGTCGACGGTGCCAGTGCCGCGCTGTGTCGGGTTGTGCACCGACGACAGTGTCAATGGGGCCCCGTTCTACGTCATGTCATTCGTCGACGGACTCGTGCTCGACAGTCCCGAGAAGGGACTGCTGCTGGCGCCAGCGCAGCGCCGCAGCGCCGGGTTCCATCTCGTCGATGTGCTGGCCGACTTGCACGACGTCGACATCGATGCAGTCGGACTCGGCGACCTCGCCAAGCGCGAGGGATACGTCGAGCGGCAGGTGAAGCGCTGGACCACCCAGTGGGAGCGGTCGAAGACTCGCGAACTGCCTGCTGTCGACGAGGTGGCTCGCCGGCTAGCGGCGCGCATTCCGGTCCAGCAGGGTGTCTCGTTCGCACATGGCGACTATCGATTCGGGAACGTGCTCGTCGATCCTGCAGCGGGGCGCATCGCTGCAGTGCTCGACTGGGAGCTGTGCACGCTCGGCGATCCGCTCGCCGACGTCGGCTACCTCGGCGTCTACTGGTTCACCGGCGACACCACCACGATGCGCGCCAATGACCCCACGCCAGCGGGCGGATTCCCCACGTACGACGAACTGCTCGAGCGCTACGCGGCCAGAACCGGGCGCGACCTGTCGGGCATCGCGTACTACGTGGCCTTCGGATGCTGGCGGCTCGCCGTCATCAGCGAGGGCGTGTACGCCCGCTACCTGCACGGCGCCATGGGCGCCTACGACAGCACCGAGCTCGAGTCGTTCAAGCTGGGCACCGAGGGCCTGGCAGCACGGGCGCTCGCTGCGCTCGAGGCGATCTAGACATCCAACAGGGGAGGCACAGGTGGCAGGTACCAGCACGCGAGAGCTCGACGGATGGACGAGGACGCCGTTCACGTCGGCGGGCATCACCCACGACGTCTACCGCAAGGGCAGCGGCCCGGGCGTGGTGGTGGTGCACGAGATCCCGGGCATCACACCCACCGTGCTCGCCTTCGCCGAGGAGGTCGTTGCCAGCGGCTTCACGGTGGCAATGCCCTCGCTTGTCGGCACCCCGGGAAAGGCGCCGAGCGGCACCTACCTGGCATCGTCCGCCGTGCGGGTGTGCATCTCACGTGAGTTCACACACTGGGCGACCGGAGCCACGTCGCCGGTGATTGCCTGGCTGCGGGCACTCGCCCGCTGGCTGCACGGCGAGGCCGGCGGCCCGGGCGTCGGCGCAGTCGGGATGTGTTTCAGCGGTGGCTTCGCGCTCGGGATGATGGTCGACGACATCATGGTCGCCCCTGTGCTCAGCCAGCCCTCGCTCCCGTTCGCCGTCGGCGGCGGCGCAGCGGGCGACGCGCGCCGCGCCGACCTGAACCTGTCGGCGGACGATGCTGCCGAGGTGGTGCGCCGCGCCGCAGAGGGCTGCGAGGTGCTCGGCCTGCGGTTCACCGGTGATGCGCTGGTCGGCACGCGGTTCGACACGCTGCGGTCACTGCTCGGCGAGAGGTTCATCGCCGTCGAGTTCCCCAGCACGACGCCGAAGGCGCACTCGGTGCTCACCGAGGACCGCATGCAGGAGGGCGTCGACCGGGTGCTCGAGTTCTTCAGGGCAAAGCTGCTGACGAGCTCCTGACCCTGCTGCCCCGAGCTGCAGTGGCGGCGGTGCCGGCCGCATGGTGGACTGGGACCATGGGACACGGTGTCGGCGAGCCGCAGCGCAGCGACCTGGCAGCACGCCGGCATGACATCGCATCCCGGCATCTCCAGCCGCGCAGCGAGCGCCCCTCGTCGTCGGCTCGCGGCGTGCACCACGTGGCGCTGATCTCAGGCGACGTCGAGCGCACTGTCGAGTTCTACTCGGGCGTCCTTGGATTCCCGCTCATCGAGATGTTCGAGAACCGCGACTATGAGGGCAGCACCCACTTCTTCTTCGACATCGGCATCGGCAACACGCTGGCATTCTTCGACCTGCCGGGCCTCGACCTCGGGCCGTATGCCGAGGTGCTGGGCGGCCACCACCACCTTGCGATCTCGATGACGGTCGACGAGTGGAATGCAGCGCGGCAGCGGCTCGACGCCGCAGGCATCGACTACGCCCACGTCGACGGCTCGTCGCTGTACTTCCGCGGCCCCGACGGCGAGCGGCTCGAACTGATCAGCGATCCGCTGCTCGAGATGTACGGCAAGCCCGTCGGCTGACGCTCAGTTCACCCGAAGCGCGCTCAGGAACTTCTTGCGAGGCTTCATGTCCTCGGCGATCTGCCGTGCGATGGCGTGGAACGCCTTCGCCGCCTCGCTGTCGGGCTGCGCCACCGTGATCGGGCGCCCGGTGTCGCCGCCCTCGCGCAGCGCTGGGACCAGCGGCAGCTGGCCGAGCAGCGGCACGCCGAGGTCCTTGGCGAGCTCCTTGCCACCACCGCTGCCGAAGATCTCGTATCGCTTTCCGTCGTCGCCGGTGAACCAGCTCATGTTCTCGATGACGCCCTTCACGGGCAGCTTCACCGTCTCGGCCATCGACGCCGAGAGCCGGGCAACCTTCTGTGCAGCGGGCTGCGGCGTGGTGACGATGTACACCTCGCCACGCGGCAGATAGGTGCTGAGGCTCAGCGCGATGTCACCGGTGCCCGGCGGCATGTCGATGAGCAGGAAGTCGGGATCGTCCCAGAAGACGTCGGCGAGGAACTGCTCGAGCGCCTTGTGCAGCATCGGGCCACGCCACACGATGGCCTTTCCCTCCGGCACGAAGTAGCCGATGCTGATGCAGCGCACTCCGTGCGCCTCCGGCGGCACGAGCATGTCGTCGATCACCACGGGGTCGCGCTCGGCGCCGAGCATGCGCGGCACCGAGTAGCCGTAGATGTCGGCATCGACGACGCCGACGCTGTGGCCCTGGGCGGCGAGCGCAACGGCGAGATTCACGGTGACGCTGCTCTTGCCGACTCCGCCCTTGCCGCTGCTGATGAGGATGGGACGCGTGCGCGAGCCGGGCTCGTTGAACGGCACGGCGCGGCCCTCGGCGTGGCCGTGGCCGTGCGAGTGGCCCTGCGACTGTGCGGCGCCGCCGTGGAGCTTCTCGCGCACGGCGGCGCGCTCGTCGTCGGTCATCACCGTGAAGTCGAGCCGCACGTCGCTGACGCCGTCGAGCGTGGCGACGGCGCCGGTGACGCGCTGCTGGATCTCGTTGCGCAGCGGACAGCCGGCGACTGTGAGGGCGATCTGCACGCCGACCGTGCCGCCGTCGATGGTGATGGTGCGCACCATGCCGAGGTCGACGATGCTGCGGTGCAGTTCGGGGTCCTCGACGGGGCGGAGGACGTCGATGATCTGTTCGGTGGTGGGCATCGGGATCACTCTCTCGAGGGGGTTGTCCGGCGGAGTCGGCCTCCCGGCGGTCAACCGCCGAATTACCACTACGCGCATAGGTAGAATACCCGTCGTGCCGAGCACGACCTCATCGTTCACTGCCACGGTGTCGGCCATCACCACGGCGTTCGGCGACCCCACGCGTCGCGGCATCTATCTGTTTGCGCGAGACGCCGAGCACGGGGTCACGGCCGCCCATGTGGCCGACCGATTCGGGGTGCACCCCAACGTGGCCCGCCACCATCTCGACAAGCTCGCCGCCGGGGGATACCTCGAAGTGGTCGTCGAGCGTGCCGAGGGTGCCGGTGCCGGCCGCCCGAGCAAGCACTACCGCGTGCCGGCCGGCGCCAAGGTCGATCTCGACGGCACCGTGCAGGTGCGCAGCGACGACCTCGTGCTGTCGATGCTGGGCCGAGCGCTCGCCCTGCTGCCGCCCGACCAGGCCGAGGCGATGGCCGAGGACGTCGGCCGCGAATACGGGCGGGCAATGGCCCACAGCCTCGCCGGCGCCGACCTCGCCGCCGGCCAGCGCAGCCTCCGCTCGGCGATGCAAGCCGTTGCCGACGCGCTCACGGCGCACGGCTTCGCCGCCCACGCCGATCAGCGCAACAACCAGCTGCGGATCATCAACAATCACTGTCCATTCGGCGATGTCGCCGTCGAGCACCCGGTGATCTGCGCCGTCGACCGCGGCATGGTGCGCGGCATGCTCGGTGCCCTCTACGGCGATGCCGAGGTGAGCACCTCGGCGTCGATCCCGCAGGGCGACTCGTTCTGCGCCACCACGTTCTGACCGCCACCACGTTCTGACCGCCAGCACGATCTGGCTCCGGCTCTGACTCTGGCTTCTGGGGTGCCGACCCCCGCCACCCGCAGGTCGACCGGAGCCGACCGGTACGATGCCCGGGCAAGCCTTCGACGAAAGGAACCCCGTGGACGTACGCATCGGCGTCACCCAGAGCCCGCGTGAGATCAACCTCGAGGTCGCCGACGACACCGACCGCGCTGCGCTTCGGGCTCAGATCGACGCAGCCCTCGCCGGCACCGCCGCAACGCTCTGGGTCACCGACAAGAAGGGGCGCGAGATCGGCGTGGCCGCCTCGAAGATCGCCTACGTCGAGCTCGGCACGCCCGAGGGCGAGCGCCGCATCGGATTCGGCGGCTGAGATGCGCCGCTGCGGTGGGCAGCAATGAGGGGCATCGTCCTCGCTGGCGGCACCGGCAGCCGCCTGTGGCCGATCACACGGGGCGTCAGCAAGCAGTTGCTGCCCGTGTACGACAAGCCGATGATCTACTACCCGCTCTCGACGCTGATGCTCGCCGGCATCCGCGAGGTGCTGGTGATCACCACGCCGCACGAGCAGGCTGGCTTCCAGGCGTTGCTCGGTGACGGCTCGCAATGGGGCATCCGGCTCGAATACGCCGTGCAGCACGTGCCGAATGGGCTGGCTCAGGCGTTCGTCATCGGTGCCGACTTCGTTGCCGGCGGCCCGAGTGCGCTGGTGCTGGGCGACAACATCTTCTTCGGGCATGGACTCGTCGACCAGCTGCGCATCGCCACGTCGCGCAGTTCGGGAGCCACCGTGTTCGGATACCGCGTGGGCGACCCCGAGCGCTACGGCGTCGCCGAGATCGACGACAGCGGCCGTGTGCTGAGCATCGAGGAGAAGCCCTCTCGGCCGCGGAGCAACTATGCGGTCACCGGGCTGTACTTCTACGACGAGCAGGTGGTCGACATCGCTGCCAGCCTGCAGCCGTCGGCGCGTGGCGAGTACGAGATCACCGACGTGAATGCCGAGTACCTGCGACGCGGCGAGCTGTACATGGAACTCCTCGGCCGCGGCTTCGCGTGGCTCGACACCGGCACCTACGACTCGCTGCACGATGCGGGCGCCTTCGTTGCCACGCTGCAGAAGCGCCAGGGGCTGCAGGTGGCGTCACCGGACGAGATTGCCTTCAGGGCTGGGTGGATCGACGCCGCAGGACTCGAGTCCAATGCCGCCCCGATGTCGAAGAATCCCTACGGGCAATACCTCCTTCGACTGGCGTCCGAGGGTCCCGCATCGTGATGCTGGTCGGGTGACCCCCGGCCTGCTCGACCGCCAGCTGCTCTTCGTGAGCGGCAAGGGCGGGGTCGGCAAGACGATGGTGGCGGCTGCCATTGCGACGCTCGCCGCATCGTCCGGCCGCACGACACTCGCCTGCGAGATGGACGCCAAGGGCGCCTTGGCTGCAGCGCTCGGCAGCGGTGAGGAGGCCACCGGATTCGACGCCGTGCCGGTGCAGTCCGGACTGTGGGCGATGTCGATGAACACCGAGGACTCGCTGCGCGAATACCTACGCGTGGTGGCCAGGGTGCCGCTCATCGGCCGCATCGGACCGCTGGCGCGGACGTTCGACTTCGTCGCCGACGCCGCCCCCGGGGTGAAGGAGATCCTGGCGATCGGCAAGGTGTGCTGGGAGGTGCGCGAGCGCCACTACGACCTCGTCGTCGTCGATGCTGAGGCGTCGGGACATGTCGTTGCCCAACTCTCGTCGCCGCGGGTGATCCGCGACCTCGTGCGAGTCGGCATGGTGCGCGACCAGGTCGAGTGGATGCTCGAACTGCTGCACGATCCGCAGCGCACGGGACTGGTGGTCGTGACGACACCCGAGGAGATGCCCGTGTCGGAGTCGCTCGAACTGCTGGGGCGCGTCAGGCGTGAGACGAGCGTGTCGCCGGCCGCCATCGTGGTGAACCGGATGCCGTCGCAGTGGTTCCAGCCGTCGGATGCGGTACTGCTCGACCGGCTCGACACGGCGGCGTGCGTGCCGGTCGTGGCCGAGTCGGTGGGGTGCGCAGCGGATGATGTCGGTGCAGTGCTCGACGCCGCCGTAGCGACCCTGCGCCGACGCAGCGCCGCCGTCGGCCATCTCGACCACCTGCGCGCCGGTCTCGCTGCAGAAGGCCTCGATCGACGCCTTCCGGTGCTGCTGGTGCCGGAGGCCGTTGCTGCGGCGACGTCCACGTCGGACGGCGCCTCGTCGGCAGCAGTGTGCACGGCCGTCGCCGAGTCGCTGGCGATGGAGCTCTCATGAGTCCCTCATCAACTGATGACGTCGTCGACTCGAACGGACTCGGTGCCGTGCTCGACGGGGCACGCCTCGTGCTGGTGTGCGGCAGTGGTGGCGTGGGCAAGACCACGGCATCAGCGGCGCTCGGCATGGCCGCCGCCCGGCAGTCGCCGCGACGCGTGCTGGTGATCACGGTCGACCCGGCGCGACGCCTTGCCGATGCGCTCGGGATCGAGTCCGCCTCGTTCGCCGGTGCGGGAGCGGTGCGGGTCGAGCCGCCGCCGGGCGAGCAGTGGGCCGGCTCGCTGGCTGTGGCGATGCTCGACACGAAGGCAGGCTGGGACGAGCTCATCCGGCGCCATGCACCCGATACCGCGATGGCCGAGCGAGTGCTGGCCAATCCGCTGTACCACAACATCACCTCGCGGTTCGTCAACAGCCACGACTACCTCGCCATGGAGCAGTTGCACTACCTCGATCGCAGCAGCGAGTTCGACCTCGTCATCGTCGACACGCCGCCGTCGCGGCACGCGCTCGACTTGGTCGACTCGCCGCGGCGCATGCGCGAGTTCTTCGCCAGCTCACTGCTCAGGTGGCTGACAGTGCCGACGCGTTCGCGCCTGCTCACGGCAGCGTCACGGCCGTTCAACGCTGTCGCAGAACGCGTGCTCGGCACCGGCTTCCTGCACGACATCATCGACTTCTTCAGCCTCCTCCGGGCGATGGAGCCCGGCTTTGTTGAACGCGCTGCGGCGGTGGAGCAACTGCTGGCTGCCGAGCGGACGGCCTTCGTGGTGGTCACCACGTGCGAGGACTCGCCGATCGAGGAGGCGCGGTACTTCGTCGACGAACTGCACCGTCGGTCGCTCCCGATGCGTGCCATCGTGCTGAATCGAGTGCTGCCCGACTCGTTCCGGTCACCGACCGCCGCTGGCGCCGCAGCGACGCTGGCGGGTGTCGGCGACGTGACAGCGCTCGCTGACCGCCTTGCCGAGCCCATCCCGCAGTTCGACCCGGCTTCACTGCGCCACGTGCTCGTCGAGGTCGGACGGCGGTTCGCGGAGGTGCGAGCACGGGCTGATGCCGAGCACGGCAGGCGACTGTCGCTGGTGGCGCACCTTGCCGGGGTCGGGCTCGGGTCGGCGGTGCCGGTTGTCGTGGTGCCCGACCTGTCGGCCGATGTGCACGACCTCGGCGGTGTCGCTGCGATGGCTGCCGCCCTCGCCGGCTGACGATGCCAGCGGTTACCCGTCGGCCGACGCCGGCGTGACACACTCCTAGGGGTATGGCCACCCTTGGCGAACTTGCCCGGCAGCACACGTCGCTCGGGCGCGAGGACATCGAGCATCTCCAGCGACTGGTCGGCGAGTGGGGCATGCTGGCCGACCTGTCGTTCGCTGATCTGCTGTTGCAGGCCCCGCTCGGCGATGGCCGCTGGCTGATCCTCGCCCAGGTCCGCCCCGCCACCGGGCAGACGGTGTATCCGGTCGACTACGTCGGATCAGAGGTGCAGAGCGCCCAGCACCTGCTCGACCAGGCGCTGGCCGAGTGCCGGATCGTGGAGGGCGAGATCACCGTCGACGACGTCGATGGGTCGGTGCACACGGTTGCCATCCCGGTGCGGTCGTCGAGTGGCATCGTCGCCGTGCTCACCCGCGAGTGGAGCTCGCGGCTGAGCCGCCAGCCCGGCAAGCTCGAGCGCACCTACATCGACATGTTCGACCAGTTCGCAGCGATGATCAGCGCCGGTCTGTTCCCGTTCGCCGGCCCGGTCGCCGACACCAGCGCGGCGCCGCGCGTGGGCGATGGTGCGATCGTGCTCGATGCCGAGGCCCGCGTGGTGTTCGCCTCGCCCAACGCCGTGTCGGCACTGCATCGGGTGGGCATCGGTGCCAATGCGTCGGGAATGCGTCTTGCCGAGCTGGGCTTCAACGACAGCACGGTGCGGCAGTCCTTTGAGACCCAGCTTCCCGTGATCGAGGAGTTCGACCAGACCGCCGACGTCACCTTCCTCGCTCGCTGCATCCCAGTGCTCGGTGGAGCTGCCGGGGCTGCATCAGTGATCGGCGGGCTCATGCTGCTGCGCGACGTCACAGAGCTGCGCAAGCGCGACCGGCTGCTGCTCAGCAAGGACGCGACCATCCGCGAGATCCACCACCGGGTGAAGAACAACCTGCAGACAATCTCGTCGCTGCTGCGCCTGCAGGGCAGACGGCTGACGTCCGATGAGGCGAAGGCTGCGATCTCAGAGAGCGTGCGCCGGATCCGCACCATCGCGCTCGTGCACGAGACCCTGTCGAGAGAGGCCGGTGACGACGTCGCATTTCTCGAGATCGTGCGCCCGTTGCTGCGCCTCGCCGAGGAGGGCCTGCAGTCGGTCGACCGACCGGTGCGGTTCTCGGTGAAGGGCGATGGCGGACGACTGCCGGGCACGATCGCCACGCCGCTGTCGGTGGTGCTGACCGAGTTGCTGCAGAATGCCGTCGACCACGGGTTCCCCGAGGGCAGTCCGGGTGGCGACGTGGTGGTGGTGCTCGGTGCCGGCGACGGACGTCTTCACGTTCGCGTGGTCAACGACGGACGGCCCCTCGATCCTGGCTTCGAGATCAACAAGGCGACGGGTCTTGGGCTCTCGATCGTGCGCACGCTCGTGACCACCGAACTCGACGGCTCGATCACGATGCGCGCTGGCGAACCCGACGATTTCAGGGAGGCGGGCCTCGGCGATCGTGCACGAGGCACGGGCACCGTGGTGGAGCTGTCGGTTCCGGTGTGAGCCCGATGCCGGTGTGAACGCGGTGCCGGTGTGAACGCGGTGCCGGTCGACGACACGCGCCGCAGGGCGTCAGACGGCGACGCGCTGGCGGAGCTTGAGCGTGCGCCGCAGCGACCGGCGCTCGTCCTCGCTGGTGCCGCCCCAGATGCCGGCGTCCTGGTTGGTGTCGAGGGCGTACTGGAGGCAGTCGGCCTGCACGGGGCACTCGCCGCACACCCGCTTGGCCTGGTCGATCTGGAGCAGGGCCTGGCCGGTGGTGCCGACGGGGAAGAACAGCTCGGGGTCGGTGTCGCGGCACACTGCGTCCCGCCGCCAGGAATAGTCGGCAGCGCCGAGGGCAAGGCTCGAAGCCGGAATCGACACGGTAGGCACCTCAGAATTGCGGATCGGACGACAACCTGCACGTGGAACGCCGCTGGCGACCACGCAGACTGCACCGTAGGAAGCCGGAGGGTTCATGACAAGAGATAGAACCCACGGCCGTGATAGTTCCTGCCGATAAGGGGGTATCGGAAAGTCATGCTTGACGACGACACAGGGGCCGTTCCGGGGGGCCGACCGGGCAGACGGGCCGTCATTGCCCACCGGGGCGCCAGTCGCGCCGAGGCCGAGAACACCGTGGCCGCCTTCCGGCGGGCGGCCGCCATGGGCGCCGATGCCGTCGAACTCGACGTCCGTCGCACCGCCGACGGGGTGCTGGTGGTGCACCACAATCCGCATCTTGACGACGGCCGACTCGTCGCCGCAACGGTGCATGCCGACCTGCCCGATCAGCTTCCCACCCTCGGCGAGGCGCTCGACGCGTGCCAGGGCATGTGGGTGAACGTCGAGATCAAGAACGATCCCGATGAGCCGGATTTCGACCCGACGGAGTCGATCGCCGACGAGACCATCGCCCATCTGGTCGCGCGCGACGACGACGAGCGCTGGCTGATCTCGTCGTTCCGCATGGAGACCGTCGACCGCTGCCGTGCGCTGGCCCCGACGATCCGCACCGCGTGGCTGTGCGTCGACGTCCCCGAGGGCATCGAGGGCACGCTCGTCCGCAAGGGACACGCTGCACTGCACCCCTGGCACCATGCCGTCGACCGTGCCCTGCTCGACCGGTGCCACGCAGCGGGTGTCGAGGTGAATGTCTGGACCTGCGACGATGCCGAACGGATGGCGGCGCTCTACGACTGGGGCATCGACGGCATCTGCACGAACGTTCCCGACCTCGCCATCACGGTTCGAGCGGCCGCACCAGCCTGACCGCGCCGGGGACGTGCCGGAACTCGAGTCGCATCGTCTCTCCGAGGTAGTCGCCGTCGAGCTGGTACGGGAACGGTGATGTCGACTCGATGTCGACGGCGGTGAGATCGGTGCGGACATCAACCTGATCGCTCGGAGCGATGCTGCCCCGACGCAGCGCCCCGACGACGGCGCGCACGATGGTGCCGAGGTCGAGTGTGCGGAAGGTGACGGCGACGAGGCCGCGGTCGAGCGTGGCGGCGTCGCTCATGCCGAGCGGCCGATTGCCGAGATACGAGTACGGATTGGTATTGAGCACGATCGTGAAGAAGCCGTCGACGGGACTGCCGTCGGCCGTCGCCACCGTGAAGTGCGGCCGCCGCCGGTCGTAGCCGAGCAGCCAGGTGCGCAGCGCAGCCTCGATGAACAGGGGGTGCCCGAACCAGCGCTTGAGCGGAGCCCGGCGCTCGACCTCGCGCACGACGGCGGCGTCGTACCCGACTCCGGTGTGGAAGCAGAAGTGGCGACCGTTGGCCCGGCCGAGGCCGATCGGCTCGATGGCCCCCCGGTCGAGGCCGGCGGCAATGCGGTAGACGCTCGCCACTGGGTCGTTGGGCATCCCGATGGTGCGGGCGAAGACGTTGGTGCTGCCACCGGGAAGCACGGCAAGGGCCGTGTCGGTGCCGGCCACGCCGGTGGCGACTTCGTTCAGGGTGCCGTCGCCGCCGAAGGCGACCACGACATCGATGCCCCGCCGGGCGGCGTCCTGGGCATACCGGGTGGCGTGGCCCCGTCGATTTGTCTCGACCACCTCGACCTCGTGGCCCTTGCTGAGGGCGCGGTGCACCACGACCGTGTTGCGGGCGGTGACCGAGGAGGCGAAGGCGTTGACGACGAGGAGGATCCTCAAGGGACCAACGGTACCGGTGGGCGGACGGTTGGGCGCAGGGGTGACCGGCAGGTAACAATGGTCGCCTATGAACGTGATCGTGTGCGTCAAGCAGATTCCCGACCCGGCCACGCCCGGCGCCCTCGGGTCCGACAACACCCTGAAGCGGGACGGCAAGCTGATCCTCGACGAGTCAGACAGCTACGGCGTCGAGATGGCGCTGCAGCTCGTCGACGCTGCCGGCAGCGGCGAGGTGAGCATCGTCTCGATGGCGCCCAACGGCGAGGTCTCCGGCATGCGCACTGCGCTGGCCATGGGCGCCGCCAAGGGCACGCTCGTGTCGGATCCGGCGCTGCAGGGCAGTGATGCGCTCACCACCGCCAAGGTGCTCGGCGCAGCGATCGCCAAGATGGGCGGCGCGGACCTCGTGATCGGGGCCACCGAGTCGAGCGACGGCTACACCGGCACCGTGCCCGAGCAGCTGGCCGAGGTGCTCGGCATGCCGTCGGTCACCTTCGCCAAGAAGGTCGTGGTCGAGGGCGGCACCCTGAAAGTCGACCGCCAGACCGAATCGGGCTACGACGAGGTCACCTGCCCGCTGCCCGCCGTCATCAGCGTGACGGCCGGCGTCGTCGAGCCCCGCTACCCGAGCTTCAAGGGCATCATGGCCGCCAAGGCGAAGCCGATCGACACGGTCACTGCCGGCGACCTCGGCATCAGCCCCGTGGGTTGGGCCGGTGCCGGCCAGAGCATCACCAAGGTCGCGCAGGCCGAGGCCCGCGCCGCTGGCGAGATCGTGGAGGACGACGGCGAGGCGCACCTGCGCATCGTGTCGTTCCTCGAGAACCTGAAGGTCATCTGAGAGAGGCATCGACATGAACATCTGGGTCTTCGCACAGCAGGCGCAGGGAGCGCCCACCACCGGCACGCTCGAACTGCTCACCAAGGCGCGCACGCTCGGCACCGTCACGGCGTTCGTCGGGGGTGACGCGTCGGCCATCGCCGCCGCGCTCGGCGAGTACGGCGCCGCAAAGGTGTACGCAACCGGCGACCTCGCCGGCAAGCTGCCCGGCGTCGCAGTGTCGGCAGCGATGAAGGCCGTCATCGACGGCGGTGATGCACCCGACCTCATCATGTTCCCGCAGAACTACGAGGGCCGCGACGTGATGAGCCGCCTGTCGGTGAAGCTCGACCGCACGGTGCTCACCAACAACATCGACGTAGTGACCGAGGGCGGCTCGGTGAGCGTCACCACACCGATCTTCGGCGGCAACTCTCTCGTCACCACCACCTTCACCGGCCAGGCGCCCTACCTTGCGGCATTCCGCCCGAAGAGCTTCGCCGCCGAGCCGTCGGGTGGCGCAGCGCCGTCGGTCGCTTCGGCGCCGGTGCCGGCGCTCGGCGCAACCGGTGGAGCCACCGTCATGGCCGTGCATGTCGAGGAGACCACAGGCCCGAAGCTCGATGAGGCGGCCATCGTCGTGTCCGGTGGTCGCGGTCTCGGCGAGGCAGCGAAGTACGAGCGCATCGAGTCGCTGGCCAAGCTGCTGAAGGGTGCGCCCGGCGCCAGCCGCGCCATCGTCGATGCTGGATGGGTGCCGTACAGCTACCAGGTCGGCCAGACCGGCAAGGTGGTCAAGCCGGGCGTGTACATCGCTGTCGGAATCTCGGGCGCTACCCAGCACATGGTGGGGATGAAGGGCTCGAAGAACATCATCGCCATCAACAAGGACAAGGAAGCGCCCATCTTCGGGATCGCCGATCTCGGCATCGTCGGTGACGCCGACAAGATCATTCCGAAGCTGATCGACGCACTCGGCTCGCGGGGCTGACCGGCGCGGGAGCGCCTCAGCGTCCGTCGTGGGCGCTGATTGCCCAGCCGAGTCCCTCGTCGGGATCCTCGACGGCCAACTGCAGTGACCAGCCGAGCGACGGCACCCCTGCGTCCCACCACCACCAGTGCAGGCGTTGGGCGACAGCGCCGAGTTCGGCCGGCTCGGGCGGCCACTCGTCGAGCAGGTCGCCGAGCGCAGCGAGCAGCCACCATGTGCCGAACCTGCCGGTGGCAGCACCGCGGCGGCGGCCCTGCGCCCCACCGGTCGAGCCAGCCCAGGCCAGCCACCGCAGTGCCTCGCCGGGTTCGAGGGGCACGCGGCGGCCCGACCTGACGCCGAGCGCGCCGATGGCCTCGGCAGCGGTGCCCTCGACGCAGCTCGACTCGACGCGGCCGGTCGATGCCGCCGACCACGTGTCGAGCAGCTGGCGGACGGCTGCCTCGACCAGTTCGTCGTCGATGGCCTCGCTGCGCGGCCACTGCTCCAGGACCGCACCGGCGAGGCTGGGCGCGACTGGCGCCGGATCGCTGAGCCCGCCGTCGGAGTACTCGGCGAGCGGGTAGGACGGCTCCCAGTGCTGGCGCTCGAACGGGATGTCGAGCGGATTGGGAGTGTCGGGTGGCACGGCCTCGCCGCGGAGTGCGCGCTCGTGGGCGATGAGCCCGATCCGGTGCGGGGCGTGCACGTGCGGCATCAGGTCGGCGAGTTCATGGCCCTGGGCGGCGACCTCGCTGAGCGGGCCGATGGCGAAGCGCCCACTCTCGTCGTCGAGCACGGTGGCAGCCCACTCGGCGGGTGCCCAGAGCGCCAGTCGGTACTCGGCGAGCGTCGCCACCGGCCACAGTTGCCGGCCGGTGCGGACGGCGGCTCTGCAGGCATCGCGCGTCGCGAGCACGCCGGCCCAGTCGCGCTGCGTGCAGAGCGAGTCGACGAATCGCACGAGCCCGTCGAGGTCGACTCGGTGCACGAGTGCATCGAGCGTCTCCGCCGTGGTGGACGCGTCGGACGCGTCAGATTCGCCGGGGCGTCCCGTGTCCTGCATCATCGTCTCCGGGTCAGACCAGCGGCCACGGGTAGCGGCGCCCGCTCGGATCGACGGGGAACGTGCCGCCGTCGGCGAGCAGCCTGGCACGTTCGGCAAGCGCTGCCACTTCGTCATCGGCGAGCAGTTCTGCGACATCATCGGGCACGGCATCGGCAATCGATGCGATCGCACCTCGCAACGCATCCGGCAGCGATTCGCCGCCGAACTCCCACACGACGGTTCGAAGCTTGAACTCCTCCGAGAAGCACAGGCCGTTGTCGATGCCCCAGACTCGTCCCTCGCCGTCGATGAGGACATGGCCGCTCTTGCGGTCGGTGTTGTTGGCAACGACGTCGAATGCGGCGATGGCGCGAAGTTGATCGTGCACGTCGGTGCGCGCCTCGAAGATGGTGAAATAGTGCTGCGAGTGGTCGGCATCGACGAACCACTGTGCGCTGCCCTCGCCGAGCGGGCCGTCGCGGAGCACGGTGGGCGGAATGACGCCGAGGCCCATCGCTGCACTGAGCCGGTAGGCGGCGACCTCTCGCCGGTGCAGGCCGGGCTCGAAGTCCCAGAGCGGACGCTCACCGCGGACCGGCTTGTAGATGGCCTGTCCGCGTGTCGCGCCATCGATCACGAGTCGGGCGAGGAACGTGGCATTGCTGCTCCACGGCATCCTTCCCTCGATGTCGAGGTCGGCAGCGCCCAGCAGTTCGAGGATGCTCAGTTCATCCGCGGGCATGCGTGGCCATCCGGGTCGATGGGGCCCTGGCACCAGCGACATGCCGGCCGTCCCGACGACACGAGGTCGTCGGTCCGCGAGCAGAAGGCAACTGCCTGGCTGCGAGTGACGAAGAGGCGCAGGTGACTGCGCTCGCTGTCGTCCTCGTCTGCCTCGCCGTCCTCGTCGATCGCAGGCACCTCATCGAGCTGGACGAGCACCATGTCGGTGTCTCGGTCGTAGCCGAGGCCGACGGGTCCGAGCACGAAGGCGGCCTCGACCGGGTCGGCGAGCTCCATTGCCCCGTCGACAGGACGGCCTGCAGGCTCCGGGAGGTCGCTCAGCACGCGGCGCAAGTACTGCGCGATCGCAGCGGCCTGCTGCTTCTCGCACTTCACCGTGACGACGGTGGTGCCGCGGCGCACCTGGAGGAAGAAGGTCCGCTCGCCTGGCCGGCCGATGGCCCCGACGGTGAATGCGTCGACCTCGTCGAAGTCGAACCAGACGCTCATGAGGGGCGCAGCTCGGCGAGCGAGCCTCCGGTCGAGTTGACGGTGAGTACCACCGGAGTGCCCATTCCGTAGGCGATGGCGGTGATGCTGCACGTGCTGATGACGATGCGCTGGAACAGGTCGATGTGCGTGCCGAGGGCATGGGCGACGATGGCCTTGATGGGGTCGGCATGCGAGACGCACACCACGACCCCGCCTGCGTGCTTGGCACGGATGCGGTCGACGGCGGCCACCATTCGGGTCTGCATCGCCGTGAAGCTCTCGCCGCCTGGGAACGTGAAGGTGCTGGGTGCGCGCTGCACGGTCTGCCACTCGGGCAGCTTCGACAGGGCTGCCAGTTCTCGACCCGTCCAGTCGCCGAAGTCGCATTCGAGCAGGCCGCGTTCGACCTGCACGCGGAGCTTGCGGGCAGCAGCGATCGGAGCTGCTGTCTCGCGGGCGCGCTCGAGCGGCGAGGCATACAGCGCATCGACACGCGGGAGTTCGGCGATTCGTGCCGCAGCTCGCTCGGCCTGTTCGCGTCCGGCGTCGGCGAGGTGCAGCCCGGGTGCGCGACCGGGCAAGACCTTTCCGGTGGTAGGGGTCTGCCCGTGGCGCACGAGGAGAACGAGCGTGGAGGGCGGGGGAGTCTTCGTCGTGCGTGCCATCGCAACGGCGAACCTATCGCCGACGGCACCGCGTCACAGCGCGGTGCGCATCGACCACAGCTCGGGAAAGAGCACGATGTCGAGCATCGATCGGAGGTATCCGACGCCTGACGTGCCGCCCGTGCCCGCCTTCACGCCGATGATCCGCTGCACGGTGGTGAGATGGCGGAAGCGCCACAGCCGGAAGGTGTCCTCGAGGTCGACGAGTTCCTCGCCGAGCTGGTAGAGGTCCCAGTTGGCGTCAGGATCGCGGTAGACGTGGAGCCATGCGGCCTCGACACCGGGGTGGGCCGAGTACGGCAGGGTCACATCGCGCTCGAGCACGTCGGCGGGCACGGAGATGCCCCTGCGGGCAAGCAGCCGGAGCGACTCGTCGTACAGCGACGGTGCATCGAACGCTGCCTGTACCTCGGCGAGCCGCTCGGGATGGTGGCGGTGCGGCTCGATCATCGCCGGGTTCTTGTTGCCGCATGCGAACTCGATGCACCGGTACTGGTGGCTCTGGAATCCACTGCTGGTGCCGAGCGCCGGTCGGATCGCCGTGTACTCGGGCGGCGTCATCGTGGAGAGCACGTCCCACGCATGCACGAGCTGCTCCATGATGCGGCTGACGCGGCTGAGCATCTTGAATGCGGGAGCGAGGCTGTCGGCGGCGACGTGGTCGATGGCGCCCCGCAGCTCGTGCAGCATGAGCTTCATCCACAGCTCGCTGGTCTGGTGCTGGATGATGAAGAGCAGCTCGTCGTGGGCACCCGACATCAGGTGCTGGGCGCCGAGGACCTCGTCGAGGTGCAGGTAGTCGCCGTAGCTCATCGTCCCCGAGACGTCGAGGCGGGCACCGCTGGTGCGGACGATCTGCTCGGCAGGGCCGGGTTCGCCGGGTTGGCTGGCTGCGTCCATCGATGGGTGTCAGTGTGCTGCGGGGGCCGAGCCGTCGGCCTTCTTCTTCGGGGGTGGGACGCCGATGGTCGGTGCACGATCAGCCCAGTCCGGCCAGCGGCGGCGGCTGACGATGCTGAGCGTGCGCAGCAGCTTCATCGCCACCTCGTCCTCCTGCGCCGGGCGGGCCTCGATGACGCCATCGCTGATCATCCGGTTGATGACCTCCTCGCCCAGTTCGGTGCGCACGATGGTGAGCGTCCAGTCGTTGTCCTTGCCGATGCCGCCGGTGGAGATGTCGGCGTGCTCGGCGGCGAAGTCGGGACAGTGCTTGCATCCCTCGCGCGTCCACTGGTGGCATTCCTTGAGGTCGATCTCGTGGTACGAGCCGTCGCGCATCCAGATCTGGAAGACGCCCTTGATGTTCATCTTCACCATGTCCTGCTTCTTCAGCCCGTACTTGGCCTCGAAGAGCTCGGGGAAGATGGCGTCGTCGAATGTCTTGCTGCACAGCAGGCCGATGTTGAAGAGGAACGGCTTGCTCACCTTGCCCGCCTTGCGGTCCCACATCGTGGGCGGCGAACTGGTCTGGCAGCCCATGCCGACGAGGGCGAGGCGGCTGAGGCCCTGCTCCTTGGCGTCGCGCAGCGCGAGGGGATTGGCGCAGTAGGTGTAGCGACTGCCGGCAGTGGCCAGCACCTCGTCGCGGTTGCGGGCCAGCACGGGCTTGGCCTTCCAGGCATCGTCGTCCTCGACCCCGCTGACGAGCGCCGCCTCGATGTAGTCGTTGTCGAGCAGCCAGATCAGCATCGCCGACACGAAGCCGCCGTCCTGCCCGCGCTGGTGCTGGTCGCTGTCGGTGGCGCGCGTGAGCAGCAGCTGGCGCCAGATGCCGGCCATCTCGTCGGGCTGACGCACCCGTCCGAAGAGGTGCATGTCGGCACTGGGCTCCCATGCGCCGAATCGCGGGCACGCCCGGGTGCAGGTGGTGCAGCCCTTCTCGCCGTGCACGCAGTTGTCGAGTCCCAGCTCCTCCTCGAGGTGGAAGGGCTTGTACTTGCCCTCGACGTGCTCGTAGCCGATCACGTCGTGCGGACAGGTGACCACGCACCCGGCGCAGCCGGTGCACAGCCCCGTGGTGATGACCTCGGCGTAGAGCTCTTTCCACTGGGCGGTCCAGCGGCCGGCCTGCGCGGGTGTCTGCAACGTGTCGGTCATGCGCAGCACCTTACGCCCCCGCTCCGAGGTGACGGGTCCCGGCCTCCCCGCCTGCCGCCATGCCGAATGGCTGCCGCACAGGCTGTTCACCGTGCGGACGGCATCCCGAAACACGCCTGAAACAGGCATACGTCATCGTCTCCCCACCGCAACACGCAACCCCGAGGACGGACATGGACCCAGCCACTAACGGCAATGTCGCGTGGATCCTGGTGTCGGCAGCACTCGTGCTGTTCATGACACCTGGACTCGCCTTCTTCTATGGCGGCATGGACCGCACGCGAAATGTGCTGAACATGCTGATGATGAACTTCTACTGCGTGCTGATCGTGCCCGTCCTGTGGGTACTCATCGGCTACTCGCTGTCGCAGGAGCCCGTCGACAACTCCTACATCGGCAACCTCGATGCCTGGATGCTCAGTGGCATCGACATCGATGACGGCGGTGTCTCGATGGCCGCCATCGCCTTCCTCGGCATGTTCGCTGCCATCACGCCTGCGCTCATCAGCGGTGCCGTTGCCGACCGGATGAAGTTCTCGGCATGGGCGCTCTTCGTGCCGCTGTGGTCATTGCTGGTGTACGTGCCGGTGTTCAAGTGGGTGTACGGCGGCTGGCTGGGCCAGCGCGGCTCGCTCGACTTCGCCGGCGGCACGGCGATCCATGTCAACGCAGGCATTGCAGCCCTGGCGGCCGTGCTGGTGCTCGGCAAGCGCAAGGGATGGCCGCAGGAAGGGCATCCGCCGCACAGCATGCCGCTGGTGATGATCGGCACCGGCATCCTCTGGTTCGGGTGGTTCGGATTCAATGCCGGCTCGGCACTCGGGGCAACCGGCACTGCTGCGCAGGCGTTCATGAACACGTTCCTTGCAGCCGCTGCAGGTGGCCTTGCATGGGTGATCGTCGAATGGCGGCGCGACGGGCACCCCACCAACCTCGGCGCTGCCTCGGGCATCGTCGCCGGCCTGGTGGCGATCACGCCCGGTGCTGGCTACGTCGCCGGAGCAAGCCCGATCTGGATCGGCCTCATCGCCGGCGTCGTCTGCTGCTACGCGGTGAAGCTGAAGAGCAGGCTCGGCTACGACGATGCCCTCGACGTGGTGGGCGTCCACTTCGTCGGAGGCCTACTCGGTTCGCTGCTGATCGGGTTCTTTTCCGATCCGGACTTCTTCGGAACCGATCTCGGGAAGGGCATCTTCTTCGGCGGCGGTGTCGGTCTGCTCGCCGAGCAGGCACTCGCCAACCTCGCCGCCATCGTGTGGTCGTTCGTCCTGACGTACGCGATCATGAGGCTGCTGAAGGCGACCATCGGCGTGCGGGTCGACGCCGACGACGAGGCGACCGGCCTCGACCTCGCCCTGCACGGCGAGACCGCATACCACTCCGGCGGACTGCGCTGACCGGCCACACGAGAAACGAGACGACATGAAGCTGATCACTGCCATCATCAAGCCCTTCAAGCTCGACGACGTGAAGTCGGCCCTGCGCTCGGCCGGTGTCGAGGGGATGACCATCACCGAGGTGCGCGGCTTCGGCCGGCAGGGCGGCCACACCGAGACCTACCGCGGCGCGGAGTACCAGATCGACTTCGTCCCCAAGGTGAAGATCGAGGTCGTCACCGACGACGGACGCGTCGACGCGGTGGTCGACGTGCTCGCCGAGGCAGCGCGCAGCGGCAAGATCGGCGACGGCAAGATCTGGGTGACACCCGTCGACGCGCTCGTGCGCATCCGCACGGGCGAGACCGGGCCGACCGCGATCTGAGCAGCTCGCCGCATCGCGCCGTGCCCCATGGCGTGGACCCGGTGGCCGGTGGCCGCGACGCTGAGGACATCCGATGACTGCCGTCGACGCAGCCACCATCCGTCGCATGCGTGCGCAGGTGGTGGGAGATCCCGATATGTCGGGACGCCCGCTCGCCCGCCGACTCGCCCAGCAGGCCGACTCGTGGTTCGAGAGCCTCGCCGACGGACTGCCTGGGGGATGGGCGCTGCTGGCCACCGGCGGCTACGGCCGCGGCGTGCTCGCCCCCGGGAGCGATATCGACGTGGTGCTGCTCCACCCAGAGGGTGCCGATGACCGGGCAGTCGGCACGGCCGCGGAGCATCTCTGGTATCCGTTCTGGGACGGTGGCCTGAAGCTGGGCCAGGCGGTGCACACGACGAGGTCGCTGCTGCAACTCGCAGCCAGCGATCTCGACACGGCCACCAGCCTGCTGACGGCGCGGTGCGTGGCAGGCGACGCGGGTGCTGCGGCGGGCATGCTTGCTGATGCCCAACGCCAGTGGCGAGCGGGCGGTCTGGCGTGGCTGGCCCGTCTGCTGTCCTCGGCCGAGGAGCGCTGGCAGCGGAGTGGCGCAGTGGCGTCACTGCTCGAACCCGACCTGAAAGACGGGCGTGGCGGATTGCGCGACCACGACACGGTCCGATGGGCACTGCAGACCGGACGCGCCGATGTGGCATCGGCCCTCGAGGAGCCATTCGACGATCTCGCCGGTGCCGCCGAGCTGCTGCTGGCGGCGCGGTGCGAACTGCACCGCGCCACCGGAACCGCGT
>JBEGVK010000070.1:0-12176 GCA_041178405.1 Actinomycetota bacterium | reverse complement strand
CAGGTGTTGGGGCAGTCACGGCGAAGGTGATGGATCTCGGCGTGCCCGACGAGTGGGTGACGTGGTTCCGCGAGTCGGTGCAGCCTGGCACCACCACCGTGGTGCTGCTGCTGGAAGATCTTGATGTCGGTGCGCTCGCCGGCGAGCTGACGCGGTTCCCATTCGCCCGCTTGGTGCACACCACCCTGCCCGAGGCATCGATGCGCCACCTCGAAGAGGCACTCGGCCACGGCCCTACCGCCGGCTGAGGGCGCACAGCTGGGGCCGACGCGCGTGGCAGGCTGTGGCTGATGAGCCGGACGTCACCGGCTCTCGACGAGGAGGCACCATGTACTGCGGCCGATGCGGCACCCCCATCGGAGGGGCA
The DNA here is from genome assembly GCA_041178405.1 of Actinomycetota bacterium. GTDB lineage: Bacteria > Actinomycetota > Acidimicrobiia > Acidimicrobiales > Ilumatobacteraceae > UBA668. Next base: position 11,809 of record JBEGVK010000070.1, on the reverse strand, counting down.
GCCAACTGCCCGTCGTGCGGCGAGCCCACCGCCGCGTCAGCCGGTGCGGTGCCGCCGCCCCCGCCGCCGGGAAGTATGGGCGGCATGCCACCGTACGGAACGCCGGCGTACGGCGCCGCCCCCGTCGACGCCAGCAGCAAGAAGTTGGCGGCGGGCCTCTGCGGCATCCTGCTCGGGGCACTCGGCATCCACAAGTTCGTGCTCGGCTACACCAAGGAGGGGCTGATCATGCTCCTCGTCTCGATTCCCGGCGCCCTCGTCACGTGCGGTGCAAGTGCAGCGGTGATGGGCGTGATCGGCCTCGTCGAAGGCATCATCTACCTCACCAAGTCGGACGCCGAGTTCCACCGCACCTACATGGTGGGCCGGAAGGGCTGGTTCTGAGGGCTGGCCTCAGGCCCACTTGGCGAGGCCGAAGCGGTAGCCGACGCTGCGCACGGTCTGGATGAGGTTGGCGTGCTCTTCGCCAAGCTTGGCGCGCAGTCGCCGCACGTGCACGTCGACGGTTCTCGCCCCGCCGTAGTACTCGTACCCCCACACCCGGCTCAGCAGCATCTCGCGAGTGAAGACGCGGCCAGGGTTCTGGGCGAGGTACTTCAGCAGCTCGTACTCCATGTACGTGAGGTCGAGCGGTCGGCCGTCGATGATCGCCTGATAGGTCTCGAGGTTAAGCAGCAGTCCGCTGTGCTCGACACGCTCGCCCGAGTCGGTTGCGCCGGCGCGGCGCATCAGGTGGCGAAGCCGGGCCTCGACCTCGGTGGGGTGGAACGGCGTGAGGCAGAAGTCGTCGAAGAGGTCGTGACGTGTGGCGAGGTCGGGCACCTGGGCACCTGTGACGAGCACGAGTAGTGGGGTATGGCCCGACTCGCGGCGACGCAGTGCCCTGCACATAGACCATGCTCCGTCGGGGTCGACGTCACAGGCAATCACTGCCGCCGCCCACCCGTCGACCGGCTCGTGGCGGGTCATGTCGTCGACCGAGCCCACGGCCTTCCATGCGATCCCCGAGAGGTCGAGCGTGCGCGCCAGTTCGGGTGTCACCGACTCGGGGTAGGCGACGACGAGGTCCATCAGAGTGCCCGCAGGTACCGATCGAGTTCGAACTGGCTGACATGTGTCTTGTACGAACGCCATTCGCTGCGCTTGTTGCGGAGGAACCACTCGAAGATGTGCTCGCCCAAGGCCTCGCGTACGAGGTCGCTCTGCTCCATCATCCGCAGCGAATCGGAGAGCGACTGCGGCAGCGTGTCGATGCCGAGCTTCACGAGGGCGGCATCGTCCATCTCGAACAGGTTCGAGTCAGCCTCGGCGGGCAATTCGTACCCCTCCGCGATGCCGCGCATGCCGGCAGCAAGCAGCACGCTGAAGGCGAGGTACGGGTTGCAGGCCGGATCGGGTGAGCGGTACTCGATGCGCGTGGCACTGGGATTGCCTCGCTTGGGCACCGGCACGCGGATGAGCCCGCTGCGGTTGTTGCGCGCCCACGACACGTGCACGGGGGCCTCGAAGCCCGGCACGAGCCGCTTGTAGCTGTTGACCGTCTGGTTGGTGATGGCTGTGATCTCGGCAGCGTGGCGCAGCAGACCGGCGATGAAGGACTTGGCAGCTGCCGACAGGTTGTACGGATCTGTGCTGTCGTAGAAGGCGTTGTCGTCGCCGGCGAAGAGGCTGAGGTGCAAGTGCATGCCGCTGCCTTGCACGCCTTCGAGCGGCTTGGGCATGAAGGTGGCATGCACGCCCTGCTTGGCGGCAACCTCTTTCACGACGAGGCGGAACGTCATGAAACTGTCGGCCATCGTGAGCGCGTCGGTGTGGCGGAGGTCGATCTCGTGCTGGCTCGGAGAGTCCTCGTGGAACGAGTACTCGACGGGGATGCCCAGCGTCTCGAGCGTACGGATGGTCTCCTTGCGCAGCGAGCCGGACACATCGGTGGTGGTGAGGTCGAAGAAACTGCCCTCATCGAGCGGGACGGGCCCCTGGCCGCGTTCGGGCGGCGCGAAGTAGAAGAACTCGACGTCGGGTGCCACCATCATCGTGAAGCCGCGCTCGCGTGCGCGCTGCAGATTGCGGCGCAGCACCTGGCGGGGATCGCCCTCGAACGGCGTGCCGTCGAGATTGTGGATGTCGCAGAACACCCTCGCCTCGACGGCCTTCGGGTCGCTCCAGGGCAGCACCTCGAAGGTGTTCGCGTCGGGCACCGCGAGGACGTCGGCCTCCTGGATGCGGCTGAAGCCGTCGATCGACGAGCCGTCGAAGGTCATGCCGTCGTCGAGGGCGTTCTCGAGCTCGGCGGGGCTGATGGCGAAGCTCTTCAGGCTGCCCAGCACGTCGGTGAACCACAGCCGTACGAGGCGCACACCGCGTTCTTCGACGGTGCGCAGCACGTAGTCGCGTTGTTGGTCGAGCATGGCGCTCCTCGGTAGGTGCTTATCTCCCGTGGATCCGGCTGGCTCGGCGCTCGGGAGGATGGTCAAGTGTGCCAGCGGCGGGGCGGCGGTGAAAACGGGAGCCGGGGACCGGTTTCCCGGTCCCCGGCTCGCGCTGGACTCGCAGGTCTGGGGGCCGTCACCCGGACGGCGCCTTGCTCAGCGCTCGGCTGCCCCGCAGACGGTCTCGATGAGGAGCCTCGTCACGACGTAGGGGTCCATGTTCGCGTTCGGGCGGCGGTCCTCGGCGTAGCCGCGGCCGGCGAGTTCGACCTGCCACGGGATGCGGATGCTCGCACCGCGGTTCGACACGCCGAAGCTGAACTTGTCGTACGGGGCCGTCTCGTGGGCGCCGGTGAGACGGCTCTCGATGTCGTCGCCGTAGTTCGACACGTGCAGCATCACCTTCTTGCTGAGCGCGTCGCATGCCGCCTTGATGGCCTTCATGTTGGTGTCCTCGCGCATCGCCTTCGTCGAGAAGTTGGTGTGCGCTCCGGCACCGTTCCAGTCGCCCTTCTGCGGCTTGGCGGCGAGCGACACGACAATGTTGAAGTCCTCGGCAATGCGGTGCAGCAGCCAGCGGGCCACGATGAGGTGGTCGCTCACGGTGAGCGCGTCAGCAGCACCGATCTGGTACTCCCACTGGCCGGGCATCACCTCGGCGTTGGTGCCTTCGATCATCAGTCCTGCATCGATGCACGCCTGCGTGTGCTCCTCAATCAGCTCGCGGGCCACGACGCGACCGGTGCCGACGCCGCAGTAGTAGGGGCCCTGCGGTCCGGGAAAACCGCCATCGGGAAATCCGAGCGGCGAGCCGTCGGGCTTCAGCAGGGTGTACTCCTGCTCGATGCCGAAGATCATCTCGTGCTTGGCGAACTTCTTCGCCGACTTGGCGCAGGCGGCGCGAGTGTTGGTGGGATGCGGCTTGCCGTCGCGTGCGTTGTCGACCTCGCACAGCACCAGGATGTTGTCGCGGCCACGGATCGGATCGGGGCAGGTGAAGACCGGCTTGAGCATGCAGTCGCTCTTGTCGCCGGGCGCCTGATTGGTGGACGAACCGTCAAAGCCCCACACCGGCGGCGTGGTGCCGTCGGCGAGGATCTTGGTCTTCGATCGGAGCAGGGCGGTCGGCTCGGTGCCGTCGATCCAGATGTACTCGGCTTGGTAGGCCACGGGTTGGGGTTCCTTCTGTCGTCGTGGAATGCGGACATCGCATCCTGCACCCTCGCCGTTTCGCTGCCGTTGCCCGAATGTGAACGGCGTGTGAACCAGACGCGCCCGTGGTGCGGCGACCGTGCCCGGGCCGGAGCCGGGAACCGGGCATTAGCCTGACGGTGTGACCCGGCTGCGCATCGCCCTGGCCCAAATGAGGCCGCGTGTGGGCGATATCGCCGGCAACTCGGCGGCACTGCGGGCGGCGTACGAGCGGGCCGAAGCCGCTGGCTGCGACATCGTTGCCTTCCCCGAGCTGGCGATCACCGGCTACCCGCCGGAGGATCTCGTGCTGCGCCCCGGTTTCGTGGCCGACAACCTGGCCGCCCTCGACGAGGTGGCGGCGGTCACGGGCCGCTGTGTCGCGGTGGTCGGCTACGTGGCCGCCGACCGCGACCTCTTCAACGCCGCCGCGGTCTGCGCTGGGGGCCGCGTGATAGGCACCTACCGCAAGCGGCTGCTGCCGAACTATGCGGTCTTCGACGAGGCCCGCTACTTCACGCCCGGGGCCGACTCCGACCCGTACGAGCTGTATGTCATCGGCGGCGTGAAGGTTGGCATCAGCATCTGCGAGGACGTCTGGAGCCCCACTGGCCCGATTGCCGAGCAGGCGGCAGCGGGCGCCGAGGTGAACATCAACATCAACGGCTCGCCATTCCACATGGGCAAGCTCTCTGTGCGCGAGCGGATGCTGGCCACCCGCGCGGCCGATGCGCAGTGTGCCGTCGTCTACGTCAACCAGTCCTGCGGCCAGGACGAACTCGTCTTCGACGGCGGCAGCATGGTGTTCGATGCCGATGGCACGCTGGTGGCGCGGGCTCCGCAGTTCGCCGAGGACTTCGCTGTCGTCGACCTCGAGGTCGAGCCGGTCTACCGGAAGCGACTGCTCGATCCACGTGGCCGACGGGCATCGGTGGCGATGTCGCTCGTGCACGTGTCCGACACGCCGCGCGCCGATGGTCCGCCGCTGCCTCCGCCGCACATCGAGCCGGTGCTCGACCCGGATGCCGAGCTGTACGAGGCGCTCGTGCTCGGCACGCGCGATTACGTCACGCGCAATGGCTTCTCCGATGTCGTCATCGGTCTGTCGGGCGGCATCGACAGCACGCTGGTGGCGTGCGTCGCCGTCGATGCGCTCGGTCCCGACCGAGTGCACGGTGTCAGCATGCCGTCGCGTTACAGCAGCGATGGCTCACGCACCGATGCCGAGCAGCTTGCTGCAGCACTCGGCATCGACTGCCGTTCGATTCCCATCGAGCCGGCATTCGCTGCGCTCACCGACATGCTGGGGCCATCGTTCGGCGATCGGCCGGCCGACCTCACCGAGGAGAATCTCCAGAGTCGCATCCGCGGCGTCACGCTGATGGCGCTCAGCAACAAGTTCGGCTGGATGGTGCTCACCACGGGCAACAAGAGCGAGGTGGCCGTCGGGTACTTCACTCTCTATGGCGATTCGGCAGGCGGCTTTGCCGTGATCAAGGACGTGCTGAAGACGCGTGTCTACGACCTGTGCCGCTATGTGAACCACCGCCACGGACGCCAGATCATCAGCGACAGCGTGCTCACCAAGCCGCCGTCGGCCGAGTTGCGGCCCGACCAGCGCGACGACCAGAGCCTGCCGCCATACGAGGTGCTCGACCCCATCATCGCTGCGTACGTCGAAGACGACCGCACGCCTGCCGAGATCGTGTCGATGGGCTTCGAGTCGGCCGACGTGCAGCGAGTGTGCCGTCTCGTCGACCTTGCCGAGTACAAGCGGCGACAGTGCCCGCCAGGCGTGCGGGTGACGCCGAGGGCCTTCGGCAAGGACCGTCGCCTGCCGATTACCAACGGCTACCGCTGAGCCGCTCGTTGAGTGTCTTCCCGCACCCGGTGGGATGATCGCAGTCAGTCGGCGACGGTGCGGTGGTGCCAGCGGTCGACCCGCCACATGCTGGCGATGGTGCCGAAGCACAGTGCGGCGCACAGGACAGCCGGCCACGTGATGCCGCTGTCGACGTAGAGGCGAGTCGCCGGAATGCTGGCGAGGGCGCGGCCGAGAGTGCCGCACGCCAGCATCACGCTCATGCCCAGCGCCGGCGCGCCGGGTACCACCATCGTGCCGAGCGGGATGATGCTGACCACGGCGAACTCGAATGCGGCAATGGCAAGGATCAGCAGTGGGATCCCGATGAGCATCGACTCACTGTTCACTGCGAGTAGCAGCGCAGCCGGCACCATCACGGCAGCACCGACGGCCCCGGCCCGCTCCTTGCGCCACCTGTCGGCCAGCCGCGACGACGCCAGTGCTGACAGCACCTCGCCGAAGCCGAGTCCGAACGAGAGCGCGGCCACTCCCGAGTCGGAGAAGCGGAACTCGTCTCGAAGCCAGGATCCGAATGTGACGAACAGCATCTGGCTGGCGGCCATCAGGCACAGTGTTCCGGCGGCGACGATGAACACGATGCGCGGCAGTCGAACGCGCTCGCGCGTGCGTCGAGCGTGCTGGTGGCCCTCTGGGTCGTCCTCGATCCGTGCCCTCACCAGCGAGGCCATGATGACCACGGCGACGGCACCGACGGCGTACCCGACACGCCAGTTCGTGGCGGCGGTGACGAGTCCCATCGTCGACACGCCGAGCAGCAGGCCTCCGGCCCACGACGTCTCGGTGAGGCCGATCACGCGGCCGCGCCGCTCGTAGGGCACGCGGTCGCTCACCCAGGCGCCGAGTCCGAGGTCGAAGAGCACTTTGCTCTGGTTGAGGAGCACGAGCGCAAGGGCCAGCACGACGACATTCGGCGCTGATGCAGCGATGATCGCTGCGACGGCAACTGATGCGAGTCCGGTTGCCATCGCGGTGCGGCGGTGGAATCGCTCGGCGACGGATCCGGTGATTGGCGACATCAGGCCCGACAGTTCGCTGACCGCCACGGCAATGCCGATGGTGTCGAGCGACACACCGAGGCCTGAGGCCATCGTGGCGAGGAACGGGGGAGCGAAGCGGAAGCAGCCGTTGGCCGCCGTTCGGGCAAGGGTGAGCAGGGCGATGTGGCGTCCGACATCCTCGGGAAACCCGTCGCCCAATGCCCGTCGCAGCACGGTGCGACGTTACAGATGCCGGGGGTGTGGCTCCGCCATGCGGGGAGCCTGCCGACAGCAGGTGCTGCGCCGTCGGTTCAGTAGCCTGTGGCACTCGTGGCCCTGATCGTCCAGAAGTACGGCGGCACCTCGGTTGCCGATCCCGATCGCATGCGTGCGGTCGCCGAGCACGTGACGTTCACGCGCCGTGCGGGCAACGACGTCGTGGTCGTCGTGAGCGCGATGGGGAAGACCACCGACAATCTCATCAAGCTCGCCAACGAGGTGAGCCGCACGCAGCCTGGCCGCGAGTTGGACATGCTGCTCACCACCGGCGAGCGGATCAGCATGGCGCTGCTGTGCATGGCCCTGGCCGACCTCGGCCTCGACGCCGTCAGCTTCACGGGCAGCCAGGTGGGAATCATCACCGACACGGTGCACACCAAGGCCAAGATCCTCGAGGTGAAAGGCGACCGCGTACGCGATGCGCTGCGCGACGGCAAGGTCTGTGTTGTCGCCGGATTCCAGGGCGTCAGCACCGCTCACGAGATCACCACGCTCGGCCGGGGTGGCAGCGACACCACGGCCGTTGCCCTTGCGGCCGCACTGGCTGCGGATGCATGCGAGATCTACACCGACGTCACAGGCGTGTTCACCGCTGATCCGCGCATCGTGCCTCAGGCACGCAAGCTGGCCCACGTGAACTTCGACGAGATGCTCGAGATGGCGGGAGCCGGCAGCAAGGTGCTGGCGCTCCGCAGCGTCGAGTTCGCCCGCAATCACAACGTCCCTCTTCACGTGCGCTCGAGCTTCACCTGGGAGCTCGGCACGTGGGTCACCTCACAGGAGCGCAGCATGGAAGACCCGATCATCTCCGGCGTGGTCACGGACATCAGCGAGGCGAAGGTGACGATTGTCGCCGTGCCCGACCGGCCTGGCATCTCGGCCACGCTCTTCGAGCCGCTGGCCCAGGCCAACATCAACGTCGACATGATCGTGCAGAACACGGGGCACGAGGGAACGACTGACATCAGTTTCACCGTTCCCAAGGCCGATCTCGGTACCGCAGAGTCGATCGTCCAGCGCATCGCGACCGACATCAAGGCGACCGGTGTCGACACCGATGCCAACATCGCCAAGATCAGCCTTGTCGGGGCGGGCATGAAGACCAGTCCCGGTATCGCGGCGAAGATGTTCCGCGTGCTGGCCGACGCTGGCGTGAACATCGAGATGATCAGCACATCGACGATCCGCATCAGCGTGGTGACATCGGTGGCTGATCTCGAGAAGGCGTCGCAGGCGTTGCATTCTGCCTTCGGCCTCGATTCGGGTCAGGCCTACTCGGCACCGCTCCCTGAGCGGAAGTGAATCCTTCGTTGCCCGCCGCCTGCCACACTGTCCACCAATGAGCCGACGACGCCAGCATGTTCCCTGGAAGGCTGCAGGTCAGACCTCCGAACTGGAGTCGTCGGCCGACGAGGTCGTCCGCGAGACCGGCTGGGTGTTCAACAATCGCAACGATCACCTGTCGCTTTCGGAATTCGTGCGAACCGGCGACCTCGAGACGCTTGCCTACTTCGAGGCGTTCGGACTGAGCACGCCGATGTCGGCGGGTGCCGACTTCAACGAGCAGACAATTGTCGAGATCGGCAGTGGCATCGGCCGGATGACGGCGAGCCTGACGCGAATGTTCGCCAAGGTGATCGCGTGCGATCTCGACGCCGCCTTTCTCGAGCGCTGCCGCGAGACCGTGGCTCAGTTCGGCCGGGCTGATCGATTGCAGACGAGCCACGTCGCCGATGGGCGCTCGCTCGCCCTGCCCGACAACTGCGCCGATGTCGTCTTCAGCTACATCACCTTTCAGCACTGTCACCGTGGCGATGCACTCGCTCTCACGCGCGAGGCATTGCGGGTAGCAAAGCCCGGCGGCTACGTGGTCCTCAACTACCGGACGTGGGTGACCGCCGACGTGGCGCTGTGGCCTGCGGGTGCCATGGTGCGAGCCCTGTGGCGACTGCCACGGCTCGGTCCAGTGATCGCCCGCCAGCGTGTTGCTGCTCGGCTCGGGTGGCAGGCGAACCGACTTGCGCCGGTCGATGTCGTGCCGGAGGTGGGCTCGCGACTCACCAACGTCCAGGTGTGGCGGTCGCCGCGCCGGCGGGCCTTCGGCCTGCCGCACTCGACCGATGCCACCTTTCACGGCGTGCACCCGAGCCACTGGTGGCTTGTTGCCACCGTGCGCTGAGCATCGACACCGCTCGGCCCGGAACTGCACCTCCGCTTCGGCGCCGTCGCGGCACGGACTTTCCGCCCAGTACCCGGCGTCAGCCCCACAGCAGCGCCGTTAGCCTTTCGGCATGCGCGTCGGAGTCGTAGGGGCTACAGGACAGGTCGGAGCCGTGATGAGGGCGATCCTCGAGGAGCGTCGCTTCCCTGTTGACGAGATCAGGTTCTTTGCGTCGGCACGGAGTGCGGGCAGCACGCTGCCGTGGAGGGATGGCCAGATCACCGTCGAGGACGCGTCTGTTGCGGATCCCAGTGGCCTCGACGTGGCGCTGTTCTCGGCAGGTGCCACGTCGTCGAGGGAACTGGCACCGAAGTTTGCCGCTGCGGGCGTGATGGTGATCGACAACTCGTCGGCGTGGCGCATGGACCCCGACGTGCCACTGGTCGTCAGCGAGGTGAACCCCGGCGAGGTGCGCAACGCCCGCAAGGGCATCATCGCCAACCCGAACTGCACGACGATGGCGGCGATGCCGGTGCTGAAGCCGCTGCACGACGAGGCCGGTCTCGTGCGCATTGTGGCGGCCACCTACCAGGCGGTCAGCGGCGGCGGTCTCGCCGGTGTCGACGAACTCGACAAGCAGTCGCGCGAGGTTGTCGACGAGGCTCGCAAGCTGGCCTACGACGGCGAAGCCGTGCCGTTCCCGGCGCCGGCCAAGTTCTCGAAGCCGATCGCGTTCAATGTGCTGCCCTATGCGGGCAAGTACGTCGACGACGGATCGTTCGAGACCGACGAGGAGCAGAAGCTGCGCAACGAGAGTCGCAAGATCCTCGGCATCCCGACGCTTCGGGTGAGCGGTACGTGCGTCCGGGTACCGGTGTACACCGGCCACTCGCTCAGCATCAATGCCGAGTTCGAGCGGCCGATCTCCGTCGAGCGGGCCCGAGAGCTGCTGGCAGCTGCGCCGGGAGTCGAACTGCTCGATGTGCCGACCCCGGTGGAGGCCGCCGGCAAGGACCCGAGCTACGTCGGCCGGCTCCGCCAGGACGTGTCGGTCGACGGCGGACGCGGCCTCGTGCTGTTCCTCAGCAACGACAACCTTCGCAAGGGCGCAGCGCTCAACGCCGTCCAGATCGCCGAACTGCTCGCCTGAGCAGCATCGGTCTGGCATCCTGCTCCCGTGGACTTCCGGGCTCTGCAGGACGTGATCGAGCGCACCTATGGCGAGCGAGACCGTGCTCGCGGCACGGCGGCAACTGTTGCGTGGCTGGCCGAGGAGATCGGCGAGCTTGCGCAGGCGGTGCGCAAGGGCTCGCGCGAACAGCAGTTGCACGAGTTCGGCGATGTCGCGGCGTGGCTCGCAACGCTTGCCAACCAGATGGGGATCGACCTTGACGAGGCCGTGGCCCGCTATGCCGGCGGATGCCCGCGTTGCTCGACGCTGCCGTGTGAGTGCTGACTTCCTCGAGGTCTGCCAGCAGAGTGGTACGCGCCGAGACCGCTGGCCTCAACGCCAGCCTGGGTCCCAGCCGAGCAGGTCGCGAAGCCGCCCGACCGACGGTGCGAGCTCGTCTCGGAGGCGCGCCCGTGTTGCGTCGGCGAGTGGCGATGACGCCCGGCGTGGCTTGCGGAGAAACTCATCGACTCGATGTGCTCGCGGGCCGATTCGATGTGTGACTCGGCGGATGTTCCTGCCAAGGACAGGTGCGATCGGGCGACCGGAGTTCGAATTGTGCACGGTTGTGGCATCGAGTTCGCGGGGTTCGACGCCGAGGAAGTCCTGAACGGCGCGGAGCACTCCTCGCGGGTCGGCGCTGAACTGCTCGAAGGTGTGGATACAGAATCGATCCCGTGGGTAGAGATCGAAATAGCGCGCCAGTTGCTCGTCGTAGCGGCCTGAGCCGACGTACATGTAGTTGTGGAAGTACTGCGGGCATCGTCGTGCAAACCTGGAGGAGGCCAGCCGCCGTGGCTCGAGAGCGAGGGCCTGCTCGAATGTGCGTGCCCGCTCGAAGCCGTGGCGGCGCATGTGCTCGTACAGCGACCATGCGCGTGTGACCGGATCGCGAAGGAGGAGCACGAACTTGGCATCGGGAAAGAATGCGCGAATGACTGCGGGTGCCTCTGGATGCGAGAGGTACGCGTGGGATGACTCGCCGACATGGACTTCGTCGCCGACCGCTGCGAAGAGATGGGCATATGCGAGCGGATTCCGCACGACCTGAAACGGGTGGGAGAAGAAGGTTGGCTCCTTGGGCCGGGACATGAAGATCTCGGGGTGAAGGGTTAGGTAGTGGTGGAGCGACGTTGTGCCCGACTTTGCGGCGCCAAGGATGAAGAAGGTGGGCAGTCGCATCAACATGGAGGCTAGTTGAGGGTGCCTGTCGGGCCGAGTGCCCGTCCACGAGCGCCACCGTTGATCGAGTTGATGACCTGAGGGCTCGGGCGTGTCGATGCAAGGCAGCTGTAGGGTGGCCGAATGGCTGCAGTTGCGACGTATCTGAACTTCCAGGGGAATGCCGAAGAGGCATTCGCTCACTACGCATCGGTGTTCGGCACTGAGATCGCTGGGCCGGTCGTTCGGTTCGGCGATGTCGGTTTCGGGAGCGGTCCCGATGCTCCATCGATGTCCGATGCCGACCTGAACAAGATCATGCACGCACGACTGCCGATCATGACGGGCCACGTGCTGATGGCCACCGACATGCTGGAGTCCCTCGGGCATCAGGTGCGGGTGGGCAACAACACGTCGATCCACCTCATCGTCGATGCGCGCGAGGAGACTGACCGACTCTTCGCGCTGCTCGGAGCGGGATCCACGGAGTGCTCGCCGATGGCCGACATGTCGTGGGGCCAGTACTGGGGAACGGCACTCGACCGCTTCGGCATC
>JBEGVK010000069.1:0-28009 GCA_041178405.1 Actinomycetota bacterium | reverse complement strand
GCCCGCTGTACGGCGCTCCGACGAATCCGGCAACCGAGCCGACATTGACGATGGTGCCGCCGCCGTGCTCCAGGAAGTGCGGAACCACGGCCCTGGCAACACGCACGATGCCGGTGACGTTGGTGTCGAGCTGGCGGTACACCTCATCATCAGAGAGCAGGTGCACGGCACCGAACACCTCGATGCCGGCGTTGTTGACCACCGCATCGAGCCTCCCGCAGCGCCCGATGGCCTCAGCCACCGCTGCGCGCACGCTGGCGTCGTCGCAGACGTCGAGTGCCAGCTCTTCGATCGCCGCGCCAGACGACGCGGCATCGTGCAGTGCCCTCGACGAACCCGGACGCCGCATGGTGGCGACTACGCGCCAGCCCATGCGGGCAAAGGTGAGCGCAGCGAGCTCGCCGAAGCCGCTGCTGCAGCCGGTGATGAGGACAGCAGGCACGGGCAGGGCCTCAGTCGATGAGCTCGCGCAGGGTCTCGACGGTCTTCACCAGATCGCCGCCGACGGGGGTGATCGACAGCATCGTGACGCCCGCCTCGCGGTATGCCGCAATGCGCTCCTTCACATAGCTGCGGGGCCCGATGAGGTTGGTGTTGCGCAGCATCTCGACCGGCACGCGTGCAGCGGCCTCGTCCTTCTTGCCGGCGAGGTAGAGGTCTTGGATCTCGATTGCCTCGTCGACGTAGCCGTACTTCTGGAAGATGGTGTTGTAGAAGTTCTTGTCGCGGGCGCCCATGCCGCCGACGTAGAGGGCGACACTCGGGCGGGCAAAGTCGAGGATCTGGTCGCCTGCGTCGCCGGCGAGGCTCTCGTCGATGGCGACCATTCCGCCCGCTGAGATCTCGAGCGGCGCCAGCGACGGGTCGCGCTTGGCGATCCCCGCCTTCAGTTCGCTGCCCCACACCTGGTGGAACTTCTCGGGATCGAAGAAGATCGGCAGCCATCCGTCTGCGTGCTGCGCGGTTGCCGTCACACTGAGGCCCATCAGGCTCGCCCACCAGATCGGGATGTCGGGCCTGACCGGACTGTCGGCGGGATTGATGATCTTCAGCGCCTTGCCGAGTCCGGTGCCCTCACCGGCAGGCAGTGGCACGTCGACCGTCTGGCCGTGGAACTCGAAGCGCTCCTCGCGCTTCCAGATCATGCGGCAGGCCTCGATGTACTCGCGGATGCGCACCATCGGCTTCTCGTACTTCACGCCGTGGAACCCCTCGATCACTTGCGGGCCTGACGCGCCGAGGCCGAGAATGAATCGGCCGCCGCTCACGTAGTCGCAGCCGGCGGCAGTCATTGCCATCAGTGCAGCGGTGCGGCTGTACACGTTGACGATGCCGGTGCCGATCTGCAGCCGTGACGTCTTTGCCGCCAGGTAGCCGACCTGGCTGATGGCATCGACGCTGTAGGCCTCTGGGATCCACACCACGTCGAGGCCGGCTTTCTCGAGTTCCACCACTCGCTCCACCGACTGGTGGAAGCCGCCCGAATATCCCATCATCGTCGAGAGCCTCATGGCGGGTGACCCTACGCCGCGGGCCGCCGGGCGTCACGATCGAAGTTGGCGACGAGCGGCGGTCGCCTCGCAACGCAGCCCGCCGGGACGACTACCGGTTGAGGTTGCCCGACCGGAAGCCCTCGAGATCGAGGGTGACATACCGGAAACCCTGGCCTGCGACGGCTCGCACCACCTCGTCGCGCTGATCGACAACGGCAGCGAGGTCGTCGACCGGAACCTCGATGCGAGCCGTGTCGCCGTAGTGCCGCACGCGCAGCTGGCCGAAGCCGAGCCGGCGGAGCGCCGACTCGGCGCGGTCGACCTGGCTCAGCACGCCGACGCTCACCTCGGAGCCGTAGGGAATGCGGCTCGCAAGGCAGGCCATCGCCGGCTTGTCCCACGTCCGCAGGCCGAGCCGGCGCGACGCCTCGCGTATCTCGGCCTTGGTGAAGCCGGCCACGACGAGGGGGAAGGCGGCTCCGGCCTCCGCAGCCGCCGTCTGGCCCGGACGGTGATCGCCGAGGTCGTCGAGGTTGACCCCGAGCACCACGGTGGCGTCCTCGGCAGCGGCCAGCGGGCCGACCACGTCCATCAGTTCCGCCTTGCAGTGGTAGCAGCGGTCGCTGTCGTTGAGGCGATAGGCGGCGCGCTCCATCTCGTTGGTCGAGACGGCGGTCCAGCGCAGCCCCCACTCGTCGGCAAGCGAGCGGCAGTCGCGTTCTTCGTCGCCGGCCAGCGACGGCGACACTGCGGTGACCGCATGCGCTGCCTCCCCCAGCGTCTGGTGTGCGACAGCGGCGAGGAACGCCGAGTCGGCGCCGCCGCTGAAGGCCACCACTACCCGGCCGAGCCGCTGCAGTTCGGCACGCAGGACTTCGACCTTGTCGTCGACAGTCGCCGCTCCGCTCATGACAGGCACGCTATCGACACGCCGTGCCGCGGCCGGTTCGGGTGGCGGTCGAGAACGGCCGCTGGCGCATCCGACGACGCCGGCCGTGGAGTGGACCGAATGGGTGCACGATGCTGCGCCGTTGCGAGCAGTGCCCTGCAGTGTCGATGGCCGGCCTGCACGAGATGACCAACGTCCCTCCTCGGCGGCGACAGTCGGGCGTAAGGTGGCCGCAGGGCGAGCCGAGCGTAGGGCTGGCCTACCGGAAGGAGGAGCCGTGTTCCGCATCAGCCTCCCGCTGATCGTCATCGTGCTCGGAGTCATCGTCGGCATCGCCTTCTCGAAGGGCAAGTCGAGCGCACAGCGCGGCCCGGTCATCGACACGACCGCCCGCGAGGCGGCCGTCCGCGATCCCGGCACCCTGCACGCCGAGCCGGCCTCTGCGCCGCCCCCTCCGCCGAGCGCACCGTCGACACAGGGCGGTACCGCGCTCGCCGAGTACCTCGCCCGGTGGGTCGCCAACGGATTGCTGACGTCCGATCAGTCGGCGGCGATTGCGGCATTCGAGGCCGCTCCCGCCGCACCGTCCGGCGAGCCTGCTGCACCGCCGCGCAAGCGCGTGCCGCTCGTGGCGGAAGCACTCGGCTATCTCGGCGGCATGCTCGGCATCATCGGGATCGTGGTGTGGGTGGCCGGGTTCTGGCGCGATATCGCCGGCGGCACCCGACTCGCTGTCAGCGCCGTCGTCGCCGCCGTCCTTGTCGCGATCGGCTTCTTCGTCCGCGCCGATGACGAGCCGGCCTTCGCCCGCCTCCGCGGCTTCGTCTGGCTCGCGGGCAGCGCTGCCGCCGGCGTGGTGGGCGGCGTGGTTGCCAACGATGTGCTCGATGCCACCTCCGGCAACTCGGTGGCCATCGGCGTGGCGGTGGGCGTCCTCGTCGTCAGCGGCGCCCTGTGGTCCGGGCGGGCGCGTCCCGCCCAGCAGTTCTCCACCCTGGCAGCGCTCGAGGTGACGGCCGGCGTCGTCTGCTGGGCAGCGGGCGGCCCCATCGCCGCCGGGCTGGTGACGCTGGCGGTGTCAGCCGCAGTCCTGGCGGCCGGCGCCGTCCGCCTGACGCCGACGCCGTGGCTCGCCAGCACTGTCGGCGCTGTCGGTGCTCTCATCGGTTCGGCGCTCACCATCGAACGGTGGCGCGAGCCGGGCTCGCTGCTGCCGATCGCAGTAGGACTTGTCGTCGTTGCGCTCGTCGAGACTCGCCGTATCGCGTTCCTGCGCCGCGAGCGGATCGCCCTGCTCGTGTTCGCCGTCATCGCGTTCATCGCCAATGTGCCCTCGACCATCGGCTACTTCGGCCGCGACGCTGGCATCGTCACCGGACTCGTCGTGTGGATCGTGGGCGCGGCGTCGATCGGAGTGGTGGTTCGCAAGCAGGTCGTGCACCCGGTCACGATCGAGCTGGCCGGCGGCGTGCTGATCATCGCCGGTGCCGCCGCCATGGCATTTCAGAGCGGGTTTGTCGGCGTAGCGACCATCGTGGGCTTCGCCAGCGCGCTCGCGATGCTGGCGCTCGGCACGCGGCCGGGCCGCGTGCTCATGTCGGTCACCGGATCGCTCGGACTGCTCGTCAACGTGCCGTGGGCGATCAGCCACTTCTTCCCCGGAGAGAACCGGGCGCCGCTGTTGATCGCCGTGTCGGGCCTGCTGCTCGTGGTGGTCGCCGTCGTGCTCACCCGCATGGGCGGCCGGTTCCGCCGCGAACTGCAGCGCTGACGCTCAGCGGAGCCGCTGCGCCTCGGCCCACGGCATGCCGGATGTCGCGTCGGGGTCGTGCGGCAGTCCGAGCACGCGCTCGGCGACGATGTTGCGCTGCACCGCCCATGTGCCGCCCCCGACGGTGAGCGCCTGGCTGAACAGAAAGCCGTGATGCCAGCCGGCATGGTGCAGTGAGGCGGCCTGCGGATGCAACGACACGTCGTCAGCGTCAGGTGCACTTCCCCCAGCGAGCATCGCTGCGGGACCGACGAGATCGCGGGCGAGTTCCATGACGTGCTGGCCGTGCTCGTCGGCGAGCAGCTTGCGAATGCTCGCCTCAGGTCCGGGCTGCTCGCCGCGCACCTTGGCACTGACGGTGCGCATCCGGATGAGCTCGAGCACGCGGTGCTCGATGTACACCCGCGCCAGTCGCTGGCGCATCAGCGGATCAGCAACCCTTCCGGCGGCGCGCACTGCGTGCAGCAGGTCGTCGGCGGTCGGGCCGCGGCCCCACAGCACGCCGGCACCCGACAGCGAGACGCGTTCGTTGCCGAGTGTCACCTTGGCGAGCCGCCAGCCATCGTGCAGGTCGCCCACGAGGAGGTCGGCAGGAATGCGCACATCGGTGAAGAAGACCTCGTTGAACGTGGCCTCACCGGTCATCTCGCGGATCGGGCGGATCTCGATGCCCGGCAGGTCCATCGGGCAGATGAAGTAGCTGATGCCCCGGTGCTTGGGGACATCGGGATCGGTACGGGCGATGAGAATGCCGAACTTCGAGTACTGGGCGAGGCTCGTCCAGATCTTCTGTCCGTTGACGACGAACTCGTCGCCGTCGCGCACCGCTCTCGTGCCAAGGCTGGCGAGATCGCTGCCGGCACCAGGCTCGCTGAAGAGCTGACACCACATCTCCTCGCCGGCGAGCATCGGCACCAGGTAGCGCTGTCGCTGCGCCTCGGTGCCGGCATGCACCAGCGTGGGGCCGGCCCAGCCGATGCCGATGGGGTTCACCGGGCGCCGGACTCCGGCGCGTGCCAGCTCGTCGTCGATCACCAGCTGGTGCACGGGATCTGCATCGAGACCCCACGGGGATGGCCAGTGCGGCGCCACATAGCCGGCCTCGGCCAGCTGCCGCCCAGAGGGGCGGGGGTGCCGATCAAGCCACTCGCGCACGGCGACACGCCGCGGGTCGTCGTCGGCCGGCAGCTCGAAGTCCACGCTGCCACCGTATTCGTGACGATGAGGGCACCACCACGCCGGCGGATCAGGCACCACCGAATCGGACCACCTGGCACGGCACCGCTACCGTCGGCTCCCATGTCATCGGGCTGGAACATCGCCGAGATCTGGGAGCGCATCGCCGACCGAATTCCCGATGCGCCTGCGCTCGTCGACCAGCGCGGGACGCTGACGTGGGCCGAGTTCGACCGGCGCGCGGACGGCATCGCCGCCACCCTGCTCGAGCACGGCGCAGGCCACCAGGACAAGGTCGCGCAGTACCTGTACAACTGCCCCGAGTACCTCGAGAGCATGTTCGGCCTCTACAAGGCCGCGCTGGTGCCGGTGAACACCAACTACCGGTACACCGACGACGAGCTCGTCTACCTGTGGGACAACGCCGACGCGGTGGCCGTGGTCTTTCATTCGTCGTTCGCCGAGCGGTGCGCCAGGGCGCGCGACCGCCTGCCGAAGGTGCGGACATGGCTGTGCGTCGACGACACACACAGCGAATGTCCCGACTGGGCGATCCCCTACGAGTCGGCAGCGACGTCGGCGGCGTCGCGCACCGTGCCGTCGTGGGGTCGCAGTCCCGACGATCTCTACATCCTCTACACCGGCGGCACGACCGGCATGCCGAAGGGCGTGATGTGGCGACAGGACGACATGGTCGGCAGCCTCGACGCACCGTCGAAACGGCCCCTGCCATCGGCACCCGGCTGGGACTCGCTCGACGGCCGCATCGCGGGGCCCGGCCCGCGCAATCTGCCCGCAGCACCCTTGATGCACGGCACCGGCGCCTTCAACGCGATGTGGAACCTGATGCTCGGCGGCTCGGTGATCACGCTGGCGGGTCGGCACTTCGACCCTGTCGAGCTGCTCGACGCGATCGAGCACTACCGCGTGAACAGCATGTCGATCGTCGGCGATGCGTTCGCCAAGCCCATCCTGCGCGCCCTCGATGCCGAGCCCGGACGATGGGACATCTCGTCGCTGCGCGTCGTCGTGTCGAGTGGCGTCATCTGGGCATCTGACACCAAGGCGGGCCTGCTGCGTCACAACGAGCGGCTCATCATGATCGACAGCCTCGGCAGCAGCGAGGCCATCGGCATGGCAACGAGCACCACGACGGCGGCTACCGCAACTGCGCCGGCCTCTACGGCCACCTTCTCACTCGGCCCCAACACCAAGGTGCTCACCGAGGACGGCCGAGAGGTGCAGCCCGGCAGCGGCGAGCGCGGCCGCGTCGCCCTCCGCGGCCGCACGCCCATCGGCTACTACAAGGACGAGGCCAAGTCGGCAGCGACCTTCGTGGTGGTCGACGGCGTCCGCTGGAGCATTCCCGGCGATTGGGCAGAGGTCGACGCCGACGGCACGCTGCGCCTCTACGGCCGAGGCAGCCAGTGCATCAACACCGGCGGCGAGAAGGTGTACCCCGAGGAAGTCGAAGAGGCGCTGAAGACGCATCCGTCCGTCGCCGACGCCGCAGTGGTCGGAGTTCCCGACGAGCGCTTCGGCGAGGCGATCACGGCCCTCGTCGAACTGCACGAGGGCGCAGCGCTCGAACCGGCTGCGCTCGTCGCGCATGTCCGGGCGCACCACGCCGCCTACAAGGCTCCCCGCCACGTGATCGCCATCGGCACGGTCGGCCGGGCCGCCAACGGCAAACTCGACTACAAGCGCCTGAAGGCGCACGCCCTCGAGCAGCTCGGGCTCTGACGCCCGGGTTTCTCCGCCGCATCCGGCGGCCGGTACCGTCGCCCGCATGGCAGATCTCGGATTCGACGGCAAGGTCGTGGTCATCACCGGCGCAGGCGGCGGCCTCGGACGCCAGCACGCCCTGCTGATGGCACAGCGCGGTGCGCTCGTCGTGGTCAACGACCTCGGCGGCGCAGTCGACGGCAGCGGGAGCGACAAGGGTGCCGCAGAGCGCGTCGTCGACGAGATCCGCGGGCTCGGCGGCGAGGCCGTCGCCGACACCAACTCGGTGAGCACCCCGGAGGGTGGTGCCGCCATCATCGACACGGCAGTGACGGCCTTCGGCCGCGTCGACGTGGTCGTGAACAACGCTGGCATCCTGCGCGACAAGGCATTCCACAACATGGAGCCCGACCTGCTCGACCCGGTGCTCGACGTGCACCTGCGCGGCGCGTTCAACGTCACCCGCCCCGCCTGGACTCTCATGCGCGAGCAGGGCTACGGCCGCATCGTCAGTACGTCGTCGGCGGCCGGCATCTTCGGCAACTTCGGCCAGACCAATTACGGCGCCGCGAAGATGGGACTCGTCGGTTTCACCCGGGTGCTCGCCGTCGAAGGAGCGAAGTACAACATCAAGGCCAACGCCATCGCACCACTGGCCTTCACGCGCATGACCGAGAATCTGCTCGGCGCGCTCGGCGAGAAGCTCGACCCCGCCCTCGTGTCGCCACTCGTGGCCTTCCTGGCGCACGACGACTGCCCCGTGAGCGGCCAGACCTTCAGCGTCGGCGGCGGCAGGGTGGCCCACGTCTTCATCGCCGAGACGCAGGGCTACTACAACGCGGAATTGTCACTCGAGGACGTACGCGACCACTGGGACCAGATCACCGACCGCACCGGCTTCGCCGTGCCCGGCAACATCGCCGAGGAGACTGCGCTCTTCCTGCCGTTCTTCAAGTGACGGTCGCCAGGTGACGCAGCGCACCGAGGCGCACGGGCACGCACCGGAGCAACGGTGATCGACGTCGACGACTTCGCGGCTGCCGCCCGGTCGTGGCTGGCCGACAACGCCGAGCACGCGCCACGCGACTACGGCGCCATCTGCCCGGTCGACCTCGTCGACAGGGGACTCGACTGGCAGCGGCGGCTGTTCGCCGCCGGCTTCGCCGGCATCCACTGGCCGGCCGAGTTCGGCGGCCGCGGCCTCATGGCAGACCACAACGCCGCATGGCAGCTCGAGTGCGCCATCGCCGGCGTGCCGAGTGCGTTCAACATGGTGGGCCTCGTCCTCGCCGGACAGGCGATCCAGCGGTTCGGCACACCCGAACAGCAGCAGCGACACCTCCGGGCCACGCTGGCGGCGGAGCGCGTGTGGTGCCAGCTGTTCAGCGAGCCCGGCGCCGGAAGCGACCTCGCCGGGCTGAGCACCAGAGCCGAGCGCGACGGCGACCGCTTCATCGTCAACGGCCAGAAGGTGTGGTGCAGCGGGGGCCGCTACAGCGACTGGGGGATCCTCATGGCGCGCACCTCGCACGAGGCTCGCTCTCACGAGGGGATCTCGTTCTTCCTGTGCCCGATGCAGCTCCCGGGTATCGACGTGCGTCCGCTTCGCCAGATGACCGGCGAGTCGGAGTTCGACGAGGTGTTCTTCACCGACGTGGTGCTCGAGGCCGACAGCTTGCTCGGGCCACTGCACGGCGGGTGGGGCGTGGGCATGGCCGTGCTCACCAGCGAGCGCGGTCACATCGGCACGAGTGTGATCGGACTCGAACGCCGGCTCGAGCAGATGGCGCGGCTCGGCGAGCGCAGCGACATCACGCCGGTGCACGCACAGCGGCTTGCGAGGCTGCTGAGTGCCGGCCATGCGTACCGGTCTCTCGCCCAGCGTCAGGGCCCCGTGGCGAGCACGGCAGCGAGCCTGATGAAGCTCGGCATCACCGAGATGATGTTCGACAGCGCTGCGCTGCGCGCCGACCTCGCCGGCGCCGAGGCCATGCTCGACGGCCCCGAGTCCTTCGGGATGTTGCAGGCGCCAGGCGGCCGGATTGCCGGCGGCACGAGCCAGGTGCAGCGCACGATCATCGGCGAGCGGCTGCTCGGCCTGCCGCGCGAGCCACGGACAGGAACCTGAGATGCGCGTGCCGGCGCACATTCCCTCGACCGACGGCGTCGACGTCGCGGTGCACGACCTCGGCCTGCCGTTCATGGGCCCGCCCTCGCTCGGCCAGTCATCGGTCGGCGATGACACCGACGGCGCCCATCCACTGCTCGTGTCGCATGCCACCGGCTTCCACGGGCGGTGCTATCTGCCGCTCGCCCGCCACCTCGCAGCCCGACCCAGCGCTCCGCTGCAGGCGATTGCATTCGACTACCGCGGGCATGGCGACACCCCGCGCCCGCACGGCCCGGTCGACTGGCACCGCTACGGCGACGACGTCGAGGCGGTGGCGAGATGGCTGCGCGAGGCCACCGGCGAGGCCGTCGATGCCTTTGGGCACTCGATGGGCGGCGCCTGCCTGCTGATGGTGGCGGCCCGGCAGCCCGGCCTGTTCCGGCGCCTCGTCGTGTTCGAGCCGATCGTGTTCCCGCCCGAGGGGCTGCGGCCCGAGCATCACGACGACGCAGACCCGGACGACAATCCCATGGTGCGCGGCGCTCGCCGCCGGCGCGCCGTCTTCGCCAGCCACCAGGCGGCGATCGACAACTACGGTGCCAAGCCACCGCTCAGCATCTTCACCGCCGAATCACTCGAGGCATACGTCGTGCACGGTTTCGCACCCGACCCGGACGGCGTGAGGCTGAAGTGCTCGCCCGACACCGAGGCAGAGACCTTCGCCACCGGCACCCGCCACGACACGTGGGAGCGGCTGCCCTCCATCGACATCCCCACACTGGTGATCGCCGGGCGGGTCGAGCACCTGCAGCCCTCGTCGATCTCGAGGGCCATCGCCGACCGACTGCCACGCGGCCGCTATCTCGAACTCGGCCACCTCTCGCACTTCGGCCCGATGAGCCACCCGGGCGAGATCGCCGACCTCGTCGCCGACGCGCTGTCCTGACGACCCACCGGACGCTGGCAGCAGCGCCCGCCGGCCGACGGCATGTCCCGACCAGCGCGCACCCCGTCCGTAGAGTCAGCATCATGTACCCGGTCCCCACCACGCTGTCGCCGAGTCGCGTCGACTCGTTCCTCAAGTGCCCGCTCGCCTTTCGCTTCTCGAGCATCGAGCACCTTCCCGAGCCGCCGAGTGCCCCGGCCACCAAGGGCTCGCTCGTGCACCGCGCCCTCGAGTTGCTGCTCGCGCTGCCGGCCGCCGAGCGCACCCGTGCCGCCGGCGACGAGTGCTTCGAGCAGGCCGCCGCCGAGTACCTCAGCGATCCCGACTTCACCGGGCTGCACCTGTCAGATGCCGAGTCCGCCGAGTTCTTCGCCGACGCCCGCAGGCTGGCGCAGGGCTACTTCGACATCGAGAACCCCACCGACGTACAGCCAGTGGGTCTCGAACTGCGCGTCGAGGCGCCGGTCGGCGACGTGCTGCTGCGCGGCATCATCGACCGACTCGAACTCGACGCCGAGGGCCGCTACGTCATCACCGACTACAAGTCGAGCACGGCACCTCCTCCCGCCTACCAGGCCGAGAAGTTCCACCAGCTGCAGAGCTACGCCTACATGGTCGAGCATGTCTACGGTCAGCGGCCCGCCACGCTCCGCCTGATGTACCTGCGCTGCGGCAGCGTGATCTCGTCGACGCCTACTGGCCCGTCACTGCGTGCTGCGGCGAACCGCACCACGGCGGTCCACCAGGCAGTGGCAACTGCCTGTTCAACGGGCAACTTCGCTGCAAAGCGCTCGAACCTGTGCTCGTACTGCTTCTTCAAAGACTGGTGCCCCGAGTTCGGGGGCAATCCCGAGGCCGCACGAGCCGAGGTGCCCATCCGCCTGGCAGAGCGGGCAGGCTGAGCGCGCCGGCGCCGCCTGCCAACATGGCGAGGTGAGCGCCGTCGCAGCATTCGACCAGCGGGCCGACGCCGCGCTCGAGCGGTTCAGGGGGCGTCGACCCCTCGACCGCACGATGGTGGCCGCCAGCGAGCTTGGCGACTTCGCCCTCGTCTGGCACATCGCTGGCGCCGCCCGCGGCCTCACCGGCGATGCCCGGGCCACGCAGGCATTCGTGTTCGCAGTGCTCCTCGGCGCCGAGAGCCTGCTCGTGAACCAGGGCATCAAGCGGCTGTTCCGCCGCTCGCGGCCCACCGCGTCGGGCGACCCACGGCTCACCGTGCGCACCCCGTCGACCAGCTCGTTCCCCAGCGGCCACGCCTCCTCAGCCTTCTTCGCAGCGACGCTGCTCACCGCGTGGGACGGTGCCGCCCTCGCCCCGCTGTGGTTCGGCATCGCTGCTGTCGTCGCGATGAGCCGTGTCTACGTGCGCATCCACCACGCCTCCGATGTGGTCGGCGGCGCCGTGGTGGGCGCTGCCCTCGCCATGGCCGCTCGGGTGCTGCTCGCTGCCACTCCCTGGGCGTAGCGGCACCGGACAGCGCCTCAGCCCGACAGGGCGCCGGTCGCCGCCGTTAGCCTCTGCGGGCATGTCGGCGGCGTCTGGACCCATGCCTCACTTCGACCGCGCCATGTCGGACGCCGAGGCCCTGATGTGGCGCCTCGAGAAGGATCCGCACCTCAGCAGCACGTTCTCGAATGTCACCGTGCTCGACCGTCCGGTCGACATCGACCGACTGCTGC
This sequence comes from Actinomycetota bacterium, assembly GCA_041178405.1. Taxonomy (GTDB): domain Bacteria; phylum Actinomycetota; class Acidimicrobiia; order Acidimicrobiales; family Ilumatobacteraceae; genus UBA668. Next base: position 16,217 of record JBEGVK010000069.1, on the reverse strand, counting down.
GGCGCATGGAGCGAGCCGTGTACGCAGTGCCCCGCCTTCGCCAGCGGGTCCAGCCGACACCTGCCAACATCTCGCCTCCGGTCTGGGTCGATGACCCGAACTTCGACATCCACTTCCACGTCCGGCACCTTGCGCTGCCGGCGCCGGGCTCGATGCGCCAGTTGCTCGACCTCGCCTCGATGCTGACCGCCGATGCCTTCGACCGCACGCGTCCCCTGTGGCAGTTCTTCGTCGTCGATGGTCTCGAGGGCGGCCGCGGTGCCCTCATCGAGAAGTTCCACCACACGCTCGTCGACGGCGAGGCCGGCGTGCAGGTGTCGCTGCAGTTCCTCGACCTCGAGCGCGATCCCGTCGAGCCGCCTCCGCTGGATCCCGATCTCGTGGCCGCCGCACACGAGGCCGAGAGCGTCCACGGGCCGATCGACCTCATGCGCGACGTTCTCGCCGGCACGTTCCGGATGCCGCTCGGGGCGCTCCGCCAGCTGCGCGATCTCGTCGAGGACCCTGCCTCGATTCCCAGCGTCGGCGCTGCCGCCGTCGATGCAGCCAAGGCGATGGTGCAGCAGTTGTCGGAGATCGACGGTGCGCGGTCGCCGCTGTGGGCCACTCGCTCGCTGCGACGTCGGATGGAGGTGGTGCGCGCCCCCTTCGGCCCCACCCGCGATGCAGCGCGGCGACTCGGGGGCACGCTGAACACGGCATTCCTTGCGTGCGCCGCCGATGCAGCGGGCCGCTACCACCGCCATCTCGGCACCCCTGTGGCCGAACTGCGGGCGAGCATGGTGATCAGCACGCGCACCGAGGCATCGGGCGGCAATGCGTTCTCGCTGGCGCGCATGCTGGTTCCCACCGCCGAGATGACCATCGCCGAGCGATTCACCGCAATCCGCGATGCCGCCGACAGCGCCAAGTCGACCGGCGCATCGGCGTCACTCGACGCACTCGCCTCGATGGCAGGGACGCTGCCCACCAGCGTGATCACCAGGCTCGCCCGCCAGCAGGCCCAGACGGTGGACTTCGCCACCAGCAATGTGCGCGGCGCTCCGATCCCCCTGTACGTGGCCGGAGCGCGCCTGCTGCAGAACTACCCGCTCGGCCCGCTCGGAGGGGTTGCGTTCAACCTCACGCTGCTGAGCTACGACCACAGCCTCGACATGGGCGTCAACATCGACGCTGTGGCGGTGGCAGAGCCGGAACTCCTGCAGCGCTGCCTGCAGGACGCGTTCAGGGAATTCGCAGAGTTCGACTGACCTCTGGTGCCTGCCCGCTGCGCGGCGGGCAGCGACTGATCAGCGAGCGGTCGGGGCCGGCGTGGTGAGCAGCGTGCGGACGTCGAGCAGGACGTCGGTGATCTCGCCAGACGACACCAGTTCGCGGCGCATCATCTGGCTGAGTGCCGTGTCGATGATGCTGAGCGCCTCAGCGAGGACGGCCTCGCTGATGACTGTCTCCGCGCCATGGCCCGCGAGCTGCTCGGTGACGCTCTGCTCGGTGTCGGCGGTGGGCGTTCGAGTGGCCATCGGTGCTCCTGGTCTCGTGTCGGTCTGGGCGGGTGTCCGTCCTGGTCGCGAACGTAACTCGCGCGGTTTCGACGTTCGCGAATGGTACCCAAGGGGTGCTACGGACGCACTTCGGAGCCGTGTGACGTAGGCGACGGGCGTACGATGCACGACAGGCCGTACGGCGCCGCAGCCGGCGGTGCGGCGGCAAGGAGCCCAGGTGGAACTCGAAGGTCGGCACGTGGTCGTCACCGGCGCCGCCGGTGGCATCGGTGCCGCTCTCGCAGCGCGCTTCCATGCCGACGGGGCCCGAGTCACGCTGAGCGACCTCCACGGCGCTGCGCTGAGCCAGCTCGCCGCCCAGCTCGAGTCGACTCGTCCCGGCAGCGCACATGCCGTGATCGCCGACATCGGCACCGAAGAAGGCAACCGGTCGCTCATCGATACGGCACGCGACCGCTTCGGCACCATCGACCTGTTCTTCGCCAACGCCGGCGTCGCCATCGGACGCGATCCGATGAGCGACGAGAGCGAGTGGCGCACTGCATTCGATGTCAACGTCCACGCACATCGCTGGGCGGCACGGCACCTGCTGCCCGACTGGCTCGAGCGCGGCGAGGGCTACTTCTGCAGCACGGCGTCGGCGGCCGGCCTCCTCAGCCAGATCGGCTCTGCCCCGTACAGCCTCACCAAGGCGGCCGCCGTGGCGTTCGCCGAATGGCTCAGCATCACCTACGGCGACCGCGGGCTCAGGGTCAGCTGCCTGTGCCCGCAGGGCGTGAACACCGCCATGCTCCGCGGCGAGGCACCGGGCGCAGCCGTCGCGCCGGCCGCACCACGCGGCGGTGAGGGCGTCGGCGACCTCGGCAGCGCCGTGGTGCGGGCTGCCGGTGCCGTCCTCGAGCCGGCCGAGGTGGCCGACGAGGTTGCCTGCGCCATCCGCGACGAACGATTCCTAATCCTCCCCCATCCAGAGGTGCAGCGCTATCGCGAGCGCAAGGCAGCCGACCCCGAGCGCTGGCTGGCGGGCATGCGCGCCCTGCAGGCGCGCCTCACGGGGGGCGCATGACCGGCTCGTCGGGCCCCGGGCTCCACGACCTCGGACTCCGGCGCGCCGAGCCGGTGCGGTTCCGCAAGACCGACACCGGACGCTGGTTCCACGGCACACTGGCCGGAGTCGCCCCCGACGGCAGCATCAACCTCTTCGATGCCAACGGTGCTGCACGCAGCATCCGGCCTGAACGCGTCGAGGTGCGCCGGCCCAACGGTCGCGGCCGCCTCGTGTGGCGTCTCGTCAGCGACGTGGCCGTCACGTGGGAGCAGCTGGAACTCTTCTAGGCGTCGCGGCAGGCGGTACGGTCAGGGCGCATGGGCGTTCGACTTGACGCTTCCGACGAGTACATGCACGCGCTCGGCCCCGAGAAGAACTTCAACGAGAGCATGTACATCAACTGCTTCGACCCCGACCAGGAGGTCGGTGGCTGGTTCAGGATGGGCAACCGCGCCAACGAGGGCTACGCCGAGATGACCGTGTGCCTGTACCTGCCGCCCGCTGTTCCCGGCGGACGACGGCGAGTGGCATTCATGTATCGGCGGCCTGAGATTGCATCGAACGACCGTCTCGACGCTGGTGGACTGTCGTGGACGATGGTGACGCCGTTCGAGGAACTTCGTGTCGAGTACGCCGGCTCTGTCGTCCTGCTCGATGAACCCGAGCAGATGGCCGACCCGCGGACGGCGTTCCGCGACAATCCGCACGTCGAGTGCGAGGTGAGGCTGGTGTTCACCGGGCAGGGACGACCGAGCATGTTCGGCGGTGAGCCCGACACACCGCACGAGCCCACCGGCGAGGAGTTCGCCAAGGGCCACTACGAGCAACTCGTCGAGGGCACGGGCACTATCCGCGTGGGTGACGACGAGTGGCATCTCAGGGGATGCGGTCTGCGCGACCACTCATGGGGACCGCGCTACTGGCAGTCGCCGTGGTACTACCGATGGCTGACCGCCAACGTCGACCGCGACTTCGGTTTCATGGCCAGCCGCGTCGCCAGACGGGACGGACCAGGCACTCGCGGCGGCTTCGTCTGGGAGAACGGAGTGATGCACTACTGCGATGACGTGCGCATCACGACGCAGACGCGCGGACACGAGTCGTACCACGAGCGCGTCGAAGGTGTGCTGAGGTCGTCGCGGTCCGACCGCGAGTGGCGTGTCAGCGGCGAGGTGGTCGACCTCATCCCCCTTCGCAACCGGCGACAGGACCCCGATGGCAACTGGCTGATGACGCGCATCAGCGAGGGGATGACTCGGTGGCACATCGAGTCGGGACCCTTTGAGGGCCGTACCGGGTATGGGATGAGCGAGTACCTCGACCAGATCATCGACGGCCAGCCGGTCGGCCTCGCCGAGTAGCAGCATCGCCACAGCCGACACGAAGTGAACGCCGCCCTCGACGACCACCTTCCCGTGAGTGCCCGTCGCCGCGTGGCGCTGGCGACGTGGGGCCTGTTCGCCGCACTCGCCCTCGTGCTCGGTTCGGGCGGTCTGTCCAGCACGCTGCTCGGCATCAGGGCCGAAGACCGCGGGCTGCCCACGGCTGTGAGCGCGGCGCTCACCGCCGCGTACTACCTCGGCTTCCTCGTCGGATCACGGCTCGCCCTCCGCGCGCTCACGCTGGTGGGCCACATCAGGGCATTCGCTGCGCTGTCGTCGATACTCGGCGCAGCAGTCGTGTTCACGGGCGCCACCAGCTCACCGATCGCCTGGATGGTGCTGCGCGTCGTCACCGGCCTGTCCTTTGCGGGGATGTACGTGGTCGCCGAGAGCTGGCTGAACGGGATCGCCGACAACTCGTTCAGGGGCCGACTGCTGGCGCTCTACTCCGTCATCGTGATCGGCTCGTTCGGCATCGGCCAGTCGAGCGTGTTCGCCTTCGACGCCTCCTCGCCCACGGGCTTCGCGATTGCCGGTGCCCTCGCATCACTCGCGGTCGTTCCCGTGGCGCTCTCGGTGCAGGCGAGCGCATCGACCAGCAGCACTCCAGCCGCCATGTCGATGCGCGAACTCGCCCGACTGGTACCCACCGGCGCCGGCGCCATGCTGCTCGTGGGCTTCGCGCACGGGTCGACGATGGGGCTGGCCGTCACCCACGCCACACGAGAGGGCCTCGGCGTCGCCCGCACCGGCGTGCTCGTCGCCGGGCTCGGACTCGGCGGCATGATCTCGAACTGGCCGGTCAACGCAGCGTCGGACGACATCGACCGGCGCATCGTCGGCGTCATCGTCGCCCTGGGAACCGTCGGCATGGCAGGGCTCTTCGCCGCCGTCGACATCGCCGGACCATGGGCGATACCGGCGATGCTCGGCATCGGCATGATGAGTTCGCCGCTCTACGCAATCTGCTGCGCGTACACCAACGACTGGATCGACACCGACCAGCTCGAAGCGGCGGCCTCGCAGCTCGTGGTGCTGTATGGCATCGGCGCCCTCATCGGCCCGTTCATCGCATCGGCATTCATGGATGCGCTCGACTCCGACGGCTATCCCGCCGCAGTCATGGCACTGCACGCGGCGATCGCGCTGTTCTTGGTGTACCGGATCAGGGCGTGGGATGCGCCGCTCACGCGCCGGCCGTGGAGTGAGGTCGGCATTCCGGCACGGGCCTTCTTCGTGCCGGCCACGATCGTCTCGATCGGCCTGCGCCGCCGCCGTCGCACAGGACCGCCGCCAGAGCGCTAGCGACCCCGCTATAGACGCGTCGACGCAACGAAGCGGGATGCCACGTCCGCATCACCGACGACATCGACCGCCGACAGCGGCAGCCGACGCCAGAGCGCGAGCAGCAGGTCGCTCGCCGGGCCGCGCAGTGCACAGTCGCCCTTGGCGTGCTCGCGCGACGTGATCCACGCTCCGGTTGCGGCGTCGGGTCGGAGTGTCCACTCACCCGGCACATCGCCGCAGTGCACGTGCACGGACCCACCCACGGCAGCGGCATCTCGGTCGCGCCGGTGCACGAAGTGGTGGACGAACTCGTCGATGCCCGCACTGGCGAGCTCGCCGTCGATGCCCGGGCGAGCCCCGGCGGCGACCTCCGCGTCCCAGCGGTGCACCGCAGTCTCGACTGCCATTCGACGGCGGACGAAGCCGACCGTACGGTCGGACGTGAATGTCCAGACGGGGGTGCTGTCGTCGGCGGCCTCGAGTGACTCGACGAGTGCATCGAGTGCCGCACGGCAGCTCCCGACGAGTTCGCTGTCGGGCGGCCGCTGGCCGCGCACGACGTCATCGATCGACGCGAGGCGCCCGGCCACGACCTGGCCGAACAGCGAATACACCTCGGTGACGTGCCAGACAAGGTCGCCGATCGACCACTCACCGCACGATGCCACCGGCGCGCCGATGCCCGCGGCTCGAGCGGCATCGAGCAGCGCTGCGCCCTCTCGGCGAAGCGCATCAGTGAAGTCGATCGGCACGGGAGCAGTCGATGCAGGGTGGTCCACGGGATGAACGTAGATCACGCCGCAGCGGGTACGGTCACGCGCCATGAGCCCGTCATCCCACAGCATGTCGCCGGGTGCCGCAGTGCCCGACGCCTCGCCGCACCGCGCCATCGCCGAGCGGGTCATCGGCAGGATCGCCCAGGCCTCGGCGCCCGCCGTGTCGCCCGACGGCCGCCTCGTGGCCTTCGTCGTCCAGCGCGTCGACATGGACGCCAACCTGTATCGGTCGAGCATCTGGCTCGCTGCCGCCGACGGCACCAGCGCACCGCGCCCACTCACCTCCGGTGACCGCGATGGCTCGCCGGCATGGAGTCCCGACGGACGCACGCTGGTGTTCACCAGTCGACGTGCCGAGCGCAAGGCCGACACCACGCTGCACGCCATCGCCGTCGACGCACCGGGCGAGACGCGCACGCTCGCCGTGATGAAGGACGGCATCTCGATGCCCGCCGTCAGCCCCGACGGTCGCTGGGTGGCATTCATCAGCCGGACACCTGACGAGCGCTACTCCGTGTCTGGCGCTGACGACGGCGACACGAGCTGGCAGGCACCGCGCCGCATCGACCGCTTCTTCACCCGCCTCGACAGCGAGGGCTGGGTCTTCGATCGCCCCTCGCACCTCTACGTGGTGCCCGCTGATGGCTCGGGACCGGTGCGCAACCTCACCCCCGGCGAGTTCCAGCACGACGACCCAGCCTGGGCACCCGACTCGCGCAGTGTCATCGTCGGCGCCAAGCGGCACGAGACATGGGACCTCGACCTGTGCGCCGACCTCTACCGGGTGACGCTCGACGGCGAGATCACCCGCCTGACGACAGGCGGCGGCCAGCTCTTCATGCCGGCAGCCCATGGCGACCTGATCGCGTTCCTCGGCAGCGACGATCCCGAGGTGTATCCGCAGAACACCAAGGTGGGCGTGTTGCCGGCAGCAGGAGGACCCCACCGATGGATCAGTGCTGCTCTCGACCGCACCTTCGAAACGACGGCGGGCACCGCACGACCGGTCTGGGTGGGCGATGCGCTCTACGCAACGGCCGAGGACCGCGGCACCACGCACCTCTACCGCGTGCATCCCGACGGGTCGGCACCCGAGCGCCTCACCGACGGCCGCATCGCAGTCAAGTCGTTCGATGCGCGGGGCGGCACCACCGCCTTCGCCGCCGCTGCCGTCGATGCCGTGGCCGACATATTCGTGCTCGCCAGCTCGGCGCCTGGCGGAGCGCGGCGGCTCACCGACTTTGCCGATCGCTATCGAGAGGCCGCCGCTCCGGTCGGCTGGGAGCACTTCACCGCCGCCTGTGCCGATGGCACCGGCGAGATCGATGCGTGGATCATGCGACCGGCCGACTTCGATCCCGCGGCCACCTACCCGGTGATGCTCAACGTGCACGGCGGCCCGCACACGCAGTACGGCGAAACGTTCTTCGACGAGGCTCAGTTGCAGGCCGCCGCCGGATTCGTCGTGGTGATGTGCAACCCGCGGGGCTCGTCGGGCCGCGAAGAGCGCTGGGGTCAGGCGATCATGGGACCGAAGCACCCGAAGCGGCCGGGCGCCGGCTGGGGCTCGGTCGACACCGACGACGTGATGGCGGTGCTCGACACTGCACTCGACAGGTATGCATTCTGCGACCGCAACCGCGTCGGCATGCAGGGCGGCAGTTATGGCGGCTATATGGCCACCATCCTCGCCGGACGATTCAGTGACCGGTTCCGCGCGATCTGCAGCGAGCGCTCCGTGAACAACCTGCTCACAGAGGAGTTCACCTCGGACATTGCCACCGGCTTCCGCTCCGAGCAGGGGCCGACGTATCTCGACGACCCCGACGAGTATGTGAGCCGCTCACCGATCCACCGAGTACGCGACATCACCTGCCCGATGCTCATCATCCACAGCGAGGACGACCTCCGCTGCCCGATCAGCCAGGCCGAGGAACTGTTCGTCGCCATGCGCATGCTCGGCAAGCACGTGACGTTCTACCGATTCCCTGGCGAGAGCCACGAGCTGTCGCGCAGCGGCTCGCCCGTGCACCGCAGGATGCGAGCCGAGATCATCCTCGACTTCTTCGCCGAGCATCTCGCTGCGCGCTGAGATGCCGCGCCCAGCGCGCACTGCCACCCGTCGTTGCGGGTCAGTTGCGCGCCCATCCGTCGATGATCTTCCGCGCGATCGAGATGTGCGGGGGCAGCGGCGGCATCGTGTCGCGGCGGAACCACTGGGCATCGACGATCTCTGATGGATCGCACTCAATGTCGCCGCCAGTCCAGCGCGCCGTGAACCCGATCATCAGGCTGTGCGGGAACGGCCACGGCTGGCTGCCCCAGTAGCGCACATCGTCGACGTCGACCCCCACCTCCTCGCGTACCTCGCGCACGACCGCCTGCTCGAGCGACTCACCAGGCTCGACGAATCCCGCAAGGCACGAGTACACGGGGGCCCGGAAGGCGACACCGCGGGCGAGCAGCACCTCTTGGTCCGGCCCCGGCTCGCCCCGCGTCACCAGCGTGATCATCGCCGGCGCCAGGCGCGGGAATGCCAGCAGGCCGCAGGCCGGACAGCGCATGGCGCGCTCGGTCTCCTGCGCTGCCGTCTGCGAACCGCACCTCCCGCAGAAGCGATGTGTGCGCGCCCACTCGACGAGCTGCACGGCGCGACCGGCGACCAGCCAGTCGATCTCACTGGAGCGGCCGAAGTACGAGTACAGGTCGACAGCCGCCCCGTCAGACGGATCGTGGCCACGCGGGACATCGACCCCCCAGCATGCGACCATGCCATCGGGGCCGTCGACCGTGCCCAGGAAGTGCGCATCCCATCCGTCGTCAGCCCGGCGGTCGTCGACGAACACCGAGGTACCGACCACGTGGATGAACCGGTGGGTGTGGCGACTGGCGTCCGGTGCCGGCGGCTGCATCGCCGGGTTGAAGGTGCTCACGGCGGCCACCGTAGAGTGCGGCAATGAGCACTGTCGTCATCGTCGATGCCGTCCGCACGCCTATCGGCAAGCGCAACGGCGGACTGTCATCCCTCCATCCCGCAGAACTGCTCGGCATCGTCCAGAAGGCAGCCGTCGACCGCTCCGGCATCGACCCGGCACATGTCGGCCAGGTCGTCGGCGGATGCGTGAGCCAGGTGGGCGAGCAGTCCTTCAACGTGACCCGGACCGCCTGGCTGGCGATGGGCGGCCCCCTCAGCGTGGCCGCCACCACCGTCGACGCACAGTGCGGCTCGAGCCAGCAGGCCACCAACCTCGCCACGGCACTCGTCGGCGCCGACGTCGTCGATGTCGCACTCGCCTGCGGTGTCGAGGTGATGAGCCGTATCCCGATCGGCAGCAACAGCAACAAGAAGATCGGCCTCGGTGTTCCGATTCCGCGCACCTACTTCGACCGCTATGAGATGACGTCGCAGTTCGAGGGCGCCGAGCGGATTGCCGAGAAGTGGGGCATCACACGCGACGACACCGACCGCTTCGGACTGCTCAGCCAGCAGCGTGCCGCACGGGCGTGGGCGGAGGACCGCTTCGCCGGCCAGTACGTCACCGTCGACGCACCCGATCTCGACGAGAACGGCTCGCCCACCGGCACCACGCACACAGTTGGCCGCGACGAGGGGCTTCGCGACACGTCGCTCGAGCAACTCGCGATGCTGAAGCCGGTGGCTCGCGAGAACGGCGTGCACACCGCCGGGAACTCGAGCCAGATCAGCGATGGTGCCGCTGCCGTGCTGATGATGACCGAGCAGCGCGCTGCGGCGCTCGGGCTGCGCGCCAGGGCCCGCATCGTCGACACGTGCAATGTCGGCGTCGACCCAGTGCTCATGCTCACCGGCCCGATCGATGCCACCCAGCATCTCCTGCGACGCAACAACCTGACGATCGACGACATCGACGTGTTCGAGGTGAACGAGGCCTTCGCATCGGTGGTGCTCGCGTGGATGAAGGAAGTCGGAGCCGATCCCGAGCGCGCCAACCCCAACGGCGGCGCAATCGCGCTCGGCCACCCGCTGGGCGGCACCGGCGCATTCCTGATGACCAAGGCACTGCACGAGCTCGAGCGGATCAGCGGCAGGTATGCGCTGGTCACGATGTGCTGCGGCGGCGGCCTCGGCACCGGCACGCTCATCGAGCGGCTCTGAACTCCGCTCGGCGATAGAAGGGCAGATGTGCCCGCTCGCCGCCCCACTGCCATCTGCACTGCGACCATCGCCGCTGCCGTCATGGCGGCAAGCCCGCTGTGGGGCTGCGATGCCCGGCAACGCACCGGGGCTGCAACCGACCCGCGGCCGGCCCACACCGTGCTCGCATCGAATGCGCTCGTCGTCGGCGTCGTCGACGGCGACACGATCGACGCCGTCGTCGACGGCCGCCGCGAGCGGATCCGGCTCATCGGCATCGACACGCCCGAGACCCTGAAGCCCGACACGCCCGTCGAGTGCTACGGCCCGGAGGCATCGGCTCGCACCGAGGCACTGCTGCCCGCATCGACACCCATTCGACTCGAACGCGACATCGAGCCGCGTGACGCCTTTGGCCGTCTGCTTGCCTACGTCTACCGCGCCACCGACGGTCTCTTCGTCAACCTCCACCTCGTCGCCGGCGGGTTCGCCCGTCCGCTGCCCTTCGAGCCGAACACTGCGCATGCGGACACCCTCGCCGGCGCGGCAGCATCCGCACGGTCGCAGTCGCTCGGCCTGTGGGCGGCCTGCAGCGGATAGCGTGCGCGCATGCCGACCCTCGCCGAACGCCTTGGCTTCCCTGCCGATGCGCGGCTCGTCATCATCTCGTGCGACGACCTCGGCGCCAGCCACGCCGCCAACGAGGGCGTGCTCCGATCGCTGCGCAGTGGCGTCGCTACGAGCGCCAGCCTGATGGTCCCGGCACCGTGGGCGCACGACGCTGCATCGCGGCTGCAGTCCGGCGACGACATCGGGGTGCACCTCACCCTCAACTGCGAGTACGAGCACTATCGCTTCGGCCCCATCACCCAGTCGCCGAGCCTGCTGTCGGGCGAGGGCGGATTCCCGAGGACGCTCGACGACCTGTGGGAGCACGCCGACCCGGCCGAGGTGCTGCGCGAATGCCGTGCCCAGATCGAACGGGCCCTCGCATGGGGCGTCGATGTCACCCACCTCGCCCCCCACCTGTCGCCGATCATGCTGCGTCCCGAGTTCTTCGGCATCTACCTCGAACTCGCCGCGGAGTTCGAGTTGCCGATCCGCCTGCCGAGCACGATCTCCGCCGAGCAGGCCGGCTTCCCCTTCCGCCGTCTCGCCGACGACGAGGGTGTGCTGTTCCCCGACCACTTCGACCACGACTGGCGCGCCGGCAGCCGCGAACGCGTCTACGACGCCATCAGTTCGCTGCAGCCGGGGGTCACCGAGATCCACGTGCAGCCGGTGATCGACTCGCCCGAGGTTCGGGCGCTCACGCCCTCTGCTCCGCTGTGGATCGACGACTTCGAACTCGTCACCAACGACGCCCGGCTTCGATCGCTGCTCGACGAATCCGGCGCCGTGCGCATCGGCTATCGCCACCTCCGCGACGCAATGCGCTCCGGCGCGTCGGGCTGAGCAGCGCCGGCACTCGACGCGGCGAGCGAGCAGGCGGACTCAGGTCCGCGAAACGAGGATGCGCGCCAGGGCGGCAGCCGCCGAGCCGTCGGCCAGTGCATCGAGCAGCGGCCGAGTCGGACCCGTGCTCTTCAGCTTGCCGGTCATGAACGCCACCGACGGATCCATGCCAGCATCGGCACGCGCCACGGTGACGACGACCTCGGCGTCATCGGGCCCATCGACGGCCTCGTCGTTCTTGCCGAACGCAACGCGGTACTGGATGGCGGTCATCGCGACAGCCGCTCGGTACTCGACAGCACACCGCTGCGGATGCCGGAGAACAGGTCGTCCTCGAGGTCGCCCTCGGCGGGGCTCCCCACCAGCGAGCGCGCCAGGATCCAGTCCTCCCACGGATAGACCTCGGCGAGTTGCTCGTCGGTGAGGCCGAACCACCACGGCTCGTTCGGATCGACCTGCGTGGCGTGGGCCCGCAGTGAGCCGCTTCGCGCCCAGAGGAAGGCGCTGATCTCGACCCGGGTGGTGATGCGGTGGTCCTGGCCGGGCCGGTCGAGCCAGTCCTGGTCGAACGGCGACTCACCGCGGTGACGGATCATTCCCTCGTGCAACGCCAGGAGGCGGGCCCTCGACCAGACCGAGTAGTAGAGCTTCAACGGCTGCCACGGCTCGCCGGCCTCGGGGTACCACGCCGGGTCGCCTGCGCGCTCGAACGCCACCAGCGACACCTCGTGGACTCGCACATGGTCGGGATGCGGGTAGCCGCGCTGGTCGTCGCCGTAGGTGATGATCACCTGCGGCCGCTCGCGCCGGATCACCGCCACCAGCCTGCCTGCCGCCTCATCGAGGTCGGCCATGTGGAAGCACTCGGGGTGGGCGTTGGCGGGCGAGTCCTTCATGCCCGAGTCGCGGTACCCGAGCATCACCACCTCGTCGAATCCGATGATCTCGGCCGACTGCGCCAGTTCCGACGGCCGGATCGCCGCCAGCAGCTCTCGCTCCTGCTCGGCCGACAGTCCGTGGAACGCCTGCCCGGGTTCGCGCAGCGTGGGGTTCTGCAGATCGCCCTCCTCGCCGCCGGTGCAGCAGACCAGCACCGTGCGCACTCCCTCGGCATGATAGCGGGCCAGGGTGGGCGCGCCCTTCGATGCCTCGTCGTCGGGATGGGCGTGCACCGTGAGCATGCACAGGGGGGAGTCGACCACGTCCTGCACGATACCGACGCGCACGCCCCCACATGGGGCCGCCACGTAGGCTGGTGCAGTGGTTCGCCCGTCTCGCCTGCCCTCCGCCGCTGGCCGCCCCGTCGTCGGGGTCACCGCCGCACTGCTGGCCGCAGCCGCCGCCCTCGTCGTGGCCGGGTGCCGCAGCGATGGCCGCGAACTGCGCGAGCCGCGACCCGACCAGACCGCAAGCGTGAGCACCGCCCCCACCACGTCGGTCGGTGCCGAGTTCGGGCTTCCCGACCTCGACGACGCCACCTCACTGCCCACTACGGCACCCGCCCTGCCCGGCGGCGTGGGGGAGGTCGTCGCCCCGTGGCGCAGCGGGGCGCCCATCGACCCGCGCAACACCTGCGACGGTCTCAATGTGTCGCCGGCGCTCGCCTGGGACCCTGCCCCGGCCGGCACCGCAGAGATCGCCCTGTCGCTCACCGATCTCGACATGCCGTCGTTCGTGCACTGGGTGGTCGCCGGAATCTCGCCGGATGCCACGGGCATCGACGAGGACTCGACGCCGCTCGGGGCAGTGGCCGCCCTCAACTCGGTGGGCGACATCGGCTACACGGGCCCGTGCCCGCCGGCAGGAGAAGAACACTCGTACCTGCTGACCGTCCATTATCTTGGCGAGGAGTCGGGACTCGTCGACGGCGAACCCGGCGACCAGATGCTCGCCCGCATCCGCCAGACGGTCATCGCCACGGCCGAGGTCACGGGGACCTTCAGTCGCTGACGGCGACTGCCGATATCCGACCGACCAGCCCACCCGATGTCAGGATCACCCATCGACGAGTCGCTTCCCTCGCTGCCGGTCGGCCTCTTCCACGCCGACACGGCCGGACGGGTCACCGCCGCCAACGCTGCGTTCGTCGCGCTCGTGCACGGGAACGCGTTCAGCGGCGGGCCGTCGCCCACCTCGATCGTGGGCTCAGCGCCGTGGTCGACCTCGCACCCCGCCGACCGCGCCGCCGCCGAGCACGCCTGGCGGCAGGGCGTTGCCGGCGGACAGCCGTTCAAGGTCGAGTACCGGGTCTGGCGCGACGATGGCCGCCTCACCTGGGTGCGCCTCGACACGGCGCCCTCGCGCAACGAGCACGGCGTCGTCATCGGCTACACGGGCAGCATCTCCGATCACACCGACGAGGTCGGCGGCCGCGACCTGCTCGACCAGCTCACCTCACTCGCTGCCGCCACCACCGACGGCATCTTCGTGCTCGACCGCACCGGCACCCCCATGTTCGCCAACGAGGCCGCACGCCGGCTCTTCGGGATCGACGGCGCCGACGGCCATACCGGCACCACGCCGCTGTCGCAGACACTCCTGCAGTCGGTGAAGGACCAGGTGCCCCGCGCGGTCATGACGGGGGCTGGCAGTGCGCAGTGGTCGGGAGAGGTCGGGTACCGCACACCCGACGGCATCGCACGCACGCTCGAGGTCGACGTGCTCGTCAGCCGCGGTCCCGATGGAGCGGTCGAGTACTGGGGCGGTGTCGCCCGCGACGTCACTGCCATCCGCCATCTGCAGTCCGAGCTCGCCCGCCAGGCGAACCACGACGCGCTCACCAATCTCCCCAACCGGTTGATGCTGCTGCGCGCTGCAGCCGAGGCGGTCGACCATCACCGCGGCAGCCGCGAGAACATCGCCATGCTGTTCCTCGACGTCGACCGCCTGAAGGATGTCAACGACACCGTCGGCCACGAGGTGGGCGACCAGCTGCTCATCCAGGTGGCCAATCGCGTGCTGCATGCCACGCGGCCCGCCGACCTGGTGGCCCGCATCGGCGGTGACGAGTTCGTCGTGCTGTGCGTCGGCGCCATCGACGAGCAGTCGGCCCTCGACCTCGCCGAGCGCATCCGCCAGGCCCTCAGCGGCCGCGTGATGCTGAGCGGTGTCGAGGTCGACCTGTCGGTCAGCATCGGCGTCGCCATCGGTGCCGCGCAGCAGTACGAGTCGGTGAGCGGCCAGGACGCCGCTATCGAACTGCTCCGCAATGCCGACCTGGCCATGTACCACGCCAAGCGACAGGGTCCGTCGCGCAGCGAGCTGTACACCGACGAGATGCGCGGCGAACTGCGCCGCGCCAAGCAGCTGAGCGGCGACCTCGAGCTGGCGCTCGCCGCCGGGCAGCTGCGGCTCGCCTACCAGCCCATCATCTCGACGCACAGCGGACGCGTTGCCGGCGCCGAGGCCCTGTTGCGATGGGACCACCCCGCGCACGGCACCATGCTCCCTGCCGACTTCCTGCGGCTCGCCGAGGACTCGGGCACCATCGTGCCGATCGGCGACTGGGTGATCCGGCAGGCGTGCACCGACGCACGGGCGTGGCTCGACGCCGGCCTCGTCGATCGAGGCTTCAGCGTGCACGTGAATGTCGCTGCCCGTCAGCTCGTCGAGAGCACCTTCGTCGAGAAGGTGAGCGCCATCGTGCGCCACGCCGACCTGAGCCCGCACCAGCTGACGCTCGACTTCGACGAGGCCACACTCGACGACCGCCACCCCAGCACGCTGCGCACGCTGCAGGCACTGCGCAGGTTCGGCGTGCAGCTCGGACTCGACAGCTTCGGCACTGGTGTGTCGTCGCTCACGGCGCTGCGCACCTGTCAGGCCGATGTGCTGAAGCTCGACGGGTCGATCGCCCGACTGCTCGGCACCAGCGGTGACGATGATCCCATCGTGC
Organism: Actinomycetota bacterium; assembly: GCA_041178405.1. Classification (GTDB taxonomy): domain Bacteria; phylum Actinomycetota; class Acidimicrobiia; order Acidimicrobiales; family Ilumatobacteraceae; genus UBA668. The sequence goes on along the minus strand of JBEGVK010000069.1, from coordinate 758 downwards.
GCGCCATCATCCAGCTCGCTCATGCGCTCGACATGCAGGTGGTTGCCGAATGGGTCACGTCGGCCGACCAACTGCGCCGACTGCGGCTGCTCGGCTGCGATCTCGTGCAGGGCCACCTGCTCGGCGAACCGGCCGGCGCTGAGGCATTCGGCGAGCGCGCCCGGCGCTGAGACCCCAGTGCCGTACCTGCATCGGTAATCTCGTCCCGTGGCGTTCCCCTCCCCTCCCCCCGTGCCCTCGTGCTATCGGCACGCCGACCGCGAGGGCGGCCGCAACTGCACCCGCTGCGGCCGGCCGGCGTGCGGCGACTGCCTCGTGCAGGCGGCCGTCGGCTCGCACTGCCTCGACTGCGCGAAGGCCAGCCAGCCCGACATCCGCACACGGGTGCGGCACGCCAACGCCCGCGTGCTCACCCCGGCCACCTATGCGCTGATCGGCATCAACCTGCTGGTCTTCGCGGCGATGGTGCTCGCCGACGCGTCGACGCTCGGGGGTGGGTCCATCACCACCGCACATCGTGAACTCGGTCTCAGCCGCAACATCCTCGAGAACGCCAACGGCAGCACAGGTGATGTACAGCAGTGGTACCGGCTCGTCACCGCCGGGTTCATCCACTTCGGGGTGTTCCACATCCTGATGAACATGCTGCTGCTGTACCAGCTGGGCATGCTGCTCGAGCGCGAGCTCGGATCGCTGCGATTCTCGCTGCAGCATGCCCAGCTGGTACAGCAGCAGCATGTTCATCAGGATGTGGAACA
>JBEGVK010000068.1:0-3326 GCA_041178405.1 Actinomycetota bacterium | reverse complement strand
CGACTCGGCGTCGAATACTGGGAACAGGTACGCAATCGGGTACACGCACCACGTGACGAGGAGCACCATCGTGGCGCGGTTGATCGCCGACGAGACGGCGCCGCTCTCGCGGCTCTTGGCGGCACGGAGCTCGCCGACGAGCACCCACAGGATGTAGACGAACGGGATCATCGCCAGGACCCACCACAGCCACTTGGTGTTGTTGTCGGTAGAGGTCTCGCCCGGATAGCCGAGGGCGATCATCAGCGCAGTGGCGGGCACGAGGCGGATCATGAGCGTGCGGCGTGCGTCGGCGGCGACGCCGAGCACGACGAGCAGCTCGACGATCAGCAGCGGCACCGTGATCAGCCAGTCGGCGTAGCGGTATCCCTCGTTCATGTGGTCGGCGTCGAACGAGCTCCACATGCGGTAGTAGTGGTAGCCGGCGATGCCGACGACGATGGCCGACACGGCCACGCCCGAGCGATAGGCCTTCGCAACGCTGTTCATCTGCGTCAGGAAGTAGACGAAGGCACCCAGCATCACGGCAGTGCCGAAGGACAGCAGGTTGTAGACGAGCTGGTAATTGTCGCCCGTCAGCATTACTTCTGACATAACGCGGTTCTCCTTTGGTCGTGAACAAGAGAAAGCGTGACACAGCGGGGATCACCGTCGGCGGATCGTGTGCGAGATTTCGGGCGGGCACCGACGAGCGTTACGGGTGTTCCAGTGCGGTGGCCGGGGGACTCTTGGCGACCGGTACGGGAATCTGCAGGGATTTCTCAAGGATCCGGCCGGCACCGCCGATGAAAATGCCTGTCCGCACGGCCAGTCACGGACGGTGCTCCGGTACCGGTTGCGGCAGGCCGCATCAGCCTCTGAGCCTCGAAAGGAGCGGTTGTGAACGAATTCCCCGAGTCCGACACGCTCCGTGGTGCGCCGGCTCCTGCTGACGCTCACCAGCAGGCGTACGTGCGCCAGCGGGCGCTGGCATCGGTCGCCACACATCTGCTGCCGGCCCCGTTCTTGCTGCTGCCGTTCACGCTGCTCGTGAGCCGGGTGATGCGGGGCACCCTTCCCGGCGTCCGCTTCGGGTGGTGGGTGCTGTCGGCGGTGCTGGCAACGGGCCTCACCTCGCTGGCGCTCTACGGGTACCGCAAGCGCGCCACCGACTCGTCGACGCCGTGGTTCGTGCGCCTCGCCCTCGGTGCGGCGCTGGCGTCGGTCGGCGGACTGTTCGGCATGTGTCCGTGGGTGGCGGCGGAGGGAGACATCGAGGTCACGCTGCTGTTCGTCCTCTTTCCGTCGGTGGCCGCCGCCGTCGGCGCGCTGATCACTGCAGGCCGACGCGATCTGTACCTCGCCTTCCTCGTCCCGCTCACGGGACTGTCGTCGATGTCGCTGTCATCGAGCGACGACGATCGGCTCCGGGGTCTCGGACTGCTGGCCGTGTTCTTCGCTGGCGCTCTCGTGGCGCTCCACCACGTGGTGAGCCGCTCGTCAGTTGAGGCGATCAGGGTCCAGCTTCGGGCGGCCGAACTGCTGACCGAGCTCGACCACGAGCGCTCCGAGCTGACGTCAGTGAACGAGGAACTGGCTGCAACCAACAGCCGGCTGGCGCACCAGGCCACACACGACCCGCTGACGGGCCTGTACAACCGACGCGGCACGCTCGAGTTGCTCGACCAGCTGCTGGCATCAGCGAGCACCGAGCATCCGGTTGGTCTGCTCTTCTGCGACCTCGACCGATTCAAGGCAGTGAACGACGCGCTCGGGCATCGCGGCGGCGACCGATTCATCAGCATCATTGCCGACCGGCTCTCGCGGAGTATCGAGCCCGGTTCGGTTGCCGGCCGGATGGGCGGTGACGAGTTCGTCGTCGTCATGCCCGATCACGACCTGCGCGAGGCGACGGCGATCGCCAGCCGTCTCGTTGATGCGCTGGCTCAGCCGATCTATGCCGAGGGCCGCGAGGTGCCGTCGTCGGTGAGCATCGGCCTCGCCGTGGCGCCGGCCCACGGCACCACGGCGAGCGAGCTGCTCCGTCACGCCAACGCCGCCCTGTACCGGGCAAAGGCCGGAGGCCGAAACCGCGTCGAGTTGTTCGACGGCGAGATGCAGCGCGAGCTCGTTCACCGCCTCGAGGGCGAGCAGGCGCTCCGCCGCGCAATTGACGACGGCGACATCGTTGCCTTCTACCAGCCCGAGATCGATGCGGCGAGCGGACAGCTGGTCGGGGCTGAGCTGCTGGCCCGGTGGGTTCGCCGCGACGGTCGTGTCGTGGCGGCTCACGAGTTCCTTGCGCTCGCCGCGTCTGCCGGTTTGCTCGAGCGGATCACCGATCGCGTCATTGCCAGCGCACGTCCCCACATCCAGCGCCTGGCAATGCTGGGCCTGCCGGAGGGATTCCGCTTCCGCGTCAACATGGCTCCCGAGGCCACCGAGCGACGATGGAGTGACGACCCGATCGACCATGTGCTGCAGGGACTGTCTGCATCGCTGGTGACCATCGACGTGCGCGAGAGCGCCGTCACCGCCGATCTTCCCGCCGCTGCGGCAAACATGGCGGCGTTCCGCGCCCGCGGCGGCCGCGTGTGCCTCGACGACTTCGCACGCGGAGTGTCGTCGCTGAGCCTGCTCCGTCGTCTGCCGCTCGACGAGGTGCGAATCGACCGCCTGTCGATCGACTCGCTGACTGCTCACCCTGCCGACTGGGCAATCGCCCGGTCGATCATCTCGCTGGTTCGCGAACTCGGCCTCGCCGTCACCGCTGACGGAGTGCAGACCGGAGCACAGGCCGATGCGCTCGTGGCGCTCGGATGCGTTCGCCAGCAGGGTCACCTGTATGCCGAGGCACTCCCGGCCTCTGCGTTCGAGGATTTCCTGCTCGACTGGATGGCGGATCGCTATCTGCGCCGCCGAGCCGACGAACCCATGTGGGGACCGAGCGATCTGACCTAGTGTGCGGAGGCGGTCCGCACTGGGGCGGTGCCGTCGAAGTCGAGCTGGACGACAGTCCGTGGATGCGAAAGGGGTCGGCGATGCGCTGTCCGTCATGCGCTGCTGACGTCGAGGCCACACACCGCTTCTGCCATCAGTGCGCTGCCCCCTTGGAACGCTCCCTGCCGTCGGCCGAGTCGTCGACATCGGCACCCATCAACGTCGTGCCGCTGCCGCTTCTCGGCGGCGCCGAGGCGGACATCACGCCGAGCCTGCCGTCCCGATCGAGTGCCCCCGACGGTGCGCCGTCGGCATCCACTCCACCGCTCGTTGCGCCGCTGCTGGCGCCGCCCCCGACGTTCCAGCCGGTACCGGGTGGTGTGCCGCAGCCGCAGGCAACCGCCCCG
>JBEGVK010000067.1:0-6694 GCA_041178405.1 Actinomycetota bacterium | reverse complement strand
GAGCGACACGGCGCCGAATCCGCGGTTCAAAGAGCCGGGCGAGCGCACCAAGCTGCGCGCCCAGGGCGGCCAGCCGACGTGGACGCCGCCGACTGGGCTCCCCGACATGTACATCGCAATGGGCCAGACCGCCGAGAATGTCGTCGAGCAGGAGGGCGTCACCCGCGAGGAGATGGACCGCTTCGGAGTGCGCAGCCAGAACCTGGCCTGCGAGCACATCGAGAACGGTTTCTTCGCCCGCGAGATCACGCCGGTGACGCTTCCCGACGGAACAGTGGTGTCGACCGACGACGGGCCCCGCCCCGGCACGAGCTACGAGGCGGTGAGCCAGCTGAAGCCGGTCTTCCGGCCCGACGGCAGCATCACGGCCGGCAACGCGTGCCCGCTGAACGACGGGGCTGCTGCAGTGCTGGTGATGAGCGACACGAAGGCTGCCCAGCTCGGCGTCACGCCGCTTGCACGCGTGGTGAGCTCTGGTGTGAGCGCGCTCAGCCCGGAGATCATGGGACTCGGACCCATCGAGGCATGCCGTCAGGCCCTGCGGCGCGCCGGCCGCACCATCGACCAGATCGACCTCGTCGAGATCAACGAGGCGTTTGCTGCGCAGGTCATCCCGTCGGCGAAGCACCTCGGCATCGACATCGACCACCAGCTGAACGTGCACGGCGGTGCCATCGCACTCGGCCACCCCTTCGGCATGACGGGGGCGCGCATCATGGCGACGCTGATCAACGGGCTCCAGTGGGAGGAGAAGACCTGGGGTCTCGAGAGCATGTGCGTCGGCGGCGGACAGGGCCTGGCAATGGTGGTCGAGCGCCTCAGCTGAGAGCAGGCAACTGCCCGAGCGTCACGATGCGGTGCTGCGAGTCGGGCGCTGCAGCATGGCAAGCACCGTGAGCGCGGCACCGACCGTGGCGGCGATGCAGAACATCCACTCGGGGCCGAGGTTGCCGTAGATAGGCCCCGCTGAGAACGCGGTGATGGCGCCCATGGTGAGGTTTCCCGCGCCGGCAAGGCCCTGCGCCGCTGCGGCGCGCCCCTCTGGTGCCGCCTGCGCCACCGCCGACTGGACCGCGGGAACGCCGAGCGCCTGGACGCATCCCTCGACCCCACTGAGCAGTGCGATCACGATTGGCACCGTGATGAAGCCGTAGCTGACGACGAGCGGCGTCACGAGCGCCATCGCGATGACACTGGCAGGAACCGCGCCGATCCGGTCGACGAGGCGCCCGCCCGTGGGAGCCAGCAACGCGAACGGCAGGCCGAACAGCAGGAACGAGAGGCCGACTACGAGTTCGGTCGCACCGAGGTCGGTCAGGAATCTGTCGAGCACGGCGTCGTAGAACCCGACCGGAGCGAACGCGGCCATGCTGAGCAGCACGCCGGTGCGCACCTGGGGAAGCCGCAGCAGGTCGAACCCGAGCTGGTGGCGGTCGGTGCGCGGCGGCTCGGGCAGTTGACGGGGGATGAGCAGCGCGAGTCCGATCAGGGCAGCGATGCCGTTGACGAGGAACGGGACCCTGATGCCGAACGGACCGACGAGGAGGCCGCCGAGCATGGGACCGATCACGAATCCCCCAAGTTCCGCGGCGCCGAGCACGCCGAGCCGGCGGGCGACGTTGTCGCGGTCGACAGAGATCGCGATCGCTCGGACAGAGGGCAGGTAGAGCGAGGTGGAGGCGCCGGTGAGGCAGCGCGAGAGGATGAGTGCGATCAGCGACGACGACAGCGCGAACGAGATGCTTCCCGCTACCGCCGCCGCCAGTCCGAGCAGCAGGAGCAGTTTCGAGTGCCCCTTGTCGGCGAACGGGGCGAACAGGATCTGGCCGATCAGCCCGACAACGAATCCCGCACCGGCGATGAGCCCGAGACCGAGGTCGCTGAATCCATACTCGTCCTGCAGGTTGCCGAGCAGGGCGAAGACCACGCTGTTCGACACGCCGATCGTCGCAGTCGCCAGCAGGATGGCATTCCAGCCGGGCGGGTTGGAGGGCGCTGCGACGCGATCGGCTACCACGACGGCGGTGCGAGCAGATCCGCTCGCACCCGCACGACGTCGGGCTCGTCGGGGCACCTGACGGCGCGCAGCGCATAGCACCACTCGCCGGCGTGCAGTTCGGCGAGCACCCACGCGGTACCGCTGCAGTCGCACTCGCCGTGAACGGGCATCACGGCGTCGATGTCGAGACCTGCCGTGTCGGCCTCGGCACACCAGAGCTCGAGCAGGCCGCACCGATACTCGGGATTGTCGACGAGGTCGATGCCGCTGAGGGCCAGTTCGATGGTGGTAACGGCCACGGGCCTGAGTTCGTCGAGATTGACGACATCGCCCCCGAGTTCGCCGTCGAGCATGACGACGACCGGCCCGTCGCTGCCCGCGACGCCGCCGACGAATCCGTAGCGGACGATCGGGAAGCCGTCGTCGCCGGTGGCCTCGTAGCGCACGCGGTCGCCGGGCGACAGCGATGTCATGCGGTCACCGACTGGTTCGCAGCGTCGGATGCGCGTCGTTGTGCCGTCGCGCTGGCAGCGAGAACTGCCGTGGGCGAGGGGTCGGAGGGTGCCGTCATCGCGTCGGCACGACTGCCAGCGGCGACTGCGCTCAGCACAGCGTCGGCGAGTGCCGGCCAGAGCACGAGTGCGTCGCTGGCCCACTCGTCGAAGGGCCGGTCGGTGAGCGCGATGCACGCCGTCGCAGCCGCAGGATCCACCCACAGGAGGGTACCGGCGCCACCGAAGTGCCCATACGTGGACGGACTGTTGCGCGTGCCGGTCCAGTGCGGCTGCTTGGTGCTGCGGACCTCGGTGCCGAGGCCCCATGCGCAGTCGTCGAACCGTCCGATACCCGGCAGCACGCCGGGGAGTCCTGCGAACTGCACGGAACGGAAGTCGAGTGCAGACTCGGCCGACACGAGTACGGGATGCTGCAATTCGCCGACGAAGCGCACGAGGTCGTCGACAGTGCCGGTGATGTCCTTTGCCGGCGAGTCGCCGAGCGCGGTGTTCGTCATGCCGAGCGGCTCGAGCACCGCCTCGCAGAGGTAGTCGCCGAAGGGCATCCCCGCAGCGTCGGCAAGGTGCGACGCAAGCAACTCGACGCCGGTGTTGCTGTAGATGCGGCGAGTGCCGGGGGCTGCCAGTCGGTCTGCAGAGTCGAACGCAAGGCCGCTCGCATGGGCGAGGAGGTGCCGGCACGTGGCGCCGGCCAGGTCAACGCTGCCGATGGAACTGATCGGTGCATCGAGGCCGATGGTGCCCTCCTCGGCGGCGACGAGTGCCGCCCAACCGACGAGCATCTTCGAGATCGATGCCAGCCGGAATGGCCGCGCGGTGGGGCCGAGTGCCACGGTGGAGCCGTCGGGCAGCACGACAGCGGCCGCAACCGTGTCGACTCGCCACCGCCGGGTCAGCGAGAGTGCGTCGGCGACTCGCTCGCGCTGGTGCCCGGCCACTCGCACGCCGGCCTCAGGCGAAGCCCGCGGTGCGGAGCAACTCGGCGACGTGGAAGGCGAGATCGAGGCTCTGGCGCCCGTTCAGCCGAGGGTCGCATACCGTCTGGTAGGCCTCGTCGAGCTGAACCTCGGAGATGTTGTCGGCGCCGCCGATGCACTCGGTGACATTCTCGCCGGTGAGCTCGACATGGATGCCGCCGGGCCAGGTGCCCTCGGCCTGATGGGCGCGGACGTATCCGTCGATCTCGGCACAGATCGAGTCGAAGGTGCGGGTCTTGCGCCCGCCCGCGCTGGTGATCGTGTTCCCGTGCATCGGGTCGCACGCCCATACCACGGGATGGCCGGCGTCTCGGACGGCGCGCAGCAGCGGCCGCAGGCCGCTCTCGACCCGGTCGGCTCCCATTCGGCTGATGAGCGTGAGGCGGCCGGGCAGGCGCGCTGGGTTGAGCCGCTCGCACAACTCGAGCACATATGCGGCGTCGGTGGTCGCTCCGACCTTGCAGCCGATTGGGTTGCCGACACCTCGGAGGAACTCGATGTGTGCCCCGTCGAGCTGACGGGTGCGCTCGCCGATCCAGAGCATGTGAGCCGAGCAGTCGTACCAGCCGCCGGTGAGCGAGTCCTGCCGGGTGAGCGCCTCCTCGTATCCGAGCAGCAGCGCCTCGTGGCTGGTGTAGACGTCGGTGGAGTGCAGGTCGTGGGTGACCTCGGTGTCGACTCCACACGCACGCATGAACCTCAGGGCGCGGTCGATCTCGCTCGCGATCTGCTCGTACCGCTGACCCTCGGGGCTGCTGGCAACGAACTCCTGTGTCCATGCATGCACACGGCTGAGATCGGCGAAGCCTCCCTTGGTGAACGCCCGCAGGAGGTTCAGGGTGGCGGCCGACTGGTGGTAGGCCTGCACGAGCCGATCCGGATCGGGGATCCTTGCGGCCGCCGACGGGGCGTCGCCGTTGACGATGTGCCCCCGAAAGCTCGGAAGGTCGACGTCGCCGACGCGCTCGACGTTGCTGCTGCGGGGCTTGGCGAACTGGCCGGCGATCCGCCCGACCTTCACGACGGGCACGCCCAGCGAGTAGGTGAGCACCACCGCCATCTGGAGGATCACTCGCAGTTTCTCGCGGATGTTGTTGGCGGAGAACTCCTCGAAGCTTTCGGCACAGTCGCCGGCCTGCAGCAGGAACGCGTTGCCGGCGGCGACTTGGGCGAGCGACGACTGCAGTGAGCGCGCCTCGCCGGCGAAGACGAGCGGCGGGAATGAGGCGACCTGCTTGAGCGCACGCTCGAGGTCGCCCTGATCGGGCCACTCGGGCTGCTGCAGCGCCGGGAACGTCGTCCAGCTGCTCGGTGTCCAGGCCTTTGCCACGCTCGGAAGCCTAACGGCGGCCATTTGGCGTTTCCCCGGGTGGTGACGGCGGCGCCAGACGCGAGCGAGCCGCCCACGGGGGCGGCTCGCTGCAGTGCTGAGGTGGTGGCCGGCCTATGCCGGCAGTCGAGTGGTCAGACGGCGAGGATGCGCACGGCGTCTTCGCGCAGGCCGGCAACGGCCCGGCTGACGAGACGGCGGGCAGCCTCGGCAGTGACGCCGAGGTTCTCGCCGACTTCGCGGAAGCTCTTGCGCTCGCCGTCGAGCAGGCCGAACCGGGCCTCGACTGCGTAGCGAGCGCGCTTGTCGAGCGTGCCGAGCAGTTCGTCGAGCAGGTCGCTGTCGACCATGGCCATCACGGCATCCTCGGGCGTGCCGTCGCCGTTCGACATCAGGTCGCCGAGGGTGGCGTCGCCGTCGTCGCCGATCGTCTTGTCGAGTGACACCGGTGTCGTGAGTCGGTGCAGTTCGGCATTCTGGACGTCGAGCGTCTCGCCGTCGCCGCTGGCCTGTCGAAGGGCTGCGCGGAGGCTCGCCGAGCGGTCGCCGGGGATGCGGATGAGGCTGGCCTTCTGGTCGAGGGCGCGGCCGATGGCCTGGCGGATCCAGAAGGTGGCGTAGGTGGAGAACTTGAAGCCGCGCCGCCAGTCGAACTTGTCGACAGCGTGCTCGAGGCCGAGGTTGCCCTCCTGGATCAGGTCGAGCAGGTCCATGCCCTGGGGCAGCGGGTAGCGGCGGGCGATAGACACGACGAGGCGCAGGTTGGAGCGGATGAAGCGGTCCTTCGCCTCGGCGGCACGGGCCACGGCGGCCTTGAGGGCTGCGCCGCGCTCGCCGTTCGCCAGCTTCTCGGCGGCCTCGCGGCCGGCCTCGATGATGCGGGAGAGCTCGCGCTCCTCCTCGGCATTGAGCAGCGACACCTTGCCGATGTCGTTCAGGTACAGACCAATGGAGTCGTTCATGTCAGTTCTCTCAACTTCTCGTGGCGTCGTGTTGTTCCGGCCGGGCGTGTGGCAGTGGGCACATGGCAGGCCGCTGGGTTGCTGGGTAGTCGCCGGGCCGCGCGCTGCCACGCAGGTGGTGCGCCCGGGCTCCGGACCGGGGGGATCCGGCTGTGGTTGGGGGGACGGTCTACGGTACTACATCGGTCAAGGGAATGGAAGGCGAGAGAGGAATTTCCTCGGGGTGCCGGTAGAAGGGCGCCGACCGACCCGAATGACTGGCGAGCGGGCCGGCACCTGGCCATGACGGACGCTGGGTGCGGGCGCGTGAGCGGCTGGTGCCGCCGTGGTGGGACCCCCGGACCGGGCCGCAGGCGGGGCGTACACTCGTAGGCCGTGCAGTCCCCCGCCCACCCCCCGGAATGGGGCCAGATCCGTCGCCTCGGCGTGTTCGGGGGCACCTTCGACCCGCCGCACGTCGGGCACCTCGTGACCGCCGTGAACGTGCGCCACGCCCTCTCGCTCGACCTGGTGCTGCTGATGGTGGCCAATGATCCGTGGCAAAAGAGCGGGGCCCGTCCGGTGACGCCTGCTGCCGCCCGTCTGGCGATGGTCGAAGCGGCCGTCGCCGAGGTGCCGGGACTGGCGGCGGGTCGCACCGAGATCGACCGCGGCGGGCCGAGTTTCACCGCCGATACGCTCGCCGCCTTGGCAGTAGAGCACCCGGACGCCGAACTCTTCACCATCGTTGGCGACGATGCCGCTGCGGGGTTCCGCTCGTGGGAGCGCCACGACGACGTGGCGGCGCGTTCGCGGCTCGTGGTCGTCGACCGGCCGGGGGCTCGGGTCGACCTTCCCGGTGGGTTCGAGTGGCTGCACGTCGAAGTGCCCCGCCTCGAGGTGTCGAGCACCGATCTCCGTGCCCGCTGCCG
>JBEGVK010000066.1:0-7597 GCA_041178405.1 Actinomycetota bacterium | reverse complement strand
CAGCGAACGCCTCATTCAGCTCGACATGGTCGATGTCGGCCCACGAAAGACCGGCGCGGCCGAGCGCGCGCTGCGCAGCCTCGACAGGACCGATGCCGTAGAGGTGCGGCTCGACGCCGCTCGTGGCACGGCTCACGATGCGGGCCATCGGCGACGCGCCGAGTCGGCGAAGTCCCGACTCCGAGGCGATGAGCAGCGCAGCGCTGCCGTCGTTCATCGGTGACGCGTTGCCGGCCGTGACGGTACCGTCCTTGCGGAACACAGGTCGAAGCTTCGCGAGCGACGCCATCGACGAGTCGGGGCGGACGCATTCGTCGATCGACAGCTCGACATCGGTCACCGGCACGATCTCGCCGTCGAACGCGCCGGCCGCCCACGCCGCTGCCGCCCGCTGGTGGGAGCTGACGGCGAACTGGTCCTGCTCGTCACGCGAGATCGAGTGTCGGTCGGCCAGCACCTCGGCACCCTCGCCGAGTGAGATGGTCCAGGCCTCGGGCATCGAGGGGTTCACCATCCGCCAGCCGAGCGCGCTGTTCCAGAGCTGCTCGTGCGTAGTCGGAAATCCCTTCGCCGGTTTCAGCATCACCCACGGGGCACGGGTCATCGACTCGACGCCGCCGGCCACCACTACGTCGGCGTCGCCGGTGGCAGCGGCCCGGCTGGCGGCGAACACCGCCTCCATTCCGCTGCCGCACAGTCGGTTGACGGTGGCACCCGGGATTCCCACCGGAAGACCTGCCAGCAGCACCGCCATGCGGGCCACATTCCGGTTGTCCTCGCCGGCGCCGTTGGCGTCGCCGAAGTACACCTCGTCGATGGCAGCACCGATGTCGGCGCTGTCGGCCCTGCGCTGCACCAGTCCGCCGAGTGCGGTCGCAGCGAGGTCGTCGGGACGGATGCCAGCCAACGCACCGCCGAGTCGCCCGATCGGCGTGCGTACCGCATCGACGATGTACGAGTCGGTCATTGCGCATCTCCAGGCGTGGGTCGGGCACCGGCAAAGGCGCGTCGCAGCAGGCTGAGCATCTGCTGCTCGGAACACGGACGCGGGTTGCCGGGTGCGGCGATCGTGGCGACCCCCGCCGTGGCGCGCTCGGCAGCCTCGGCCAGGTCCGACTCGGCTAGGCCGAGTGACTCGAGCGACGTCGGCACGCCCGACTCGACGGCGAGGTCCCACAGCGCCCCTGCCGGTTCGGCGCCGAGCACCTCGCCCAGGGACTTCATCTCATCGGGAATCGATGGAGCAATGAATGCCACGGCGTGCGGCAGTACCACCGAGTGGGCGTCGGCATGCACGAGGTCGAATGTTCCGCCGAGGACGTGGCAGATCTTGTGGTGGAACGCCGCCGACGTGGCGCCGAGCGCCACGCCCGAGAGGTATGCGCCGTAGAGCAGCGCACCGCGCGCGTCGATGTCGGACGGCGCCGCCATGACACGCGGCAGGCTGTCGCGGATGGCAGCGATCGCCTCCTTCGCCAGTGCGGTGATGACCGGATTGCAGCCCGGCGCATAGAACGCCTCGACACTGTGTGCCAGCGCGTTGAAGGCACTCGGCCCGGTGACACTCGCCGGTATGCCCACGGTGAGCTCGGGGTCGTAGATCACGGCGCGCGGCAGCACGTCGATGCTCTTGCCCGTCTGCTTGTGCCGATCGCCGGTGAGGCCGTAGATGGTGGTCTGCTCGCTGCCGGCGTAGGTGGTGGGCACGGCGACGATCGGCCGGCGCGACGTCAGCGCGATCGCCTTCGCCAAGCCGGTGGCCGAGCCGCCGCCCACGCAGACGATGACGTCGATCGACGCTGCTTCGGCTGCGTCGCGGGCTCGTTCGGCGAGGTCGAGCGGCACGTGCTGCACGATCTCGTCCCATCGCAGCACGACTCGGCTGCCGAGCAGTTCGGCGATCTCGTCGCTGCCCTCGTGGGCGATCAGCATCACCCGGTCGCCGCGCAACGCCTCGACCTCGCGCACGATCTGGCTGCGGGATCCCGCACCGAAGACCACCCGCGCTGGATGCTGCACGTAGGTGAATGGCTTCATGCCGACTTCAGGGCCCGGAGTTCGGCGAGCTCGAGGTCGCATGGCGCCTCGGTGACAGCGAGGTCGTCGGCGAAGCGCAGGTTCCAGCCGGTGGCGGCCGTGCAGTCGTCGCGGGTGACGCCGGGATGGAGGGCGCTCATCACGAGCTCGCACGTCACGGGATCGGGCGTGAGGATTCCGAGGTCGGTGACCACCCACTGCGGGCCGCCGCCACGCAGTCCGAGCCGCTCGCGATGTCCCGGCCCGTCGCCGAACCCGATCGAGGAACGGAAGTCGCAGCGCTCGACGAAGGCCCGGGCGCCCTGGCGCATGATCACCATCACCGCCCCTGCGGATGCGGCGATCTCCGGCGCTCCGCCAGCGCCCGGGAGCCGGGTGCGCGGCGAGCGATAGTCGCCGATGACGGTCGAGTTGATGTTGCCGAACCTGTCGAGTTGAGCTCCTCCGAGGAAGCCCACGTCGATGCGGCCAGCCTGGAGCCAGTACGAGAAGATCTCTGGCACGCTGACAACTGCGTCGGCGGTCTCGCCCAGCTCGCCGTCGCCGATCGACAGCGGAAGCCGGGTGGGCTTCGATCCGATGCATCCCGACTCGTACACGAGCACCGGCGAGGGGTCGTACAGGCGGCGGGCGAGGTTGGCGGCGGTGCTGGGCAGCCCGATGCCGACGAAGCACACACGTCGACCGGCTGCCGCGAGCGCGCCGAGCCGACGCGCCGCATTGACGATCATCAGCTCATCGGCGCTGTATGCGGGTGTTCCGTCGTGCGGCGACGTGGTGGTGGCGGCCTCAGGCATGCACGGTCTCCCGGGAGACACCGGCCGAGCGAAGGAACTCGGCGTGGTCGGCCGTGCCGCGCACGTGGCGATCGATCCAATCGGCGAAGCGGTCGCGGTCCTTCGAGACGTCGTCCCATGCGCGGTAGAACGCGTTGTCGCGCACCGAATAGCCCATCGCGAAGCTGGGATGCGCGCCGTCGGGCACGCAGCAGACAGCGCTGACGGTCCACTCGGGCAGCACGACGGCGTTGGGCATCGGCTCGAGTTCATCGACGATCTCCTCGACAGTGATGATCGAGCGACGTGCGGCGAGGACAGCCTCTTTCTGCACGCCCACCAGTCCCCAGATCTGCACGTTGCCGTGGCGGTCGGCCCGCTGGGCATGGATCAGCGTGACGTCGGGATTGATGGCCGGCACCGCCGTGAGCCAGTCGCCGGTGAACGGGCACTGGATCGGCTTGATGGTGGCCGTGTGCTCGGGAAGGTCGGTGCCCACATAGCCGCGGAGCGTGGCGAATGGCAGGCCAGCGGCACCGGCCGCATACCGGGCCGCCATGCCGGCGTGGCTGTGCTCCTCGATCTGCAGCGGGTGCGGCCATCCGTTCTCGACGGCATCGCGGAAGCGCTGCAACGACCCCACGCCGGGGTTGCCGCCCCACGAGAATGTGAGTGCCCGCGCTGCGCCGACGCCGATGAGCTGGTCGTACACCATGTCGGGCGTCATCCGCACCAGGTGCAGGTCGCGGCGGCCCTGCCGGATGATCTCGTGGCCGGCGGCGTGCGGGATGAGATGGGTGAACCCCTCCATCGACACGGTGTCGCCATTGTGCACGTGCTCGGCCACCGCCTCGGCGAGCGAGCAGATGACGCTCATCGCGGATACCAGGGCGGCAACTGTGCGTCGACGTTGATCCAGACGCTCTTGGCCTCGGTGTACTCGTGCATGGCCTCGAAGCCCATCTCACGGCCGTAGCCCGACAGCCCGGTTCCTCCGAAGGGCGACCCTGGATTGGCGCGCTTGTAGCTGTTCACCCACACCATGCCGCTGCGCATCTCGGCCGCCATCCGGTGGGCTCGCTGCAGGCTGGTGGTCCACAGTCCGCCGCCGAGTCCGTAGTCGGTGCCGTTGGCGATGGCGAGCGCCTCGTCGTCGCTCGCAAATGTGGTGACCGTGACGAAGGGGCCGAACACCTCCTCCTGGCACACACGGTCGGTGGGCCTGGCCCGCACCACGGTGGGCTCGATGTAGCAGCCCTTGCCGAGCGCCGGGTCGTCGGGGGCCTTTCCGCCGGCAAGGATCTCGGCGCCCTCGTCGAGCGCCACCTTCACGTAGCTGAGCACGCGGTCGCGGTGCATCGGCGAGGTGAGCGGGCCCATCTCGGTGGCGGGGTCGAGCGGGTTGCCGAGGCGGATCGACGCAGCGAGGGCGAGGAAGCGCTCGAGGAACTCGTCGGCGATCCGCTCGTGCAGGATGAGCCTGCTGCCGGCGATGCACGCCTGCCCCTGATTGTGGAAGATGGCGAAGGCCGAGCCGTTGACGGCAGCGGTGAGGTTGGCGTCGTCGAAGACGATGTTCGCCCCCTTGCCGCCCAGCTCGAGTTGCACGCGCTTGAGGTTGCCGGCCGAGTACTCGACGATTCGCCTGCCGATCGCCGTGCTGCCGGTGAAGGCGATCTTGCGAACATCGGGGTGCATCGCCAGGCGCTCGCCAGCCGTGTGGCCGAATCCGGGCACCATGTTCACCACGCCACGCGGGAAGCCGACCTCGTGCATCAGCTCGGCAAGGCGCAGCGACGACAGCGGCGTGAGCTCGCTGGGCTTCAGCACGACGGTGTTGCCGGCGGCGAGCGCCGGGCCCATCTTCCAGGCGCAGAACATCAGCGGGAAGTTCCAGGGCACGATCGCGCCGACGACGCCGAGCGGCTCGCGCTGCACGTAGTTGAGGAACCCGGGATCCACCGGGATGATGTCGCCCTGCACCTTGTCGGCGATGCCGCCGAAGTAGCGGAAGCATGCTGCCGTGCGAGGCACGTCGAGCACGCGTGCATCCTTGATGGGATGGCCCGTGTCGAGCGACTCGAGCTGGGCGAACTCCTCAGCCTTGGCCTCGAGGGCGTCGGCGAGTCGCAGCAGCAGCCTGCCGCGCTCGGCGGCCATCATCTTCTTCCATGCGGGGAAAGCCCGCGACGCAGCCTCGACGGCTCGGTCGATGTCGGCCTGCCTGCCCTCGGCGACGTGGGTGATGATCGAGCAGTCGTGGGGGTTGAGCACCTCCACGGTGGCGCCGTCGAGCGCGTCGACGAACTCGCCGTCGATGAACAGCTGGTTGCGGTGCGTCATGTCCCGCCCGTCAGAAGTCGACCGCGTAGACGCTCGCCTTGCCCGTGCGGATCAACTCGGGCAGCTCGGGTGAGCCGTTCTCCCACACCAGCAGCATCGAGCGCTTCGCGCTGTAGCCCTGGTGGCGGATGTCGCCGGGCATGGCGGCTACGTCGCCAGCGCGCATCGTGACCTTGGCGCGTGCCGCCCCAGTGTCGCGGTGCTGGACGTCCCAGACGATCTCGTCGCTCAGCTGCACGAACCACTCGACGCGGTCGTTGCCGTGGACCACGGGAAGGATGTACTCCTCGGTCGTCGGGCAGTAGAGGCTGTTCTTGCACACGCTGACCACGCTGGGGTTCCACGTGACGTCGCTGCGGCTCAGGTAGGCGAACAGGTTGAAGGCCGCCACCTCGCCCTCGAACCCGGGCTCGGCGTGCACCTCGGGCTCGCTCTGGTCGACGTCGGCGAACATGCGGTTGACGGGGTGCGTGGCATCGGTGCGGATCTGCTCGTCGCCGGGCACGCCCACCATGCGGGCAGCGGCCACTCGGCGGCGGGTGATGGCCTCGGTGTTGCTGCCGTCCTTCACGCCGAAGGGCTTCTCGGTCTCGGCCGGGCTGGCGAAGGGATCGAACGAGGCGTTGGTCCAGTCGTCGAGCATTGCCTTGAACGTCTCGCGGATGACGGGCGAGTCGAAGTTCTCGGTGTGGTCGAGTTCGTTCTTCCGGTAGGCCTCGTTGAACCTCCCGGCGAACATGTCGACGGTGCCGTAGTGGTTAACAGTGCCGAAGACATGATCGAAGTTCACCGTGCCGTAGAAGAAGTCCCACGCCACATCCCGCTGCAGCGCGCGCAGGAAGATGTCGGCGCTCATCACGTGCATGCCGGTCGGCCATGTGATGTGGACGAAGAACTCATCGCGGCGGAAGTGGAAGCCGCCGAGGGTGAACTCGCGGTAGCCCTGCTCGTTGGGCTCGCTGTGCTGGACGCTGGAGTCGATGGTGGTCATGGTGGGTGTCCTCGTGTGGAGTCAGTCGTGTCGGTGTGTCGAGTGGAGTGGGTTGCCGGTTGCGCAGCGGCTCAGCTGAGGCAGATGTCGGCCCAGCGCTCGATGGTGTCGTCGCCGAGGATTGTCTGCAGCAGGATGACGCTCGGCGAGGTTGCCGTGAAGCGGTACGCCGAGTTGGCCGGCAGCAGTGCCTGGTGGCCGCGGCGCAGGATGATGTGGCCCATCGGGCGGCCGGCAGGCTCGCCGTCGATGCGCACCGAGCCGTTCTTGTCGGCCGGCACCATCGGAGTGTCGAGCTTGACCAGGTCGAGGCGCACCTCACCGTCCATCACCAGCGGGAACTCGTCATGCGCGCAGGTGCGCCATTCGCTGGTGCCCTCGGCGCGGATCACTTCGAGGACGTACTCCATGTTCTTGCCGACGGCCACCTTCTCCCACGGCTTCGACATCGAGGCGACCTCGAACATGTTGGAGAAGGCGTAGTGCTTCGGATCGTCGTCGACGACCTCGATGCCACCCTTCTTGTACGACTCGAGCGAGCCGAACCTGGTGACGTACGTGGGCATGGGTACCTCCTGCTCGTCGTTGACCGATGTGTTCGCTATGCGTACACTCGTGCGGTATTAGAACAATCATGTCGGTCGTCGGCATGGTCGTCAAGAGCCCGCGATGACGATTCACGATTCCACCCGCTCCCCTCGCCCGGACGCCGTGCATGCGGGCGAGCGCGAGCACGGCGACTTCGTGCAGTCGCTCGAGAGGGGCCTTGCCGTGCTGCGCGCCTTCGACGCGCAGCACGCGCTCATGACCGTCGCCGACGTGGCGAAGGCGACAGGCCTCACGCGTGCAACCGCCCGCCGCCTGCTGCACACGCTGGTGGCGCTCGGCTACGCCGAGTCCGACGGCAAGTGGTTCGAACTCACGCCCAAGGTGCTCGACCTCGGCCACGCCTACGTGTCGTCACTGCAGCTGCCCGACATCGCCCAGCCGTTCATGGAGTCGCTCAGCGAGCAGGTGCACGAGAGCGTCTCGGCCAGCGTCCTCGACGGTCCCGAGATCGTCTACGTCGCCCGCGTTCCCACGCAGCGCATCATGGCGATCTCGCTCTCGATCGGATCCCGGCTGCCCGCAGCGTGGACGTCGATGGGCCGGGTGATGCTCGCCGGCCGCTCCGACGACGAGGTGCGGGCGGCGTTCGCCGCGTCGGCAGCACCGCGCACCGATCGAGCCGTCACCGACGTGCAGGCCCTGATCGACGAGGTGGCCACCGTCCGCCAGCAGGGATGGTGCCTGCTCGACCAGGAGCTCGAGGAAGGCATCCGCTCGGTGGCGGCACCGCTCCACGATCGCCGCGGGCGGGTGATCGCATCCATCAACGTCGGTACACACGCAAGCCGGGTGACGCTGCGGCAGTTGCGCAGCGAGATCCTCCCCGCGCTGCTCGCGACAG
>JBEGVK010000065.1:0-5388 GCA_041178405.1 Actinomycetota bacterium | reverse complement strand
TCGCCGCAGTTGGGACAGCTCGCCCAACTCTCAGTGCCGATGTAGGCACCGCAGTACCTGCACAGTCCGTCGTCTGCCATAGCTGGCTCCTCTCTCTCGCCCGGTCGACATGATCCAGTCGACGTGCTCCAGCATGGCGACGAGGTGTGACATGCCGAACGACCCACCCGCCAGGCCGTCGGCAGGCGGATGGCGCCAGTCGGGCATCCGGACGGCCAGGGTCAAACGTCTGTTCGATGCTTGGTGGGGGGTGGGGAGAACGGGCAGGCTGAGGGCGACATGAGTACCGATACCCCCCACGATCGCCCCGACCTAGTGCTGTCCGAGCGCGATCTCGCCATCATCGAGTTCGAGTCGAGCTGGTTCACGCTCGACGAGGAGCGCCACGATGCCATCAGGGCGCGGTTCTCCTGCTCGGTTGAGGAGTACAATCTGGAACTCAACCGCGTGATCGATCACCCGGCGGCCATGCTCGCCGATCCGCTGGTGGTGCGCCGTCTGCGCCGCCAGCGTGAGCGCCGCCGTCGGGCGCTCATCGAGGGCGCGGCAGCCGGCGAACACGCCTGAGCCGGCCCACAACCGGAGGTACCCCGATGAGCAGAGACGACATGGGCCGTACGTCTCGAAGCGTGCCGCCCGCCGCCCCGATCGGCTCGTCAGTCGCTGTGGTCGTCACGGTGCTGGCGCTGGTGCTGGGCTTTCTCATTCTCCGCCAGGTGAACAGCGATCCGGCAGCGGTCGGGCCAGCCGGCGGCGGAGCCGACAGCACGTCGACCACGCTGTCGGGACTCGCCACCTCGAGCACTGCGGCGCTGCCCTCCACCACCGAGCCGATGGTGTACTCGGGGGCCACGGTGGTCGTGGCCAACTGCAGTTCGCTGAACGGAGTGGCGAAGGAACTCACGCTCGCACTCGGCGGACTGGGCTGGACCACGGTGACGGCAGTGAACGGCACCGTCAAGCTCGCCACGTCGAAGGTGCTCTACAACGACCAGGATCCGGCCGCGCTGCCGGTGGCGAGGTCAGTGGCCAAGACGCTCGGCGGAATTCAGGTCGAACCTGCGCCAGTGCCGCTGCCGGCCGGCGAGGGAACCTGGCCGGAAGGCGCCGCGGTGCTGGTGATGCTCGGCGACGACTATGCGGGTCGCACGATCGCAGAGATCCAGGCGCGTCCCTCGGCGCTTCCGGTGGCGGTCGAGACCACCACCACGTCGACGACGCTGCTGCCCTGAGCCTGCCCTACTGGCGCAGTGCTGTTGGCGCGGTTCCGCTGCTGCGGTGCCGCCGATAGCGCCAGCGCCTCGCCGTCAGTTGGGGGCCGCCCCCGTGAGCGTGCGCAGTAGGTCGCGTGCCGAGTGCTCAATGCACCACAGTGGCTCCCGCATTGCCCGCTCGAGGCCGTGATCGCGGGCGATCGATCGGTGCTCGATGCGGTGGCGTACCGCCTCGGCGCTGTCGCCCACCACTGCAGCCACGCGTCGACCGGCGGCCTCGCAGAGTTGCTGCACGCCGCCGATCACCTTTCCTTCGAAGCTCTGCTCGTCGAGATAGCCCTCGCCGGTGATGACGAGATCGGCATCGGCGATCTTGTCGTGCAGGTCGATCTCATCGGCGACGAGGTCGAAGCCAGGCTGCAACCGTCCGCCAAGCGCGACGAGTCCTCCAGCGAGTCCACCCGCTGCGCCGGTGCCCGGCAGGTCGCGTACGTCGACGCCGAACTGCTCGCGGTACAGCTGCGCCAGTCGCTCGAGCCGTCCCTTCAGCATGTCGACCTGTGCCGGCGTGGCGCCCTTCTGGGGCGCGAACACTGGTGCAGCGTCGACGAACTTCGTCTGCACGTCGCACGCAACGAGCAGCTGTACGGCTCTGAGCCGTGCTGGAGCGCTGATGGCGCGCACACATCCGAGCCCGCCATCGGTGGTAGCGGATCCGCCGAGGCAGACGACGATCCGCTGTGCGCCGAGATCGAGTGCGTGGTCGATGAGCTCGCCGGTGCCAGTGGTGGTGGCAGCGAGCGCATCGTTGTGCGCAGCGCCCCCGACAAGGGTAAGACCCGAGGCGCGCGCCATCTCGATCACGGCGGTACCGCGGTGGAATCGCCATTCGGCCTGCACTGGGTCGCCCAGCGGGCCGGTGACGGTGCTGGTGCGATTCGCTCCACCGAGTGCTTCGAGGGTGCCTTCGCCGCCGTCGGCAACCGGCTGCTCGATGCACTCGTGACCGAGTTCCCAGCATGCGTGGCCGATCGCCGCGGCGACCTCGGCGGCGGTGGCAGTGCCCTTGAACTTGTCGACTGCTGCCAGCACGCGCATTCTGGTCAGGCTAGGCCACGTCGGTCGCGTCAAATCCCGACTGCGCCGGTAGTGTTTCGCCCATGGCCGTCACCGTTCGCATCCCCACCACGCTGCGCCCTCTCGCGGGCGGCTCCTCCACCGTGCAGGTCGAGGGCGCCACGCTCGCCGACGTGATCGACAATCTCGAGGCCGTGCACCCCGGCTTCAAGGACCGGCTGCTCGACGAGAGCGGCGCGATGCGCAAGTTCGTCAATCTGTTCGTCGCCGACGATGACGTCCGTTTCCTGCAGGGACTCGCCACGCCGGTGCCGGCGGGCGAGACAGTCAGCATCATTCCGGCGGTGGCCGGAGGCTGATCGCTCGGGGGAGCGTCACGCAGTTCCCCCTTACCGTTACCGATTGATACAGGCTCGGGCAGAGGCGGCTATGGTCGGGGACATGGCGGTTTTGGATGAGCGCGTGCTCGCTCGACTCGTTGCCGATCTTGGCGAATCAGCAGTCGACGATCTTGTTCGCACGTATCTCGACGCACTGCCGGCCCGTCGTGCAGCAATCGCCGAGGCGATGGCCACCCCCGACCTCGGCGCTGCGCGGCGGGTTGCGCATCAGCTGCGCTCGACATCGCACCTGGTCGGCGCAACGTCGCTCGGCGAGGCGAGTGCATGGCTCGAGGCGGTGGCGATCGCAGGCGACGGTGACGGTGCGCGGCAGGCCGTCGACGAGGTTGGTCGACTCGTGCCTGAGGTCGCCCGAGCACTGCAGACGTGGTTGATCCGCTGATCCGCTGAGGCTGTCGGCCGGTATCACCGCAGCGCATCGCTCGGTGTCGTACGCAAGAATGACCGAATGCCATCGCGACCGGATGGAGACGAGCGGCGTCTCATTGAGATCGAGATCGGTGAGTCGACCCACGCTGGTACGAGACGCGACAGCGATCGAGAAGACGGTGATGGTGTCGAGTGGCAGGTTGTTGCTGTCGTCACGCTTGCGGTGGTGGCTCTGGCAGCGC
Source organism: Actinomycetota bacterium (assembly GCA_041178405.1). Classification (GTDB taxonomy): domain Bacteria; phylum Actinomycetota; class Acidimicrobiia; order Acidimicrobiales; family Ilumatobacteraceae; genus UBA668. The sequence continues at coordinate 2,085 of JBEGVK010000065.1, read as the reverse complement.
TCGCCGTTCTCGGTGTCAGCCGCAATGCCGTTGACCCGCTGGCCACCTCACCGACGTCGGCGGCGACAAGCGAGTACCTCGCTGTCGATCCCACCGAGGTGGCGCGGCCAGTGCAGACCGGATGGCCGAGCACCACGGCGCTGATGCCGGAGGAGGGCTTTCCATGGCCCTTCGATGCGGCGGTGATCGTTGCGAACGACATGGGAATCCACCGCGTGTCGGCGGAGGTCGGCGATGCGGCAGCGGGCGTGCCGGGCATCGATGATGCTCCGCTCGGCACGACGATGGTCGTGCGAACCGTCGTGGAAGGTGCCGTGAGTCGTGCATTCGAACTCGAGGACGGGTCGCTCGTGTACCAGGTCGTCGACGGCTCGATCTTCAGGCGCAAGGCTGATGGGACGGCAAGAGAACTCGTCGCCAACGACGGTGGCCTGATACTCGAGGACGCCGACATGCCGGGGGCCGACCCTGCTCGCCTTCGCCTGGTGTACCGCACGCCGAGCAGCGAACCGGGTGGTGCGTTCAACCTCACGGTCAGGGCAGGCCCAGTTGAGGTGACGACGCTGGTGCCCGGCGGATGGGGTGTCAATTACCGGCGCTTCGCGCTGTGGACGGGTAGGTCTGTGCTGGCGAGCTGGGTCGATGACGTGGGTACGACCGGTGCGGCGGTGATCGAGTTCCCCAGCGGCAACTTCGACTCGGATCAGTCCGGCATGACGCTTCTGCAGGCGGCGGGTGATCCAAGCGAGGGCGGTCTGGTGTGGGTGACGCTCGATGGAATCTGGACGCCACTCGAGAGCGGACCACGCGGGCTGCCCGGCATCCTCGCCGTCACAGGTGTCGATCTGCGCGGTTCGTCGCTGGTGGTGCAGCGCTATGGCGATGCGCTGGCTGATTACGTCGACCTCACGCCATATCGGCGTTACGAGGTGCCGGTGGCGGGATTTGCCACGGTGTCGCGTTTCGTGCATAGCCCCCGTGACGAAAGCCCTTGGGGCAGCGCCGACGCTGGGCCTCGCACATGCCTTCTCGGTCTACCGGGCAACGACAGCCACGTGGCGCCGTATCCCGATGACCTCACCGACGAGCAGATTGCGGCGTCGGAGGTGGCCACCGTCGACGGGTTCGCAGCGCTGATCTACACGATGGACGATGGCTCGTTCGTGGTGCGAATCACGTTCGACGCGTGTGTGCTGCACGTGCGGGCATCTGGAATCGACCGCGAGCAGCTCGACAATCTCCTGGTGTCTGCCGACGTTGGGCACGTGGTGTACTCGCTCGACAGCGACGCGGCGCCGGGCGTCAGCGTGTCGGTGACGTCGCCGTAACAGTCGCTGGTCCCACGACGCGACACAGCCCGGCGCTGGTGCGCCGGGCTGCGTGCAGATAACTGGACCGCCGAGCGGGCGGGCTCAGTCGTCGATTGTCTGTCTGACCTCGATCAGAAGTCTTCCATGCCGCCGCCGGGCATGGCAGGAGCATCCTTCTCGGGCTTGTCGGCCACGACCGCCTCGGTGGTGAGGAACAGGGCGGCGATCGACGCAGCGTTCTGCAGCGCCGAGCGGGTCACCTTGGCAGCGTCGATGACGCCGAGCTTCACCAGGTCGGTGTACTCGCCAGTGGCGGCATTGAGGCCCTCGGCACCCTTGAGGTTGCGGACCTTCTCGACCACCACGCCGCCTTCCATGCCGGCGTTCTCGGCGATCTGCTTCAGCGGGGCCTCGAGGCTGCGGGCCACCATGCGGGCTCCGGTGGCCTCGTCGCCGCTCAGCGTCTCCGCCACCTTCTGCACGGCGGTCTGGGCACGCAGCAGGGCCACGCCGCCTCCGGGCACGACACCCTCTTCGATGGCGGCCTTGGTGGTGCTGACGGCGTCCTCGATGCGGTGCTTCTTCTCCTTCAGCTCCACCTCGGTGGCGGCGCCGACCTTCAGCACGGCTACGCCGCCGCTGAGCTTGGCGAGTCGCTCCTGGAGCTTCTCGCGGTCGTAGTCGCTGTCGGTGTTGTCGATCTCGGCCTTGATCTGGTTGATGCGGCCCTTGATGTCGTCCTCGGAGCCGGCACCCTCGACCAGGGTGGTCTCAT
>JBEGVK010000064.1:0-2640 GCA_041178405.1 Actinomycetota bacterium | reverse complement strand
CCGAGCGTGAGCAGCACGGCGGCGATCATCAGCACCGCCATCGCCGATCCGAGCGGCCAGTTCTGCGCAGCGTCGAACTGGCTGGCAATCATCGAGCCGATCATGTTGCCGTCGGCACCGCCAAGCACCCGTGCAGTCACATAGTCGCCGCACATTGGGATGTAGGTCAGGAGCACTGCTGCGGCGACGCCCGGCCCGGCGAGGGGAAGCGTGACGCTGGCGAACGTGGCGAGACGGCCAGCGCCGAGATCCTTGCTGGCCTCGCGCATTCGTACGTCGATCCGGTCGAGCGCCACGAACAGCGGCAGGATGACGAATCCGAGGTAGTTGTAGACCACGGCGAGCTGCACGGCCACCGGGGTCTGCAGGACGTCGATCGGTCCGCTGAGAATGCCCACCTCCTGCAGCCACTTCGAGAGCGATCCAGTCTTGGCGAGCGGGATCTTCCAGGCGACGGTGCGAATGAGGAAACTGGTGAAGCTGGGCACCACGACCAGCGCCAGAAGGATCGCCCGCCACCTCTCGCCCACCTTGAACGCTAGGAAGTAGGCCGTCGGGAATCCGATGACGATGCAGAGCGCCGTGGCGATGACCGCGATGCGGATGGTCTGCTTGAACGTGGTGAAGAAGGTGTCGTCGAACGCCTCGCGGTAGTTCTGCAACCCGAGCGATCCGAGGTCGACTGGAATCAGCTTCGCAGAGTCCTTCGTGCCGAATGAGTACAGCACGATGAACGCAATGGGCACGGCGAAGAAGAGCACGTACCAGACCATCGAGGGGATGGCGAGGGCAAACTTCGGCCCCCGCCATCGCCTCGGGCGTGCACCGTCGAGCGCAGCGGTCACTGCATCAGCCTGCGGCGTTCGCCTTGACCTTGTTGTAGATGTCGACGAGACGGTCCTGGGCCGCGTTCACCGCGCCGGTCTGCATTGTCGACACCTGGGCCTCATCGAAGAAGATCATGTCGCCGTTGACGAGGTCGGGAACGAGCTCGGTGATGAGCTGGTCGATGCTCTTCATGCCGCTGTGGTAGCCGTGGTAGTTGAGGTCGCGGATCGAGATCTCCGGAACCAGCAGCCAGTTGATCCACGCATGTGCTGCATCGGGATTGGGGGATCCGGCAGCGACGCAGTAGGTGTCCATCCAGAGCTCGGTCGACGGCGCGCCGAGCCCCCACTTCCACACCGTCGGATCGCCGCCCGCCTCCTCGATGCGCACCAGCGCCTGGCGGGCATCGCCGTTCCACGCTGCCGACAGCGCATACGCGCCCTCGGCCAGGGCCGTGCTGGGGTAGCTGTCGAATGCCTTGATGTGCGTGGCGAGCTGGTTCACCAGGTAGTCCTCGCACGCATCGAGGTCGGCAGTGTCCTCGGTGGTCCAGTTGATGCCGTTGGCCCAGAAGTACATGCCGCACAGGTTGGGAGCGGTGTCGAGGACCGAGCAGTTGCCGCTCGCCTCGTTCATGCACGCATCGAGGAAGTCGCCCCACGTGGCGATCTCGCGCGTAATGACCGTCGTGTCGTAGATCCAGCCGGTGGTGCCCCAGTTCTTGCAGACCGAGTAGTCGTTGTCAGGGTCCCAGTCGCGGCCGAGATACTGCGGATCGACATTGACGATGTTCGGGAGCTTCGACTTGTCGAGCTTCTCGAGGAGGCCCTTCGACACCATCTGCGGGATGTACGGGCCCGTGGGAACGACGATGTCGAAGCCGCTGGCGCCACCCGAGGCTGACAGCTTGGTGATGAGGTCCTCGTTGCTGCCGTAGTAGTCGACCTTCATCGACACGCCGATCTCGCTCTCGGCGAGCGCGCCGACCAGCTCGGGGTCGTTGTAGTCGCCCCACGTGTACATGCTGAGGGTGCCTTCCGCCTTGTCGACGACTCGGCTCCAGTCACCGCTGGCCTGCGTGCCACCGTCGCCGCCGTCGCCACCCTCGTCGCTGCCGCCGCAGGCGACGCCGAGGATGCCGAGGCCGGCAGCGGCTCCGCCCATCTGCAGCACGCTGCGACGGGACAGCGTCTGGCGGAAACTGTGCGGGGCGAGGATCTTCACGGGTTCGGGCTTGCGGGTCATCTGGCACTCCTTGTGGTTGGTGTTCTTGTACGGGTCGGGTCTGGATTGGTGGTGGATCTGGGTCTGGCGTCGGACGAGGATCGGTTCGAAGGCGCTGGCGGTCAGCGCTCCGGGGACGGCACGGTCAGTGGTCGGCCTCCGCTGCGGGGCCGGCGAGCACGAACTCAGCCTGGCGCGCCGAGAACGAATAGACGTCGGCCGGCGTGAACGTGCACCACACCTGCTCGCCGCTGGAGAGACGGGGCGCGTTCGCCCGTGGCGTCAGCACGAGCACGTCACGGCTCGCCGTGCGTACGACGTACTGCAGCGTGTCGCCGAAGTGGGCGACACTGGCGACGGTGCCGGGGATCGAGTTGCGGCCAGTGCCCGGGTCGGACGTGACGAGTTGGAAGTTCTCGGGGCGCACGGCCGCGAGTGCCGGCTCACCGGGGTTCACCTTCTCGTCGGGATTCGACACGACGAACACCGTGCCGTCATCGGCGCGCACGCCATCGGAGGTGGCCGTACCGCGCCAGAAGTTGTTGCGGCCGATGAAGCCGGCCACGAATGCCGATGCAGGCCGCTCGT
>JBEGVK010000063.1:0-7669 GCA_041178405.1 Actinomycetota bacterium | reverse complement strand
CTGACGCGCACAGTCGGTCAGTCGGTCAGCCGGTCTTCGAGCAGGCGTCGACGCTGTGCGCCGTCGCCGCATACCCTGCCCGCATGTCGAATCACCGCACTGAGAGCCTGGCCGCACGGGTCATCGACCGGGTGCTCGAGGTGCCGGTCGTGCCGTCATTCACGCGGCTCGGGCCGGCCGTGCGCCGCCGCGTGGCTGGCTGGACGCGGCTCGACGGCTATCACCTCGACGGCCGCGTCGTCGTGGTGACCGGTGCGACGTCCGGTCTCGGCCGTGCTGCGGCAGAGCAGCTGGCGGCGTGCAGGGCAACGGTGGTGCTGTGGGGACGCGACGCCGGTCGTCTCGAACGGACGCGGGGCGAGATCGCGGCTGCAGTACCGGGTGCTGCGCTCGAGACCGTGGCCGCTGACATGGGAGATCTCGATGCAGTGCGTCGCGGGGCAGCGGAGTTGCTGGCACGGCATGCGCGCGTCGACGTGCTCGTCAACAATGCCGGTGCACTCACCGCAGACCGCCAGTCGAGTCCGCAGGGCATCGAGCAGACCGTGGCGAGTCAGGTGGTCGGACCGTTCCTGCTCACGAGTCTCTTGCTGCCGGCACTCCGTGCCGCAGCACCGGGCCGTGTCGTGACGGTGTCGTCGGGTGGCATGTATGCCGCGCCGCTCACGGTGACGCGTCTCCAGATGGGCAACGACTACCGGGGTGCCGAGCAGTATGCGCGTGCAAAGCGTGCGCAGGTGACGCTCAACGAGATGTGGGCCGACCGAGAGCCAGCCTCCGGTGTCGTGTTCCACGCCATGCATCCCGGCTGGGCCGACACCCCCGGCGTCGCCGCATCGCTGCCGACCTTCCGCCGGGTCGTCGGCCCACTGCTGCGCACCCCTGCCGAGGGCGCCGACACCATCGTCTGGCTGGCTGCCGACGACGACCTGCCGATTCGCTCGTCCGGTCGGTTCTGGCTCGACCGGGCAGAGCGGTCGATCCACAAGATCCCGTCGACGCGCCGGTCCGACACACCCGATCGGCGCGCTGCGCTGTGGGACTGGGTCGCCGACGCTGCCGGTGTCGACAAGCCGGCATCGGACGCCGCTGAGCAGGCAGACGGCTAGGTTCGCGGCCCATGCCGACTGGGTCCGACTATCCGCAGCCGCTGGGCGGCAACCAGATGCCGCGCTTCGGCGGGCCGGCCACGTTCATGCGCCTGCCGGTGGGCGCCACCGCTGACGGCCTCGATGTCGCCGTCTACGGCATGCCGTTCGACATCGGCACCTCGAACCGACCCGGCGCCCGATTCGGACCGCGGGCGATCCGTGCCGAGTCGTGCCTGCTCCGGCCGTATCACATGGCCACCCGCGCTGCGCCGTTCGACAGCCTGCGCATCGGCGACATCGGCGATGTGGCGATCAACACGTTCAACGCTCCTGCGTGCGTGCCGATCATCCGCGAGTTCGTGGCGGAGGTGCTGGCCGCCGGTGCGATTCCCGTCGGGATCGGCGGCGATCACACAGTGACGCACCCTGTACTGCAGGCGATTGCTGAAGTGCATGGGCCCGTCGGTGTCGTCCACGTCGACGCGCACGCCGACGTGAACAAGTCGATGTTCGGCGAGCCGATCACGCACGGGTCATGGCTGCGCCGCGCCATCGAAGAGGACCTCGTCGACCCGGCGAAGGTGGTGCAGATCGGACTGCGCGGTACGGGCTACGAGGCAGGCGACTTCGATTGGGTCAGGTCGCTCGGCGGGCGAGTGGTCACCGCCGAGGAATGCTGGCATCAGTCGCTCGCACCGCTGATGGGCGAGGTGCGGGCGGTGATGGGCGATGCGCCGGTGTACCTCACCTTCGACATCGACGGACTCGACCCGTCGGTGGCTCCTGGCACCGGCACGCCCGAGTACGGCGGACTGACCTCGATCCAGGGCATCGAGATCGTGCGTGGCTGTCGCGGCATGCGGCTTGTCGGCACCGACGTCGTGGAGGTCGCGCCGGCCTACGACACATCGGGCAACACGGCGCTGCTGGGCGCCAACATCCTCTTCGAGCAGCTGTGCGTGCTGCCGGGCGTGCAGTACCGCGCCTGACGCCGTCGATCAGCGAGGAAGGGTCGTGACGAGTCCGCCTGGCAGCTGGCGGAAGACGGCGGCGACCTCGGGAAGGAACTCGCGGTAGACGCTCGTCTTGCGCCAGTACATCGCGATGCGTCGGCTCGGACGGGGAGTGCCGAAGTCGAAGGTGCGCAGTCCCGGAGACGGCGCGACAGGCGGCGCCACGGCGAGTCGCGGCAGGAGCGTGACGCCCACGCCGGCTGCCACCATCTGGCGCAGCGTCTCGAGGCTGGTCGCACGGAATCCGGTGCGCTCGGTTGCGCCGGCGAGCGAGCACACGCTGAGTGCCTGGTCGCGGAGGCAGTGCCCGTCGTCGAGCAGCAGCACCGACTCGCCCTCGAGCACTGAGATGTCGACCGTGCCCTTCCGGTTCGCGAGCGGATGGTCGGCCGGCACTGCGAACACGAAGTCCTCCTCGAAGAGTGGCTCCTCGTGCAGTGCGTCGTCGTTGACCGGCATCGCCAGTACTCCGGCATCAAGCGTGCCGTTGCGGAGCTGCGAGAGCACGGACTCGGTCTTCTCCTCGGCGAGGAGCAGCTCGAGTCGAGGGAACGCGGAGTGCACTGCGGGCACCACGTGTGGCAGCAGGTACGGCCCGAGCGTGGGGAACAGGCCGATTCGCAGGCTCGCCGCCTCCGGATCGCGGGTGTGCCGGGCGATCTCGGTGATGGCATCGGCTTCGCGCAGTACCGAGCGGGCGCGCTCGGCGATGCGCTCGCCAGCTGGGGTGAGCATCACGTGGCGGGGGCTGCGCTCCACCAGTTCGACGCCGAGCTCTCGTTCGAGCTTGCGCAACTGGGTGGAGAGCGTGGGCTGGCTCACGAAGCAGGCTTCTGCGGCACGGCCGAAGTGGCGGTGCTCGGCAATGGCCACGAGGTAGCGCAGCTCTTGCAGGTTCATGCGCTGATGGTAGGTCGGAGACGTCGCTGCGGTGCCAGCGGCAGTGTGGCCCCTGTCGGCTGCGCGTGGCGCGGTACCCTGCCCATGCCCTGCCCGGTGCCCGTTCCGCCAGGCAGCCGTGATGGAACACTCCCGCTGATGACCGACGACGCTGCCCCTGACTCCCGACCGTTCCCCCGATGGGTCTCGGCCGCAGCCAAAGGCGCTCTCGTGGCAATCGTCGTGGTGGTGGTCGTGCTCGCCGACGCGTACCACCGCAGGGGGCACCCTCAGGGTGACGACTTCGCGCTGTATCTACGCCAGGCACGCAGCATCTTCGAGGGCAACATTGCGCAGGTCGTGGCCGACAACCGGTTCACGGCGGTCTTCTCTGGGCCCGGCCCGTTCACGCCATTCGCCTACCCGTGGGGCTTTCCGCTGCTGCTGTCGCCGTTCGTCAACCGGTGGGGTCTCGACTACGACCGGCTGAAGTGGATCGTGGTGGCGTGCCTCGCGACATGGGTGGTGCTGGCTCACGGCGTGGTGCGGCGCCGGATCGGTCGGCCGGCTGCGATTGCAGTGGCCGCCCTCATCGCCACTGCGCCGGCGATGCTGAAGCACACCGACTCGCTGCTCTCTGAGTTCCCGGCCGCAATGTCGGTCGGGTTCGTGCTCTACGCCTTCGACCGGCTCCATCGCAAGGGGTCGACGCTGCTGACCGCCGGCACGGCTCAGTTGGTCGGCCTCGGTGCACTCGCCGCACTGGCCTTCAACATGCGTCGCGAAACGATCGTGCTGTTCGTGGCCGTCGGCCTCGTGCAGGCCGGTGAACTCGTCGCAGCCGGCCACTGGCGCGACCTGCGCAGCGGCACCCACCGACGGGCGACGCTGCGGGCGCTGGCACTGCCTCACGCCGGCTTCTTCGGCACGGCAGTCGTATCGCAGTTGCTCCTGCCGTCGATGCTGTTCCCGGAGAACGGGGGCGGTCTGTCGTTTGTCGACGATCGGCTCGGCGACTACCTCGAGGTGTTCACCGACCAGCTGGGTCTCGACAAGCATCCCCGCCTCGGACTGTCGCTGCTCATCGTGGCGGCCGTCGGAATGGTGCTCGGCATCCGGCGTCGGCCGCGGCTCGACGGCTTCCTCGCCGCAGTGACGGTGCTCACGCTGCTGGCCATCAGCACGCACTTCCGGATGGTCGGCCGCTACTACCTGCAGTTGATGCCGTGGCTGGTGTACTTCGTCGTCGTTGCCATCTCGGAGGTGCTGCGCGCAGCGGTGTCGCTCGCGCGGCGAGGGAGTGCGGGGGGCAGGAGCTGGCGGGTGGCGCTTGCAGTCGTCCCTGTGCTCCCTGTGCTGTGGGTGGTCGGCGTGCACGTCAAGGTGGTACCCGGCCAGATCGGTCGCATCGCCGACGATGACGCAGCCGGATTCGTGCACATCGGGCCCGCAAATCCATGGGTCGTCCCTATCTACGACGCCGTCGACAAGTACGCCGAGCCGAACGATGTCATCGTCTACTTCCGGGCCCGCACCATGACGCTGATGACCGATCGCCGTGCCATCCAGACCGGCGATCTCGAGCGCACCATCGCCTACGGCGACTGGTTCGCGCAGTTGCGCGAATCCGACTTCTACCAAGTCGACCTCGACCGGGCGACACTCGAGTCACTCGGGTTCGAACTCATCTGGTCGGATGCCCGGTGGTACCTGTGGCGCGTGCCGTAATCGACGGCCCCTGGTCGCCGTTGCGAATCGCCGTCTACCGCTCGATCTGGCTGGCGGCGCTCGTATCGAGCGTGGGCTCGTTCATGCACCTTGCCGCGGCGGGGTGGGCGATGACCCTTCTCACGGCATCGCCCACGCTGATCGGTCTGGTGCAGACCTCGTGGGCGCTGCCGGGCTTTCTCCTCGCCCTGCACTCGGGGGCATTCGCCGATCTGATCGACCGGCGTCGGCTCATCCTCGTCACCGAGTTCGGCGCACTCGTGCTCGCCGCCGCGATGGCAGTGCTGCAGTGGACCTCGTCGCTGTCGGCACCACTGCTGCTGGTGGGCACGCTGCTGATCTCGATGGTGATGACCGTGTCGGCGCCTGCATTCATGGCACTGACACCGCACCTCGTCGGACCGCAGAAGGCGTCACAGGCGCTCGGACTCGACGCCATCGCCCGCAACGTCGCCACGGCACTCGGGCCGGCCATCGCTGGCGTCGTGATGGTGCTCGAGGGACCGGGCTCGGTGTTCATGCTCAACGCGCTGTCGTTCGCCGGCGTGATCGTGGTCGTGCAGCGCCGGCGAACTGGGTGGGGCGAGGGGCAGCGCGAGGAGCACGTCAATGCTGCGATCGCTCGCGGAGTGCGCGAGATCGCCCGATCGCAGACGCTGCGTCGCCCGCTGGTGCGCGTCGGCCTCTCGATGCTGGCGGCCGCGTCGGTGGCGGCACTGCTGCCGGCGATCGCTGCCGACTCGCTGGACCTCGGCTCGAGGGGATATGGCGTGCTCGCTGCCTGCCAGGGCCTTGGCTCGGTGCTCGCAGTGGCGGTGATGCCGCGGCTGCGGGCCCCCTCCCGACCGGAGCGCGCCGTGGCAGCGGCGGGAGCGGCGTGGACGCTCGGCGCACTGTTGGTTGCGGTCTCCGGGACGACTGCAGTGGCTGCAGTCGGCATCGTGATGTGCGGCGCCGGCTGGATGGGCGTGATCAACACGCTGTACAGCAACTACATGGTGGAGTTGCCGGAGTGGATGAAAGGGCGCGGTGCAGCGATGGTGATGCTCACCGTGTGGCTCGGCACGTCGGCGGGTTCCGCGCTGTGGGGGGCAGTCGCCTCGATTGCCGATCTGCGGACGGCGCTGTTCGCTGCTGCGGCGCTGAACGCGGCGATCGTCGTGATGTCGCCGCTGCTGATGAGGGTGCACCCGCCAGCGCTGATTGCGCCGCTGCCTGCCGACGCGTCAAGCTAGGAGGCGGGCGTCAGCGCGCCCACACCACCGGTGTCCAGCGGAGGATGTCGCTCGAGCCGGCGTCTCCCACGGCGGAGCCGACCACCTCGAAGCGCAGCAGGCTGCCGCCGCTGGCGTTGCGGCGTTCGAGGAGCGTGTGGCGGAACTCGAGCAGGTCGCCCTCGTGTGCGGGGCCGAGGTGATCGCAGCCGTCCCACGCCACGACCATGGCCATGCCGGGCAGCATGCGCGTCAGCGATGCCTGGGCGAGTGCCTGCACGTGGCCGCCGTAGACGAGGCGCTGCCCATCGGCCGTCATCGTGTGGTCTCGGTGCACGGCCGCCTGGTTGAAGGTGAGCCGGGCGAAGGGCGCGGCGAGGTCGATGTGGTCGCGGAGCGGGTCGGCCTTGGCATCGCCGACCGCCCACTCGGTGGCGACGAGCGATGACAGGTTCCACCCGGGGACGAGCGGCGCGAGCTCATCGAGGGGGGTGGGATCGGACGCTCCGGGGATCTCGGTGTCGTGGCCCGGCGGTGTGGTGCTGCGTGCCCGGATGAGCGCGCAGCGCTCGAAGGCGATGGCGGGACCGTGCTCGGTGCTAGCGGTGATGCCGAGCCACACCTTGCCGCGGTGCTGGTCGCCCTTCGGCGCCGAGTCGCGCAGGCCGAGCACGGTGGTGGTGGTGCGGAGCGTCTCGCCGAGCCGCACCGGTCGCAGCATGCGCACCGACCGGTAGTACAGGTTGGCGATCGCCTGCCGGGTAGCCATCGTGGTCTGGCCCATCGCGTAGTGCATGACGACCCCGGGATTGGCGAGCCCCGGACCGTCGCCCGCCGCGGCGCGAAAGGCACCGAGGTCGCTGGCGAAGGCGTGCTGGTCGCCGGTGACGGCGCGGTACAGGGCGTTGTCGGCATCGGTGAGCGTGACCGGTGGCAGCGGCGGGAGGGTGGCGCCGACAACGAAGTCCTCGTAGAACGGTCCGGCGACGCTGGTGTCGAACATGGCGGCGACGGTAGCGGCGCTGCGAGCGGCTGGGCGACTCGTCAGTGCTGCGGATACCGCGCCATGGCGGCGCGGATCTCGGCCTCGGCGGCCGCAGCGTCGGCCCATGCGCCCACAGTGGACTGCTTGCCGGGCTCGATCAGCTTGTACACCTCGAAGAAGTTGGCGATCTCGGCGAGGAGGAAGTCGGGAGCGTCATCGAGGTCGTTCAATTCGCGGTAGCGCGCATCGTGGGCGGGGACGCACAGCACCTTGGCGTCGGGCCCCGCCTCGTCGGCCATCGTGAAGACGCCGATGGGGCGGGCCCACACGTGGCAGCCGGGAAAGGTGGGCTGCGACAGGATGATGAGCGCATCGAGCGGGTCGCCGTCCTCGCCGAGCGTGTGGGGGAAGAAGCCGTAGTCGAGCGGGTACTGCGTGGCAGTGAACAGGGTGCGGTCGAGCCAGATGGCGCCCGTCTCGTGGTCCATCTCGTACTTGTTGCGAGACCCCTGCGGAATCTCGACGATCATTTCAACTTCCATGGCGGCGACGCTATCGCTGGGGCGCCTGAGCGGGTGACGGGATCCGTCGCTGCGCTCCTCCCGATTGTGCGACCGCGAGAGGCGCCTGCGGCGCCTGAGCGGGTGACGGGATCCGTCGCTTCGCTCCTCCCGATTGTGCGACCGCGAGAGGCGCCTGCGGCGCCTGAGCGGGTGACGGGAATCGAACCCGCATAGCCAGCTTGGAAGGCTGGAACTC
>JBEGVK010000062.1:0-23564 GCA_041178405.1 Actinomycetota bacterium | reverse complement strand
GACCCGCCCACCGTCGCACTGCGTGCGTGCCGGCGAGCCGCGCTGCCGTGACCGGCAGGCCATCGGCACCGACATGCAGCGATGCCGGCGGCGCGCCCAGCACGCCCCTGCCGCTCACCCGTACCGGTGATCCGTCGGCGGCCTCGAGCCGAACCGGCACCGGCGGCGACCAGGTGACAGCCGGCGAGGGTGACGGAAGCCGGCCCGGCCACGGCCCCGCCGCACCGGCACCGCGGTCGCCAGCACCGTGGTCGGCCAGCGATGCCGGCATCCACGCATAGCGATCGTGCGGCTGGCGGCCTCCCGCTGCGACGGGGACCAGCACGCGCTGCTCGCCGGCAACCGACGACAGCCGCGCCACGGCGCGCCGGGCACGGTGATCGGCATCGGTGGTGCCGCCCCACAGGGTGACCTGCGTGCCGTCGTCGACGCGCACCTCTGCGGGATCGAGCCGCAGCAGCACCACCCCGGCGGTGAGCACGTCGTCGCGGGCCCACGCATCGAGCTGCCAGCGGACGCGCTCGACCATCGCCGCCACGCCCAGCCCGCTCGCCCGGTACCACACGCGCTCGCATCGCTCGCCGTGCTCGGTCTCGGCAGTGATCACCAGACGCGTGCAGACGAGTCCCTCGAGCGCGCCGACGAGCTCGGCGGCCATCTGCCTGGCTATGAACACGAGTGCGTCGGAGTGGTGCACCGGCTCGTCGAACACCCGGTGCACCTCGCGTCCCTGCGGCGGCTCGGCGGTGCCCGGAAGGCGGCAGTCGCTGCCCTCCGCCAGCGCATGGGCGAAGTCACCGAGCGGGCCGAAGCGGCCTGCCACGTCGGCACGGGCAAGGTCGGCGAGCTGCCCGAGACGCTGCAGGCCGAGGCGCTGCAGCAGGCCGACGAAGCCGGTGTCGATGCCTGCCGCCGTGGCCAGCACCTGCACCGGCAGCGGGGCGAGGAAGGCTGCCGTCGGCTCGATGCCCGGGGGCACCACCACCGGCATCCGCTGGCGGACCGCGAGGCGGGCTGCCACCGTGGCGGCAAAGCGGCCATCGGCCACCCCGGCGCCCAGCGCTCCCCCGACAGCGGCAAGGCCATCGCCGATCGCCGCCGCCGCATCGCCGGTCACCAGCGACGCCATGGCCTCATCGCCGCCGAAGTAGCGCGACGGACCGCGGGCAGCGAACACGATGGTGCCGGGCTCGGCGCATTCGAGCCGTGGCACGCGCTCCGCCACGGCACGCACCACGCGTTCGAAGGCGCGGGCATCGCGGTCGGGGTGATGTGTCTCGAGGTGCAGGCCCGGGCACTGCGACTGCGCCTCACGGCGGCGCATGCCGACGCCGACGCCCGATGCGGCCGCCGCCTGCGAGTGGGCAACGACGCGCATCGCATGCAGCACCGCCACCGCTGCATCCGGTGCAGCACCCGCTGCGACCACCGGCCAGTGGGGGCACCACAGCACGGCCAGTCGCGGCGGACCATTGTCGCCGAGTCCGTTGTTGGCGAACCCGTTCATGCTCATCCGGTGTCCCGCCATGCGCCGCCGTCATGCATCGCTGCAGGCACCGGCACTGCGGGTTCGGCGACACTGGGCTCGGCGACACCGGGCTCGGCGCATCCCGCTGCCGACGGCAGCATGAGCGATGCCCGGCGCTCGCGCGGCATGCGCCGCCCCGACACGCACACCGCAGCACGACGGCCTGCGGCCACGCCGTGGCCGGCATCGATGCCCTGCCATGCCACCTCGCTCGTGCTCAGCACGAGATCGGCGCCGAACGCAGGGGCATCGACGGCGATCACCACGACGCAGCGCATGGCGGCGCGAGCCAGCACGCGTCGCACCACTGCCGACGGCAATCGGCCGAGCAGTGGCCCGACGATGAGCACCTCGAACCCATCGACGGCGGCGGCGAGCACCTCGGGCCAGGGAACGGATGCAGCATCGGCCGAGTCGACGGGTGCGATGCACACCAGTCGCTCGAGCACCACGCCGGCCTCGGCAGCGGCGGCGAGTCCGATGTCGGGGAATCCGATCACCGCTGTCCACGACCCGGCGATCGAGGCAGCCGACGCCGTTGCCATGGCGAGCGACACCGCCGCCGGTCCCTCGCAGGCCACCACTGCGCCGCCGCGCAGACTGCCGTCACCCAGCAGGGTCGACAGGGCACTGCAGACCGGCAGGCTGCGCAGCGCTACAGCACCCGGCGCGACCGCACCGGTGCGGCCGTGCGAGCCGAGCGCAGCAAGGACGGCGGGTATTCGGTGCGACTCCACACCGCCACTGTATCGAACACCTGTACGACGGTTGCCGGGCCTACGCCCTGCGCCGTCAGCCGACCGGCATCAGGTCAGTAGCCGGCCGAGCCGGATCCCTCGGCGGCGCCCCCGTCGAGCAGGGCGATCAGCGCCCGCGCCGACGGAGCCCACGCATCGGCACCGAGCTGGCGGGCGTGGTCGCCATCGCGGACCGCTGCACCACCGACGATCACCTGGGCCGGATGCTCGGCCAGTGCCGTCTTCAGCGCAGTGACGAGGTCGCTGGCCGACTCGAGCCACTCGGGGCTGGTCACCGAGACCGCCACCGCAGCGAGATCGTCGCACTCGAGTGCCGCACGAACGAATGAGTCGACCGGCATGTCGGCACCGAGATCCGATACCTCCCACCCGCTGCCGCGCAGCAGGTCGGCGACCAGCGAGATGGGCAGCGAGTGACGCTCGCCTG
Source organism: Actinomycetota bacterium (assembly GCA_041178405.1). GTDB lineage: Bacteria > Actinomycetota > Acidimicrobiia > Acidimicrobiales > Ilumatobacteraceae > UBA668. Next base: position 20,851 of record JBEGVK010000062.1, on the reverse strand, counting down.
GCGGCGCCCCGATGACGATGGTGCCGCGGGTGCGGCCGCGTCGTGCGAAGCGGGGACCGAGACGGCCGACGAGACGCAGGGCGATGCCAGTAGCGCGGTGCTCGACCGCAATGTCGAGCTTGCCTTCCGCCCACTTGGCGCCGATCGACTGCATGGCCGGCGAGATGATGTCGATGTACACCTCTTCGAGGCTGGCCCCCGACGACAGGGCCATCTCGATCACTCCCCATGCGCCACGTCCGTCGCCGGCGATGAGCCGTGCCTCGAGGCGGTCAGACCACGGCGCACGCCGGCGCTTTGGATCGCCGTCGGTGACCTCCGGCGGTGTGGCCGCCTGGAACCGGTCGAAGTCGTCCTGCGACACGTGCCACGTGCCGCCGATCTTCACTGCGGGCAGCATCCCGTGTCGCACGTACCGGTACGCGGTCATGTAGTGCACGCCGAGCAGTTCGGCGACCGTCTGCAATGACAGGTCGTCGTCCTCGATGGGGGGGTCTACGTCGTCGGGCACTGTTCCGTAACGTAGAAGGCACTGGGGAAAATCACCGAACGGAGCAAGAAAATTCTGGAGATTCTCCGATGGGCGGGCTGGGGAAATCTCTGCCCGACCGCACCGTCATCACCACGGTGAGTGGGCGGCCGCAGCCGGGTGCCTCAGTGGGTGGCGCGCCACTTGGCGAGCGCCGCCCGGCTGCGCTCGACCAAGAGTGCCGGCACGCGCTGCAGATACACCGAGTCGGCACCGCCGCCCTCGCCGCCCGCGGCAGCGGCCACCGGTGCCTCGGCCGCCACCATGTCGTCGAATGCGGGCGGCTCCATGCCCGGCTTCCAGTACTGATAGAGGTCGCGGACCACTACGTCGAGGTCGTCACCGCTGTGCCCCTTGCGCAGGTCGACGGTGATGACGTTGCCGTAGACGTGCACGGCGTCGACATGGCCGGTGGCGAACAGGCTGCGGGCCAGCGCCGCAGCGGGCTTGGCACCCCGAGCCTCCTCGACCGCACGGAACGTCTCATGGCCCATGCCGGTGAGGTTGCGATTGGCCTCGAACCGCAGCACGCCCGGCGTGCGGCTCGGCGTGGCGACGACGGCGATCTGCTGGCCCATGGTGCGAGATGGTAGCGGGCAGCGCCGTCAGGCGAAGGCGTCGATCATGGCGGTGACATCGCCGAGCGGATACAGGATCGGGCACGTGCAGCCGTGGTCGACGTACTGCTGCACCTTCGCCCGTGCCTCGGCGGGCGTGCCGCTGGCGGTGAGCATCTGGACGATCTCGTCGGGCACGAGCTTGCTGGCCGCGACGACCTGCTCGTGTGTGGCCGGCCACGTGAGCACCTCGCCCACCTTGTCGAGCAGCGACTGCGGCACGCCGGATGCCTTCATGATGTGCGGCTGCTGGCCGAGGTACTGCGTCACCATCAGCCGCGCCATGTCGAGCGCTGTCTGGCGGTCCTCGTGCACGCTGCACACCACCAGCTGCGGGCGATCGATGTCGTCGAGGCGTCGTCCGGCCTTCGCTGCGCCGCGCTCGAGGGCCTCGATCGCCTGGCTGTTGTAGTCGGGTGAGACGAGGTAGTTCAGCACCGCCCCGTCGGCGATCTCGCCGGTGAGTTCCATCATCTGCATGCCGGTGGCACCGATGTAGATGGGCACGTCCTTTGGCCTGCGCTCCTGGTACACATAGTCGAGCTCGACGCCGTCGAGGTGCACGTAGTGCCCGTCAAAGGTGACCGTCTCGTTGTTCAGCAGGGCACGCACTGCGGTGACGATCTCGCGCATCACCGTGAGCGGCCGAGCGCGGTCGATGCCCACCTTCTTGGCGAGCGGATCCCACCAGGCACCGATGCCGAGGATCACCCGTCCCGGCGCCAGGTCGTCGAGCGTGCTGAACGTGGCGGCGAGCCGCGCCGGGTTGCGGCTCCAGCAGTCGACCACCCCCGAGCCCACCTTGATGCGCTCGGTGACGCTGGCGAATGCCGCCATCGGCACCGTGGCCTCGCGCACCAGCCGGCTCTCGGCCTGCCACACGGCGTGGAAGCCCTTCTGCTCGGCGTAGCGCACGATGTCCATTCCCTCTCGGATCGGGTGGGCATCCTGCAGGTACAGCGCGACCGGTGTGTCCATGGCCCGCACGCTAGTCGTTGACATTTTGCGCAGCCGCCAACGGCACGCCTCAGGCGGCAGTCGGCACCAGCAGCACGAGGGGGATCTCGCGGTCTGTCTTCTCCTGGTAGCCGGCGTAGTTCCCGTACTTCGACGTGATCTGCGGCCACATCCGAGCGCGTTCGTCGGCGGTTGCCACACGCGCCGTCATCGAGACTCGCGGCCTGCCCTTCCACACCACCTGCACCTCGGGGTGCGCTACGAGGTTCAGGTACCAGGCCGGGTGGTGGTCGTCGCCGCCACGCGAGGCCACGATGACGATGGCGTCACCCTCCTGCAGCGGCGACGTCAGCATCACCGACCGCGGCACGCCGCTCTTGCGCCCCACCGTGGTGAGTTCGAGCACCGGCATGCCGGCAGCGTCCCACCCGACCCTGCCGAAGCTGATGGCCAGGATTCCGCGATGGACGAGGTTCATTCCCTTGAGCATGAAGTCGCTGGGCATGGCCGGACCCTACGCCGCCGACCGGGGTGCCGGCGCCCGGCAGTGCTCAGAGGAGTGCGAACAGCCGCCGGGCCTGCTCGGCGGCCTTGGCGCGCACCTCGGCCTCGTCGACCAGCACGGGACGGCCGTCGCGCAGCAGCTCGGTGCCGTCGTCGCGCACGACGTGCAGCGCGCGCACTCCCGGCGTGAACGCCACATGCCACGCACTGTCGGCGTGCGGATAGTTCCACGTCACCGAGTCGCTGCGAGCCTCGGGAAACAGCGCGTAGCCGTTCTCGAGCCATTCCCACACCGTGTCGGGTGACGCACGCACGTCGTCTTCGCGCAGGCGCACATATGCCAGTCGGGCCTCCTCGAGCATGTCGGCACCGATGCCGTCGGTGCCGAGCACGATCCGATTGGGGCGAGTCGCCGGTCGGGCGTAGCCGACCGAGTTGTTCATGTTGCTGCGTGGGTTGTGGGCGATGGTGCCCGGCAGGTCGCGGTCGAGGAACACGCAGTGCACCAGCCACCAGTCGTCGCGGGCGAGCGACGCCAGTCGCTCCCCTGCTGCGATGTCGTCGGGGCCTTCGGCGACGTGGATGTGCACGCCGATGCCGAGGTCGCCGGCCAGGCCTGCCGCAGCGGCAAGCGTGTCGTCGGTGCAGGTGAACGCAGCATGCACGCCCACCATGCCCCTGCCGCCGGCGCGCAGGAACCGCTCGTTCTCCTCGAGGCCGCGCCGCGCTCCGTCGGCACCGTGGCGGTCGGTGACGCCGTAGGCGAGGTTGGTGCGCACTCCCACCTCGGCGCATGCATCGGCGATCAACGACAGGCTGCCCTCGATCGACGACGGCGACTCGTGGTGGTCGACGATCGCCGTGGTGCCGCACTGCAGTGCCTCCACTGCGCCCAGCATCGCCGACCAGCGGATCATCTCGGCATCGAGCGCGACGTCGAGTCGCCACCACACCTGCTCGAGGATCTCGATGAACGACGTCGGCTGGTGCGGCGGGGCGGGCATCCCGCGTGCGAGCGCCGAATACAGGTGGTGGTGCCCGCAGACGAGGCCGGGCGTCACGGCGCTCATCGACGTGCCGTCACTCGTCGTCGGCCGGGGCGGTGCGCATCGGCAGCACGGTGCGCCATTCGCCGTCGACCTCGTGCAGGGCTGCTGCCACCGCCGGCGCCGTCGGCACGAGACCGATCTCGCCGACACCCTTGATGCCGTAGGGCGACCGCGGCTGGGGCACCTCGACGAGGTGCACCTCGATGGGCGGTACGTCCTTGGCGCGGAGGATGCCGAGCGACCGCAGTGTGGTGTTCACAGGAAAGCCCGTGTCGGGATCGTGCGGGAACTGCTCGGTGAGCGCATAGCCGAGGCCCATGTGCACGCTGCCCTCGATCTGGCCCTCGCACAGCAGCGGGTTGACGGCGCGCCCCACGTCGTGGACGGCCACCACCTTCTCGATCGCCCCGGTGACGCGGTCGGCGATCACCAGTTGCGCCGCGTAGCCGAACGCAGCGTGGATGGTGGGATTCGGGTGCTCGGGGTCGCCGAGGTGGTGGGTCCAGTCGACGACATGCTCGCCATAGTGGTCGACGTCGGGCGTGCAGCCGGCGGCCCTCGCCGCATCGCACGCTGCTTTCACCGAACCGGCCGCCATGAGCGTGCCGCGCGACCCGGTCGTCTGGCCGAAGCCCAGCTCGCGCGTGGTGTCGACGATCACGTCGATCAGCGCAGGATCGATGCCGAGTTCCTCGGCAGCGACCTGCAGCGCGACGGTGTGCACGCCCTGCCCCATCTCGGTCCAGCCATGGCGCACTTCGACACGCCCGTCGCCGCTCCGGAACCGCACGACTGCGCCGGACACCTCGCGAAAGCCGTTGCCGAGTCCCGAGTTCTTCAGGCCGAGGCCGAGTCCTACCGCCTTGCCGGCGGCACGTGCCGCGTCGTAGTGCGGCCGAATGGCATCGAGGCACACCTCTGCGCCGCGGCACCCGTCGTCCATCACCTGGCCGGGCCCCCACACCTCGCCCGGGTGGATCACATTGCGCGACCTGATCTCCCAGCCGCTGATGCCAACCTTCGCCGCCAGTCGGTCGAGCACTCCCTCCATCGCGAACTGCGCCTGGTTGGCACCGAAGCCGCGGAATGCGCCGCACACAGGGTTGTTGGTGCGCACGGCGATCGCCTCGACGTCGATCGCCGGCACGCGGTACGGGCCGCTGGCATGGCCGGCGGCACGCTCGAGCACCTTCATGCCCACGCTGGCATATGCGCCGCTGTCGCCGATGGCACGGACGCGCAGGCCGGTGAGACGGCCATCGGCGTCGCATCCGGCCCAGTACTCGAGGCGGATCGGATGCCGCTTGGCGTGGATGCGGAAGCTCTCCTCACGTGAGAGCGTGCACTTCACCGGCCGGTCGAGCAGCCATGCAGCGAGCGCAGCATGCGCCTGGTTGCTCATGTCTTCCTTGCCGCCGAATGCGCCGCCGTTCGAGACCAGCTCGACGGTGACGGTGCTGCGGTCGACGCCCAGCATCCGCGCGATGTCATTGCGGTCGTCCCACACACCCTGGCCGCCCGAGTAGACGTGCAGGTGGCGCTGCCCATCGCGGACCGACGGCACTGCGAGCGAGCTCTCGGGCTCGAGGAAGGCGTGCTCGATGCGCTGCGTCTGGAATGTCTCGTGCACGGTGAATGCGCTGGCAGCAAGGGCGGCGTCGACATCGCCCCGCTCGTAGGCGCTGGTGCTGAGCACGTTCGAGTCGGTCCCCCACACCGCCACCGGCGACGACGGCTCGAGTGCCGCCACCGGATCCGTGACTGTCTCGAGTGCGCCGTACGCCACCGACACCAGCGCGGCCGCCGCCCGCGCCTGGCGGCGGGTCTCGGCGACCACCACCGCCAGCACGTCGCCGGCGTAGCTCGTGCGGCCACCCACCGGGATCATCACCGGCCAGTCCTTGTGGATGAGGCCGACCTTCAGCTCGGCAGGAATGTCGGCAGCGGTGTACACGGCCACCACGCCTGGTGCGTCGAGGGCGGCCAGGGTGTCGATGGCCAGCACGTCGGCACGGGCGTGGTCGGTGAGGTGCAGCGCGGCGTGCAGCATGCCGGGCACGCGGATGTCGTCGACGTAGCCGCGGTCGCCGAGCGCCAGTTCGGCTGCCTCGTACTTCGCACCCCGGCCTCCGACCTCACCCGACAGCGAGACAGCGCACTCGGTGCCACGGGCAACCGACTCGATCGCGTCAAGGACCTTCACGTAGCCGGTGCATCGGCACAGATGGGCGCCGAGGTGGCGCGCCATGTCGGCGCGCCCGAGCGACGCTCCCTTCTTGTCGACCTGGGCCTTGGCGCGCATCACGATGCCCGGGATGCAGAATCCGCACTGCAGGCCGCCGCACGATGCGAAGGCGTCGGCATATCGGCGGCGCTCGTCGGCATCGACCCCCTCGAGGGTCACGATGTGCTTGCCGGCGACCTTCGCGAGCGGCTGCTGGCAGCTGACGACGGCCTTGCCGTCGATCATCACGGTGCAGCAGCCGCACTGCCCTGAGGGCGAGCACCCGTCCTTGGGCGAGGTGATGTCGAGTTCCTCGCGCAGGGCCGACAGGAGGTGGGGGTGGTCGGCGCGGACCGCCACCGGCACCCCGTTGACAACGAGGCCCACCGTGCCGGCGTCGGGCGCCGCGCCGGGATCGGCGGGGGCTGAGGGCTCGTGGACCTGCGTCACCTTTACATTTTGTCAAAGATCCGGCCAGAGTGCGAGCGATCCGGTCAGGAGAACGCCACCAGCCGCACCACGGCAGCGAGTCCGACGGCCACGATCACCGCCCGCAGCACCGACGGGTCGAGTCGCCGCCCGTAGCGCGCCCCGATCTGCCCGCCGGCGGTGGCACCGAGTGCGATGGTGCCGGCGACCGCCCAGTCGACCTCGGTGGTGACGATGAACACCACGGCCGCCACGCCGTTCACCGTGAGCGCCAGCACGTTCTTCACCGCATTCAGCCGCTGGAGGCCGTCGTCGACGAGGATGCCCAGCACGCTGACGAGGATGATTCCCTGCGCCGCTCCGAAGTACCCGCCGTACACGCCGGCGGCGGCAACGAGCATCCACAGCAGCGCCGACGCATCGCGCGGCGATGCACCGCGTCGGTCGCGCCGTGCCGCCAGGTGCCTCGACAGCGTCGGCTGCGCCACCACCAGCACGAGTGCGGCCACGATGAGCACCACCACGACCCGGTCGAAGACATCACTCGGCAGCACCAGCAGCAGGGTCGACCCGATGGCGCTCCCCACCGCCGAGGCGGGCACGAGAATGGCGAGCCGTCGACGCTGGCCGGCCAGCTCGCGCCGATATCCGATCACGCCCGACAGCGAGCCCGGCACGAGTCCGATGTTGTTCGACACGTTCGCCACGAGCGGCGGATAGCCGAGGGCCACCAGTGTCGGAAAGGTGATGAGCGAGCCCGAGCCGACGATCGTGTTGATCGTCCCCGCCGCACAGCCGGCGAGCAGCACGGCGCAGAAGTCGAGCAGCGACATCCGAGCCGCTGCGGTCAGTCGGGAAGCACGACGCCGCGCTGCGACGTGATGCGTCCGTACACCTCGGGCCGCCGGTAGCGGTCGAAGTCGAAGAGCGTGCCCTTGTACCGCGCGCACCAGTCGAGGTCGCAGCGGGCGACGATGACCTCGTCGTCGGTGGTGAGCGCCTGCGCCACGATCTGGCCGCTCGGCGCGACGATCATCGACTGGCCGAGCGAGTCGACGCCCTCCTCGACGCCGCCCTTGGCGACACCGATCACCCAAGTGCCGTTCTGGTAGGCGCCGCTCTGCATCACGAGTGCGTTGTGGAATCCCTGCAGGATGTCCTGGCTGGGATCGGGCACGTAGTGGATCGGGGTGTTGTAGCCGATGAGCACCATCTCGACGCCCTGCAGGCCCATCACGCGATACGTCTCCGGCCAGCGCCGGTCGTTGCAGATGGCCATGCCCATGATGCCGCCGAACGCCCGCCATACGGGGAAGCCATCGGGGCTCGGCTCGAAGTAATAGCGCTCGGCGTGCTGGAACGGCCGGTCGGGCTCGTGGTGCTCATGGCCGGGGATGTGCGTCTTGCGGTACGTGCCCACCACGCGACCGTCGCGCTCGACGAGGGTCTGCACGTTCCAGCGCCGGCCGTCGCCATCGATGAGCGCGTAGCCGAGGCAGAAGCCCACGCCGAGGCGCTTCGCCTCGTCGAACAGCGGCTGGGTGACAGCACTGGGCATCTCACGCTCGTACCAGTGGTCGGCCTCGCGGATGTCGTCGACGAACCAGCGCGGGAAGAAGGTGGTGAGGGCCAGCTCGGGGTACACGACCAGCTCGGCACCCATGCCGTGGGCGTCGCGCAGCATCACCAGGAGGCGTTCGACGACGTCGGCACGGCTGTGCGCAGACTGCACCGGACCCATCTGGGCGGCGGCGACGGTGAGGTGGCGGGCCATGCCGACGACGCTACCCGCCGTGCGCCGGCCGGCAGTTCACTGCGGCACGGGTCGCCGGTGCCGGCCGGGGTTCGCTACCGTCTCGCCATGGCCGACATCACGCTCGAGCAGTTCGAGGCTGAGGCACGAGCATTCCTCGATGCCAACGCCACCCGCAAGCAGGCTGAGAAGAAGTTCGTGTGGGGCGAGGGCTCCGACAACGTCGCCTACTTCGAGGAGAAAGACCGCGACACCGAGAAGCGCGATGTGGCCGCAGCATGCGACTGGCGCCGCACGAAGTTCGACGCTGGCTTCGGGTGGATCACTGGCCCGTCGCAGTTCGGCGGCCGCGACCTGCCCACCGCCTACGAGCGCGCCTTCCAGCGGCTCGAGGGCCAGTACGAGGTGCCCAGCCAGGGCGCCTTCACCATCGGCCTCGGCATGGTCGCGCCGACGATCCTCGCCCACGGCTCGGAGCCAGCCAAGGAGCGCTACCTGCGCTCGATGTACCGCGCCGACATCGTCGGCTGCCAGTTGTTCAGCGAGCCGGGCGCAGGCAGCGATCTCGCCAGCCTCCAGACGAAGGCCGTCCGCGACGGTGACGAGTGGGTCATCACCGGCCAGAAGGTCTGGACCACCGGCGCCCAGTTCAGCGACCTCGGCGAGATCATTGCCCGCACCGATCCCGAACAGCCCAAGCACCGCGGGCTCACCGGCTTCATCGTCGACATGCATGCGCCTGGCGTTGAGGTACGCCCGCTGCGGCAGATGACGGGCGGCGCGAGCTTCAACGAGGTCTTCTTCAACGACGTGCGCGTCGCCGACGACCACCGCCTCGGCGACGTCAACAATGGCTGGAACGTCGCGCTCACCACCCTGATGAACGAGCGCGCCGCAATCGGTGCCGGCGGCGGTGGCGGCGGCATCAACATGTACACGCGTGTGATGGCGCTCGTTCGCCACTATGGCCTCGACAGCGATCCGATCGTCCGCGACGCACTCGCCAACCTGCTCATCCACCAGAAGGTCGCCGGGTACAACAACCAGCGGGCGATGGACAAGATCAAGGCCGGCCAGATGCCCGGTCCCGAGATGAGCATCGCCAAGCTCGCCGGCACGATGAACATGCTGCGCCTCGGCGACTTCCTGAGCATGGTCCTCGGGCCGAAGATCGTCGCCGACTCCGGCGAGTGGGGTACCTACGCATGGAGCGCCCTCATCCTCGGCGCACCCGGTGCCCGCATCGCCGGCGGATCCGACGAGGTCATGCGCAACATCGTCGGCGAGCGCGTCCTCGGCCTGCCCAAGGAGCCGGGTATCGACACCACGTCGCCGTTCAAGGACCTGAAGGTCGGCACCCAGAAGTCGTAACGGCCAGCGCCGCCCGGCGTCAGCGGATGTCGTGCGTCGGCGCTGCCGGGGCAACCGCAGTGTGCAGTCCGTGCTCGTTGGCCCACCGAGCGACATCTCGTCCCTCGACCGCAGCAGCGAAGAGATCGGGAAAGGCGTCAGGCGTGCACGCCAGCGACACCACGCCCACCTCGGCCAGCGACGCAGCCATCGTGTGATCGAAAGCCGGTGCGCCGCTGTCGCTGAGCGCCAGCAGCACCACGACGGTGGCGCCGGCCCGGACGAACTCGGCCATGCGCTCGACCAGCAGCGTCGGCGACCCTCCCTCGAACAGATCGCTGACCAGGACGACCACCGTGTTGGCCGGCGACGAGACCAGTTGGCGGCAGTAGGCCATCGCCGTCGCGATATCGGTGCCGCCACCGAGCTGCACTCCGAACACGAGGTCGACAGGATCGTGGAGCAGTGGCGTGAGATCGGCAACCGCCGTGTCGAATGCGACCACCGACGTGCGCAGTGACGACATCGACCCCAGCACGGCGGCGAACATCGAGGCGTAGACGACGCTGTCGCTCATGCTCGCCGACTGGTCGATCGCCACGATCACCTCGCGCTGCAGGCCACGCCGGCGACGCGCCCTGCCGACGAGGCGTTCGGGCACCACGGTGCGCTGCTCGGGCAGGTAGTGACGGAGATTCGCCTCGATGGTGCGCAGCCAGTCGATGTCGACGGGCCGCGGCCGATGGGTGCGCTGTGCGCTGGCGAGGGCACCGTCGACCGCATGGCGCGTGCGCGACCCGAAGCGCCGTTCGAGCTGTTCGACGATGGACCGCACGATGGCGCGTGCCGTGGCCCGGGTTTCGTCGGGCAGCAGCTGGTTGAGCTCGACGAGCAGCGAGGCGAGGTGGATGTCGGGCTCGAGAGCGCTGAGCAGCTCAGGCTCGAGGATGAGCTGCTGCAGGTCGAGACGCTCGATGGCGTCGCGCTGCATCACCTGCACGATGCTGGTCGGGAAATATCGCCGGATGTCACCCAGCCATCGCGCCACCGATGGCGCCGACGAGCCGAGGCCTCCTGCCCGTTCGCGCCCTCTCCGCGGTGCAGCGTCGTAGACGGCGGCCATCGCCGCGTCCATGCGGGCATCGGCGCCGGCAAGGGCCTCCGCAGTGAATCCGGCGGCGATCGACTCGCTGCCGCCCTTGTCGCCGCCGTCGCCGGCTGCGCCCAGCACGAGGCGCCACCGGCGGCGGCGCTCACCGTCGCTGACGCGGCCAGCGCCTGGCTCGGTGTCGGGCTGCGCTGTCATGCCGGCACTCCCATCAGCTGTCGCAGTGTCACCAGCGCGGCCGCTGCTCGATCTGCGTCGATGCGATCGTCGAGTGGACCGAACGGTGAGACAGGCCGCGGATCACCGCTGTCGAGCAGCACACCGAGCTGGCGGCGCTCGGCGGCTGCGAACGCTCCGAACGTGCGGCGCAACAGGGGCACCGTCGCATCGAAGACGTCGCGCTGCATGGTCGACACCCACGCATCGAGCGCATCGAGCAGTGGCCGATCGTGGATCAGCAGGCTCGCCGAGTCGGCCATCAGCCCTTCGACGAATGCGGCGGCGGCAGCTGGGTCGGTGCCCGTCGAGAGCGCCCGCGAGAGACGGGCACTCACCTGGGCGTGCTGCCACACGCCACCATCGTGCAGCAGCCGCGTGGCACGGCCCTGCACCAGCCCATGCACGTCGGGCCGCTCGACGACGATGGCCAGTACTGCAGGCCACTCGCCGCGCCGCGACGGGTGGTCGAGCAGGGCAAGCGCCGACTGCGCCTCGGCGAGGTGGTCGGCCATCGATGCAGCTTGAGTGTCGTCGAGTGACCGGCAGGCGACGACCAGTCCGGCGATCACCCGCACCACGATGCCGTCGACCACCTTCCGCAGGGCGGTGGCGTCGGTGCTGCGCACATCGCCGTAGCGCAGGGCACGCGCAAGCGGTCCGAGCGCTGCGACGAGGTCGGCGACACCGGGGTCGCGCGCTGCGCAGTGCTCGACAAGTTCGACGACAGGCTCGACAACCTCGGGAAGGTCGGCGAGCAGCGCCTCGTCGAGTACGTCCACGAGCGACGACAGCGATGATGAGGCCGACGCACGGTCGAGCAGGATGCTGGCGGCAGCGGTCTCGACGGTGAGGCCGTGCGGCGACACCTCGACGATGCGCACCGACAGCTCGGGCTCCCAGCGAAGGTCCCAGGTCTCGCGGAAGGTGCCGGTGCTCGCGCGGCTCTCGGTGAGCGATCCCCACTCGATGCGCATTGCCCGCAGGCGATGGAGCAGCACCGAGCGGGAGCGGCCGCCGGGGGTGCGCAGGTCGAGCTCGAGTTCGCGCTGCTCGGCGGTGGGCTGCAGGCGGAGCGCTCGCTGCTGGGCGGCGAGGTCGGCGGCGAGCGGCACCTGCGGGGCGTCGTCGGGCACTGCGCCGATGGCGTCGCCGACGACGAGATCGCGGTCGACGAGGGCGAGGCCGCCGCTGCCCGCCATCACTGCCTCGGCGGCGTCGCGCACCTCGGCAAGGCCGGCCCGCGGCCGCCCGCGCAGCGCTGCAAGCGCATCTGCGGCACGCGTCGCACCGATGAGGTGGTCGGGCGATGCCGACATGCCGCGTGCCCGCAGCAGTCGTCCGGCGTCGACGAACCAGCGCACCACGCCCTCGTCGCCCGGATGCCGGAAGACATGCGCATACCAGCCGGGGCTGCGCACGCCTGCCCCGTATCCGGTGGCGGCGGCGAGACGCCGATGGGTCCAGGGCACCCACGACACCCCGACCTTGACGCCGGAGCGACCGACGGGGTGCGACGATGACCAGTTCCTCAGTACGGCAGTGTCGGCGCCAACCGTCGGCCATGGCTCGGCGAGTGCCGGCACATGCCACGCCCCGCACACCACGACGATGCAGCGGGCGCCGCTCGAGCGCACGCGGCGCAGGGTGCGGCGCATGTGCGCCTCGCGGGCCAGCGTGAGCGCGTCGCCCTCCCATGATCCGTCGACATTGCGGGAGCGAACCTCGGCCATGGCCGCAGCGACCGTGTCGAACACTGTGGGGCCGTCACCGCGGTGTTCGACCACGTCCTCCCACCACTGCTCGGTGTCGTCGTGGCCAGCTGCAGCGGCGAGCGCACCGAGTGGGTCGAGATGCGCGTCGATGATGCGGCGCAGACGCGGCTCGGTGCCCTCGTCGCCGAGGGACCCGCCTGCGTCATCGTCGGCTGCCCGGTCGAGGACCTGCGAGAGCGGCAGGTCGATGGCATGCACCGGCACGCTGCGGTCGGATGCCCACCTGAGCGCCTGCCACTCGGGGCTGAACTCGGCCATCGGCATGAATGCTGCTGCGATCCGCGCGCCGGCCGCACCGCGTTGCGGCAGCGCATGGCCGAGCAGCGCCACCGGCGGCACCAGCCGCGGCGACCCCACCCAGGTGAGCAGCGGCTCGCAGTCGGCTGGCAGTTCGACCAGCACGGCATCGGGGCACAGGGCATCGAGCGCCCGCACCACCGACCGTGCCGAGCCGGGTCCGTGGTGCCGGATGCCGAGGAGGTGCACGCCCGACGCGTTCACAGGTCGCAGCAGGCCTCGTAGAGATCGGCCCAGTCGCTGCGCTCGCGCATCACGCCGTCGACGTACTCGCGCCATGCGACCGTGTCGTGCACAGGATCCTTCACAATTGATCCGGCGATGCCCGCAGCGAGGTCGGCAGCCACCAGCTGGCCCGAGCCGAAGTGGGCCGCGAGTGCGACGCCGTTCACCACCACCGAGATCGCCTCTGCTGTCGAGAGTGAGCCCGACGGCACCTTGAGGCTGATCCTGCCGTCGGCGGTGGCGCCACTGCGCAGCTCGCGGAAGACCGTGACGACGCGGCGGATCTCCTCGTCGGCCGCCGGTACGTGCGGCAACTGGAGCGCAGCACCGAGCTCGACCACGCGGCGTCGCACGATGGCGACCTCTTCCTCGAGGTCTGCCGGCAGGGGAAGCACCACGGTGTTGAATCGCCGGCGCAGCGCAGCAGAGAGTTCGTGCACGCCTCGATCCCGGTCGTTGGCGGTGGCGATGAGATTGAAGCCCGGCACTGCCTGTACCTCGCTGCCGAGCTCGGGTACCGGCAGCGTCTTCTCGCTCAGCACCGTGACGAGCGCATCCTGCACGTCGCCGGCGAGTCGGGTGAGTTCCTCGACACGCACGATCGCACCGCGCTCCATGGCGGTGAACACCGGGCTCGGCACCAGTGCTGCCGGACTCGGCCCCTCCGCCAGGAGCCGCGCGTAGTTCCAGCCATAGCGCAGCAGCTCTTCGCCGGCACCTGCAGTTCCCTGGACCAGCAGCGTCGAATCGCCGCTGATCGCAGCGGCGAGGTGCTCGCTCACCCATGTCTTCGCCGTGCCGGGCACGCCGAGCAGGAGCAGCGCCCGATCGGTGGCGAGCGTCGCAACAGCCACCTCGATCAGTCGGCGCTGCCCGACGTACTTGGGCGTGATGACTGCACCGTCGTCGAGCGTGCCACCCATCAGGTACGACACGACCGCCCAGGGCGACAGCTTCCAGTTCGGCGGCCTCGGCCGGTCGTCTGCGGCCGACAGGGCTGCCAGTTCGTGGGCGAACTGCTGCTCGGCGTGCGGTCGCAGGACGTCTCGTGCATCGGTCATGGTTCCTCCCGTGGGACTTGCGGCATGGTGGCTGGCACATCGCCGACCCGGTGGTCGCCGAGATCGGCGAGCAGCTGGCGACGGAGGCCGACAAGACTTCGCAACGGCGAGGCAACAGCGCTCGCTGCCGGATGTGCCGTGGGGCTGCGCAGCACCTCGCGCAGCGCGTCGTCGATGAGCGGCAGCACACCGGGATGGATTCGCGCCATCACGTTGGTGAGCACCGGGACATGGCCCGCCGCGAAGTTGCCGGCATGGAGCGGCCCGATGACCAGCGTGCCGACGAGTTCTCCCAGTGCGCCGCCGGAGGGTGCCAGCGGCTCGTCGGGTCCGACTGCCAGCAGGGCCACGAGGTCGGGAGTGACGCTGAGCTCGGGCAGCACGCCGAGGGACTCGGGCGCCACGGGGCGGCGCGAGGTGGGCCCGAGCCGCGCCGACCAGCCGATGAGCCACTCGGCGAGCGGACCCGCCGCGACGCGCACGAGCTCATGCCGCGATGGATTGCCCCGATGGCGTGCAAGCAGCGGCACGACGAGTTCGGGCGAGAGACGGCGCCCCGTCGCGACGACAGCGCTCAGCCACTCGTCTTCGAGCACCGGCCACCACGCGACCATCCGCTGCCACAGGTGCGTAGCCGACGGCGACGTGACCGGTCGGCCGTCGCTCGGCGGTGGCGACAGTCGGCCGTCATCGGGCAGTGCCGAGGACGCGAGGCCGCCTCGCCGGGCCACGGTGACCGCTGCGGCCTGCTGCAGCACGCGGCCTGGCGCATCGCGCTGGATGTCGTCGGCAGCAAGGTCGGCGAGGAGTCCGGGCGGTGCCGGCGGTGGCTCGCGGCGGTCGGTGCCGAGGAGGGCTGTCGAGACAAGCGCCCGCCAGTGATCGTCGAGCGTGCTCGTCACAGCGCCACCGTCCTGGCAAGCCCGCCCGATACGAAGGCCGGATCGGCAACCGGGCCGATGTCGACGGCACGGTCGTCGAGGAACACGGCGAGCGGCAGCAGGCCCGACGGCGTCCACTCGCACATGATGGGCAGTGGGCCACCGGCCGTGCACGCGAGCAGCACTCCCAACGCGTCGCCGTCGACTGCCAGTGGCAGCACGCCGGCGTGATCGGCGAGGCCCCATCCGTGTCGGACCCTGCACGGTGCAGCGACTACGCACACGGGCACACGCTCGATCCACGGCTCGGCGGCCACCATCGCCCCCACCTCGGCGCATGCGCCGGCTGTGTCGGCTGTCCAGGCGAGGTCTGCGGCGCCGAGATGGGCTGCGTCGTCGTCGGCATCGCCGTCGTCGTGCACGCGGCCGACGAGCGCCCGCAGGGCAAGGGCACCCGGATAGCGGAAGACATCGGCGTGCAGTCGACGGCCGACCACGAGGCTGTCGTCGAGTGCCTGGCCATACGCAGCGAACGACAGCACCATCGCCCATCGGCCAGTCGACGTCGCACGCAGCCACGATCGGCGAACCTCGATCCGGTCCTCGCGGGTGTCGCTGCGGCCCATCACGATCCAGTCGTCGGTCTCCGGAACGCCGGCGAGCACATCTGCCTGGCGCACCTGCCAGCCCACCGCAATCGCCACCGAGTCGGCGAGCGAGGGCGGCAGCGTGTCGAGGCGCTGCGCGGCGTCGGCGAGCACGTGCAGGAGCGACAGTTCGGCGAGCATGTGCTCGAGCGACGCAGTGCCAGTGACCGCATCGGCGACTCGCGCGTCGATGCCGCTGCGCCTGCCGGCGCGTGAGACGGGTGCTGCGCCCATCCGCCGGACTCGATTGGCGAGCGCGCCCGCCTTGGCATCAACCAGTCGGGCTGCTGCATCGTCCCATGCGGACGGATGCGCAAGCGACGGATCGGCAAGGCCAGAGCGCACCCGGTCGTGCACCCAGCGGTCGAACTCGGCGAGTCCGGCCGCAGTGGAACGAACCTTCTGGTCGCGCGCCCGCCGGTCGTCGGGGGAACGCTCATCAGACGTCAACGCGTCGCGCGCCAGTCCGTCGCCATCCGGAATGTCGAGCGTTGCGGAGTCGGGCGAGCCAATGAGATCGACGGCGGCATCGACAGGCGCAATCGGCATCGGGGACATCGCCGACCCGGTGGCCACCGGCACCTCGTCGAGCCATCGCATGAGCCAGTGCGGGCGGTGACCGCGTGGCCCGCCGGGCATGTCGGGCGGTACGGCAGGAACCCGGCCGCGCGCCCACATCAGCAGGAGGGCGACGACGTGTTTGCAGGGCACCTGCCGGCTGGCGCACGTGCAGCGATACCGCAGCATTCGGTAGTCGGCGGCGCAGTCGTAGGGCTCGGCGTTGCTTCCCGAGCAGCGGCCCCAGACTGCCCGTCCGTCGCAGCCGGACGACGCCCACCGGCCCCCGACCACAAGAGCCTCCGCCGCTGCGGTCGCTGCCGCCGACGGTGACACTGCATAGACCTGCTCCACCTGCCATGGCTGCAGCGACGGGTTCTCGGCGACGTCGGGCATCGTCGCCACCGTAGCGACCGGGTGTGACGGTGCTCCCCTGGGCCGGGAGTGACCAAGGTCCCTGCCGAAGGTGCGACAGGTCCCCATCGTCTCGGGCAGCCCGGCAGGCACGATGCGTCACATGACCCTCGCTCTCACGCCCGCCCACCGGCGCCGCCGCGCCATGCTCGCCATCCCGGCGATCGTCGTTGTCGTCAGCGCCCTCGTGTCGTGCGGCTCCGAGTCGGACAGCCACAGCGTGACGGTGGAGGGCGCCTGGGCACGCACGAGCCCGATGGACTCCGCCAACGGCGCCGCCTACTTCTCGATCACGAGCAACACCGACGATGCTCTCATCGGCGTATCGGTCGATGCCTCCGTTGCCGCCCGAGCCGAACTGCACGAGAGCGTCATGGCCGGCGGTGGCATGGAGTCCGGCACCACGATGCCGATGGGCGAGATGACGATGCGGCGGGTCGACTCGATCGAACTCGAGGCCGGCACTCCCGTCGAGCTCAAGCCCGGCGGCTACCACGTGATGCTGCTCGATCTCGCCGAGCCGCTCTCGGCAGGCCGCACTATCACCCTCACTCTGGCACTTGAAAGCGGCGACAGCGTCGAGGTCGAGGTGCCGGTTCGTGACGGGGCACCATGATCGCTCGGGCACTGCTCGTCGCCGCAGCGGCTGCGTGCAGCGCTGCCGTGCTGGGCGGGTGCTCATCAACACCGCCACCCGCCGCAGCCCTCGAGATCGAGATCGGCGGTGAGGGCGGCGAACCGACCACGCTCGGCGCCTACGGCGGCACCGCCCTCGTGGTCAACCTATGGGCCACGTGGTGCGCTCCGTGCATCGCCGAGATGCCCGCATTCGATGCGGTCGCTGCAACGATCGAGGACGGAGGTCACATCGCCGTGCTCGGCGTGAACGTCGGCGACTCTGCCGATGAGGCCCTCGCCTTCGCCACCGACCTCGGTGTCGGCTACCCCATCCTCACCGATCCCGATGGGCGACTCTCTGCCGCCCTCGGCGTCACCGGCCTGCCCGCCACCGCATTCATCTCGCCAGCCGGCGAGGTCGTCGAGGTTCATGCCGGTGCGTACACGCGCGCCGAGCTCGAGACCGCGATCGCCGAGCATCTCGTGGGCACCGCGCCATGAGCCCGCTGCGCACTGCCCGCAAGCACACGCTGCGCATCGGCCTGCTCGCCGCCGCGGCAGTTGCCGTCGCGGGCTGCGCAGCCGACGGCAGCGGCGACGGCAGCAGCAACCACATCATCAGCGGCGTCGTCAACGACCCGCCACTGTCGGTTGCAGGGCTGAGCCTTCCGGATGCCACCGCCAGCGAGGCCGACTTCAAGCTCACGGCCGCCGGGGGCGGGCTGCTCATCGTCTACTTCGGCTACACGGCATGCCCTGACATCTGCCCGACGACGATGCACGAGGTCGAGGTGGCACTGCGCGAGGTCGGTGGCCTCGCCGAGCAGGTCGAGGTCGCGATGGTGACGATCGACCCCGCCCGCGACGAGCCGCAGACGCTCACCCGCTACGTGCGTGGCTTCGTGCCCGACGGGCATGCGCTGCGCACCACCGACGACGCGCTCCTGCACGAGGTGGCCGCCGCCTTCGGCGCGTCGTTCACGATCACCACTACCGCGGACGGCGCTGTCGACGTCGGGCACACGCCCAGCCTCTATGCCGTCGACGACTCCGGCACAGTGGTCGTCACCTGGCCGTTCGGGCTGCCGGGCAGCGCCATCGCCGACGACATCGAGATCCTCCTGGGGGCGCCATGAGACCGATGCATCACCTCCGACACCCCGCCGCCGTGCGATCCGGCGACCGGATGGCATCCGGCTTGGCACTCGCCGGCCTCGTCGCAGCAGTCGTCACCCTCGTCCTGCTGGTTGCCGGCTGCGGCGGCACGCCGCGTGCCGCGCTCGTCGAGACGTCGCCGCTCAGCACCGGCGAGACGGCCACCTACGAGTACGTGATCCCCTACGGCACCAACGTGAAGCTGAGGGCTGGACAGGCCATCGACATCATGCCCACCGAGCTCGACGCCCGCGTCGGCGAGTCGATTCGCATCGTCAACCGCGACGTCGCCGACTTCATGGTCGGACCGTTCTTCGTGAAGGGCACGTCGACCGTCGGCATGCGCTTCACCGAGCCCGGCAGGCTGGTGGGCACCTGCGACATGAGTGCCAGCGGCGAGATCGTCATCGACGTCCGGCCCTGAGCAGCTAGCTGATCCGCACGCCTTGGTGCACGAGTTCTCGCTGCACGCCACCGATGTCGACCTCGTCGATCTCGCGTCCCTCGTGCAGCGAGCGCGCCGCGGCCACGCCGGCGCCCTGGCCCAGCACTGCGCAGCACGCCATGTTGCGCGTGGCGGCATGAGCGATGCGATCGCCGCCGGTGGACCGGCCGGCAACCAGGAGGTTGCGCACTCCCGTGGGCAGAAGGTTGCGGTACGGCAACTGCATGTAGCGGCCGGTGGTGGGCAGGATCAGGACGCCGTATCCGTCGATGAACTCGGGATAGATGCCGATGGAGTCCTCGAATCGGGCCTCGTTGCGGACATCCTGCTCGGTCATGTCGTAGCGGGCGAGGATCTTGCGCGTGTCGCGGATGCCTACCGTCATGCCGAAGTTGCGCAGCCGCGCACCTGCGCACCCGGGCATGTAGGCGCGCAGCGCCTCGATCGCGTGCATCGCCGCCCTGCGTCCCTCGATCTCGCCGCGGGTGAGGTCGTCGGGGTCGACACCGTCGATGCATCCGAGGTGGATGACGTTCATGTACGTCAGTTCGCCCGAGTCGTGTACCGCCCCCCACGTGCCGGCGAGCGTCGAGAGGTGTGCCGGGATGAGCCCCGCCTCGACCGCCTTCTTGAATGGCTTGCGAACGAACGGCGAGAACAGGTCGTCCTCCTTGCCGCTTGTCTCGATATCCCATTCGCCGTTGCCGGCCCAGTCGCGGTACGACTGCGGATCGTCGCGAATGCCGTCGAGGAACGCCCGCTTGTCGACGCCGGCCATGTGGAACATCACCGAGACGGCCATCATGTCCTCACGCGGCGTGTGCTGGGTGGGGGCGCCCGCGCGGTGCGCCACGTCGGCATCGCCAGTGGCATCGATCACCCGTCGCGCCAGGATGGCCTCGCGTCCAGCCTTCGATTCGGTGATGATGCCGATCACGGCATCGCCGTCCATCACGGGAGCGACGAACGACCGGTGCAGCATCGGCCGGATGCCTGCCTCCTGCACCATCGTGTCGGCCACCACCTTGAAGCCCTCAGAGTCGAGCTCGTACGACAGCGACTGGCTCTCGGGCACTGCTGCACCCATCGCTGCCGCCCGGTCCTCGAACTCGCGGCCGATGCCGTCGGCTTCGACAGTCTGTTCGTGGCGGTACCAGGCAAGACCCTCGACGCCCACGGCGGTGATGTTGCCGCCGAAGCACCCGAATCGCTCGACGAGGGTCACGTCGACACCCGCCCGCGCTGCGCCGATCGCCGCTGCGAGGCCGGCAGGGCCCGAGCCCACCACGAGCACATCGGTCTCGTGGATGACGTCGACCTGGCGCGCCGGCTCGGTGATGGTTCGTCGTGATGTCATCTCGGTCCTCGGGGTGTCAGCTGCCGATGACGGCAGCGATGGAAGGGGTGTCGGCGAGCAGCCGACGCGTGTACTCCTGCTCGGGAGCGGTGAGCACCGTCTCGGTGTCGCCCACCTCCACCACCTTGCCGTCGGCCATCACCACCACCCGCTGGGCGAGCGAGCGCACGAGCGGCAGGTTGTGCGTGACGAACAGCATCGACAGTCCGAGGTCGTCCTGCAGTTCGCGCAGCAACTCCACCACGGCTGCCTGCACGAGCACGTCGAGAGCCGACGTGACCTCGTCGCAGACCAGCACCTTCGGACGGCTCACGAGCGCGCGGGCGATGGCGACACGCTGGCGCTCGCCGCCGCTCAGCTGGTCGGGATACCGCGCGGCATAGGCAGCGGTGAGCGACACGCGCTCGAGCATCTCGTCGACGGCCTTGCGCGCCTCGCCGACCGATGCCCCGGCGATGCGCAGCGGTCGAGCCACGGTCTCGCCGATCGAGCGCCGGGGATGCAGCGAGCTGTAGGGGTTCTGGAACACGTACTGGATCGACAGCCGCTGCGCCACCGGGCGCTGACGCGCCGACCGGGCGAGCTGCGAGCCGTCGAGCACTACCTCGCCGGTCCATTCGCGGTGGAGACCGCCGATCGAGCGAGACAGGGTGCTCTTGCCCGAGCCCGACTCGCCCACCAG
>JBEGVK010000061.1:0-19662 GCA_041178405.1 Actinomycetota bacterium | reverse complement strand
CGGCATCCGCTGGAGCTTCATGGGGACCTTCCTCATCTACCGCATCGCCGGCGGCGAGGCAGGCATGCGCCACTTCATGGCACAGTTCGGACCGTCGCTGAAGTGGCCGTGGACGAAGCTGATGGATGTCCCAGAACTCGACGATGCCCTGCTCGAGAAGATCGTGTCGCAGAGCGACAGCCAGGCGGGCACTGCATCGATCCGCGAGCTCGAGGCCCTGCGCGACGACTGTCTCGTATCGGTGATCCAGGGCCTCCGCACGCGCGACTATGCGTCCGGTCGTGTCCTCGATCGCTACGAGCGGATGCTCGTCGACCGGATGGGCGCCAGCGCCGCCTCGCTCGATGCAGCCACCGGGCCGCTGCGCCTGCACGACGTCAGGGTTCCCACCGAGTGGGTCGACTACAACGGCCACATGAACGACAGCCGCTACATGCAGGTGGCGAGCGAGACGATCGATCGCTTCCTCCGGCACATCGGCATGGATGCGGAGTACCTCGCCGGGGGCCACAGCTTCTTCACGGTCGAGAGCCACCTCAACTTCATCGCCCAAGCGTCCGCGGGCGACCACCTCTACTGCACGGTGCAGGTGCTCTCCCACGACGCGAAGAAGATGCGCCTGTTCACGTCGATCCACCGCGCCGACGACGGTGGCGTGGTCGCCACGTCAGAGCACATGCTCCTCCACGTCGACACGGCTGCCAATCGCGCCGTGCCTGCCGCCGACGCAATCGCGGCTGCGCTCGACGCCATCGCCGCACACCACGCGTCGCTGCCAGCACCTGCCAACGCCGGCCGATCGATTGGCACGAAGTAGCCACTGCCCCTCCGGGCTGCGGCGTCAGATGCGCCTCGGCGTCAGCCGACCCGGGCACCCAGCACGCGCGATGCCTCGGCGAACCACGTTCGCTCGATCCGCTCGCGGGTGACGCCCTTCGCACGCATCGCCAAGAGCGGCGCGAGTCCGTCGAGCAGTGCTGCCAGTACGAACATCGCTTCCTCGGGATCGTCACCCTCGAACTCGCCGGCCTGCTGGCCGTCGCGGATCGCCGCCCGCAGCGCAGCCCGCCACCGACGGTCCATGCGGTCGCGCTCGGCGGCCGCTGCCGGATCACGCATCGCCTGCACGCAGAGCTCCATCCACAGCGGCCAGTCGTAGTGGCGGATCATCGCCTGGACGAGCACCTGCAGGCGCTCGGTGGCCGTGTCGGCGCGTTCGGCCGCCACGGTGTAGCGGTCGTGGAACTCCTGCTCGTGCAGGCGGAGTGCCTCAGTGAGCAGTCCGTCCTTGCCCTCGAACCAGTAGAGGATCGCTGCGGGACTGGTGCCGGCCTGCTTCGCGATGTCGACGACACGGGTGTTGGCGTAGCCCCGCTCGCGCAGCACGGTGGCGGCGGCGGCGATGATCTGCGCCTTGCGGACATGGTCGAGTCGAGGCCTCGGCATTGAATGGAATCCAATCCTGAATCTATATTTAGTCTATGTCGCTCATCGTGGTCACCGGTACCGGCGAACGCGCTGCGCAATGGGCCACCCGCTATCTCGCGGCCGGCCACGACGTCGTCGTCGACCACTCCGACGTCATCGCCCGCGTGCGCGAACTGTGGCCTGCCGCTGACCGGCTCGGTCTCTTTCCGCGCGCCACTCCCGACCGGGCAGTCGTCGGTGGCAGCCGCACGGGCGCACTCGTGGTGCACGCCGTCGACGGTGCGACTGCAGGCGAGATCCCGGGCGGTGCTGCGCTCGCCGACGACTCGTGTGTCCGCGGCTGCCCACCCATCCACCTCGTGCCACTCGTCGAGGTGTCCGGGCCGAACGCCGACCAGCTCGCAACGCTGTACCGGTCGATGGGCATGGCACCGCGTTCGCCGCATCATGATGCGCACGAGCGATGGCAGCTCGGCGAGGGGCTCGTCGCGCTCACCGACGGCGAGCCCGATGCGCTGATCGCCGTGATGCGCGCCCTGCGGCCGTCGGGACGAGGTGCGGGCGAGGCAGTCGCCCATCACGAGGCCGTCCGCTTCGCCGAGGACGCCATCGCACCATGGCAGCCCGGCGACGTGCCCGATGCACCGCTGCGCATCTACCGCACGCCGGTCGAGCCCGAGTGGGTCGACTACAACGGCCACATGACCGAATCGGCGTATCTCACCGCTGCCGGCTGGGCGAGCGACAAGCTCTTCCGCTACATCGGCGACGACGAGGCATACCGAGCCGCTGGACACAGCTTCTACACCGTCGAGACGCACATCCACTACATGCGCGAGGTCGCCGTGCACGAGCCCATCGTGTTCGACACCCAGATTCTCGGAGTCGACGCCAAGCGCGTGCACCTCATCCACTCGATGGTGCACGGCGACGATGGCGGCCTGCTGTGCACGGCCGAGCCGATGCTCGTCCACGTCGACATGAACGCCGGCCGCTCGGCACCGATCCTCCCCCACGTTGCCGCTGCGCTGCAGGCAATCGCCGATGCGCACGCCACTCTGCCGATCCCACCCCAGGTGGGCGCTGTCATGCGGCTGCCGCAGCCCCGAACCTGAGTCCCTCCAACCGACCACCCTCGACCGCCACGCATTCCACCAAGGAGACCACCATGCAGTTCGAGCTCACCGACGAGCAGCAGATGATCGTCGACACCGTCCGCACGTTCACCGAGCGCGAGCTGATGCCCTACGAGGAGCAGGTCGAGAAGCTCGGCCAGGTGCCGCCCGAACTGGTCGAGCAGATCAAGCGACGCAGTATCGATGCCGGCCTCTATGCGGCGAACATGCCCGCCGACCTCGGAGGAGGCGGGCTCGACTCGTTCGGCACCACGCTGGTCGACCGCGAGTTCGGCGCCACGTCGTACGCGCTGCACTACATCGTTGCCCGCCCGAGCAACATCCTGCGGGCCTGCAGAGACCAGCAGGTCGACGAGTACCTCATTCCGACGATCCGCGGCGAGCGGGTCGACTGCCTTGCGATGAGCGAGCCCGATGCCGGCAGCGACGTGCGCGGCATGAAGTGCAGCGCTGTACGAGACGGCGACGATTACGTGATCAACGGCACCAAGCACTTCATCAGCCACGCCGACCTCGCCGACTACGTGATCCTCTTCGCAGCGACCGGCGAGGAGCAGACACCGAAGGGCCCGAAGAAGAAGATCACCGGATTCCTCGTCGACTTCGACACCCCCGGCTGCGAGGTGGTGCACGGCTACAACTGCGTGTCGAACCACGGCTATCACAACATGATCATCAACTTCGACAACTGCCGCGTGCCGGTGCGCAACATTCTCGGCGACGAGCACCGTGGATTTGACGCCGCCAACGAGTGGCTCGGCTCGACTCGGCTCCAGGTGGCAGCCGTGTGCGTCGGGCGTGCGCGGCGGGCACTGCAGATCGCCACCGAGTGGGCTGCCAGCCGCGTGCAGTTCGGACAGCAGATCGGCAAGTTCCAGGGAGTGTCGTTCAAGCTCGCCGACATGCGTACCCAGCTCGAGGCAGCCGAACTGCTCACCCTCCGGGCTGCGTGGCTCGATGCGCAGGGCCGTGCCACCGACGAGGACATGGCCATGGCCAAGGTGTTCAGCAGCGAGATGTGTCAGTTCGTCACCGATGAGGCCATCCAGATCCTCGGCGGAATGGGCCTGATGGACGAGCTGCCGCTCGAGCGCATGTGGCGTGACACCCGCGTCGACCGCATCTGGGACGGCACGAGCGAGATCCAGCGGCACATCATCTCGCGCGCCATGCTGCGCCCGTATGGGGCGTGATGGTGTGACAGCGCCGCGTCATCACAGCCTGTCGCGGCTGCTCGCACCGCGCTCGATCGCCGTGGTCGGCGGCGCACCGGCCGAGCGCGTGGTCGCCCAGTGCCTGAAGCTCGGGTTCGACGGCGAGATCTGGCCCGTGCATCCGCGTCGGGCCGAGCTCGCCGGCGTGCCCTGCGTGCCATCCATCGACAGCCTGCCGGGTGTTCCCGACGCGGTGTTCCTGGGCGTCAACCGGCATCTCACGGTCGAGGCGATGCACTCGCTTCGCCGCATCGGCGCAGGTGGCGCAGTGTGCTACGGATCCGGCTTCGCCGAGACAGGCGACGCCAGCCTGCAGGAGGCGTTGCTCGAGGCCGCAGGCGACGTGCCCTTCTTCGGGCCGAACTGCTACGGGTTCGTCAACACCTTCGACCGTGTCGCGCTGTGGCCCGACGAGCACGGCTGCAGTCGGCACGAGCGTGGCGTCGCCATCGTCTCGCAGAGCGGCAACGTGGCGGTGAACCTCACGTTCCAGCAGCGCGGCCTGCGCCTCGGCAGCATCATCACGGTCGGCAACCAGGCGTCGCTGGGCTCTGACGACGCCGTCGAGGCGCTCCTCGACGATGACCGGATCACGGCGATCGGACTGTTCCTCGAGGCCGTGCGCGACGCCCAGAAGTTCGCCGAAGTCGCCGAGCGCGCCGCTGCCCGCAACGTGCCGCTGGTCGCGCTGCAGACGGGACGATCAGCCGCAGGAGCGGCGATCGCCAGCTCGCACACCGGCTCGATGGCCGGCCGTGCCGCCGCATACGACGCCCTCTTCGCCCGCTACGGCGTCGCCACGGTGCGCACGCCCTCGGAGCTGCTCGAGACCCTCAAGCTGCTCGACAACGGCGGCCGGCTCAGCGGCCGGCGGATCGTGTCGCTCAGCTGCTCGGGCGGCGAGGCGTCGCTCGTGGCGGATCGAAGCGAGCAGACCGGCCTGTCCTTCGAGCCGTTCGCCGACGACCAGCGCCGGGGCATCGAGGCCACGCTCACCGAGCTGGTGTCGGTCAGCAATCCCTTCGACTACCACACGTTCATGTGGGGCGACCGCCACGCAATGGCAGCCACCTTCACGGCAGTGATGGACGGGCCGCAGGACGCCACGATGCTCGTGCTCGACGCTCCGCCGTCGCCCGACAACGATCCGTCATCGTGGTACATCGCCGCCGACGCCCTCGCCGACGCTGCCGAGCGCACCGGCCGACGGGCGGTCGTGGTGGCAACGATGGCCGAGTGCATCAACACTCGCTTCCAGCAGCATCTCGCCGGACGCTCGCTCACTCCACTGCTCGGCCTCGGTGATGCGCTCACCGCACTCGATGCCGCAGCGACGCATCCGCCGGCGAAACCCGTGCGCCACGCTTCCGTCGAGGCAGTTGCCAGCACTCGGCTCGTCGACGAGGCAGCAGCCAAGGCGCGCCTCCGGTCGCTCGGCATCAGCGTGCCTGAGGGCCGTGTCGTCGATGCCGCCGGCGTCGCTGCCGCCGCAGATGACATCGGATTCCCGGTCACGCTGAAGGGGCTCGGACTTGCCCACAAGAGCGAGGCCGGGGCGGTGAAGGTGGGCATCCGCGACCATGCCGCACTCGCTGAAGCGCTGTCGGCCATGCCGTCGGGCACGCGCGAGTTCCTCGTCGAAAGCACCGTCACCGACATCGTTGCCGAGGTGCTCGTGACCGTGCGACGCGACGCGCCGATCGGGTGGTTGATCACACTCGGGCACGGCGGCGTCACCACCGAGCTCTGGGGCGACCTCACCCACCTCCTCGCACCGGTCACGGCCGACGACGTCGTGACGGCACTCGGTCGCCTCCGCAGTGCACCGCTGCTGCGAGGCTTCCGCGGGCGGCCCGCAGCCGATGTCGACGCACTCGCCTCGATGGTGGTCCGCCTCGCCGACGCCGTGGTCGGCACCGACATCGTCGAGATCGAGATGAATCCCGTCCTCGTCGGCGCCACAGGGGCGGTCGCCGTCGATGCCCTCATGCTCGTCGCCGACTGAGCCACGCCTCCCCTACCGCCGTTCACCGAGAGGACCAGCCATGACCCAGGGTTTCCACGTCGAGATCGCCGACGGCATCGCGCTCGTCACCATCGACAGGCCAAAGGCGAACGCGATCGACTCCGTCACGAGCCAGGCGATGGGAGCAGCCTTCGAGTCGTTCGAGCGAGATCCAGCCGTCCGGGTCGCCATCGTCACGGGGGCCGGCGAGAAGTTCTTCTGCGCCGGCTGGGACCTCGGCGCCGCCGCCGAGGGCGAGGCCTTCGACGTCGACAACGGCGTCGGCGGCTTCGGAGGGTTTCCCGACCTGCCCAATCGCACCGTCCCGGTGATCTGCGCCGTGAACGGCATGGCGGTGGGCGGCGGCTTCGAGATCGCCATGTCGGCCGACCTCGTGGTCGCCGCCGAGCACGCCCAGTTCTTCCTTCCCGAGGCGAAGCTCGGCATCCTGCCCGACGTCGGCGCCGTGCGACTGCCGACGCTCCTCCCGGCACATCTCGCCCGCGAGCTGCTGCTCACCGGCCGCCGGATGGGCGCCGACGAGGCCCACCGTCACGGGCTCGTCAACCGGGTCGTGCCTGCCGCCGAACTCATCGACGCAGCTCGGGCGATGGCCGTCGACATCATCGCTGCCGCGCCGCTCAGCGTGGCCGCGATCCTCGACATCGGACGGCGCACCGCGCACATGGACTCGATCGCCGCCATCAAGGCCATCCGCGACCTCCCGTCGTACCGGGCTGCGATCGACAGCGAGGACGCAGCCGAGGGCACCGCAGCGTTCAGCGAGAAGCGTGCGCCTGTGTGGAAGGGCCGCTGAGGCCCGCACCCCTCACTCGTAGCCGAGGCCGACCGGCACGTCCTCGTAGTCGACGGTCCACACGCGCGCCGAGTAGGTGTCGTCGACAGCACTGCTCCGCCAGCCGAGCAGGCGCTGGGCTCGCGGCGACAGGTGCGCCACGTCGTCCCACGTCGCCCCGAGCGGCCCGGCCTCCTCGGGCGTGAGCCAGCCGAGCAGGTACGACACATGCAGGCCGAATCGCCACGTGTCGGCCGTGTGGTTGGCGCCGCCGCCGTGCATCACGCGGCCGGTGTAGATGACGCCGCTGCCGGCAGGCATCACGGCCTGGCAGACCTCGTCGGGTGTGGCCTTGCGCGAGTAGTCGTCCCACCGATGGCTGCCGGGCACCACCCTGGTGGCACCGACCTCGGCGCTGAAGTCGCTGATCGCGAACAGGCAGCTCAGTGTCACCTCTGGGGCATCGAGCCGGCACATCGACGGCCAGTTGTCGGCATCGCGGTGCAGGTACTGCGCCTTCTCGCCCGGGCCGATGATCATCATCTGGCCGGTGTTCATCCAGTAGTCCTTGCAGCCCGGCAGCAGGATCGAGTCGGCAATAGAGAGGAAGAAGGGATCGGTCAGGATCTCGACGAATGCAGTACTGCGGTGCGCGAGTCGGGTGAAGCGCTTCGTGTTGGAACCCCAGAATCGGTGGACGCTCTCGACACCCGAGACCGATCCGGCGTGATGCCCCGCCGCATGCCGCTCCATGTCGGCACGGAAGCGCACCAGCAGGTCGGGGTCGAGGAAGTCGTGCACGATGACGGCACCGTCGGCGTCGAGTGCCGCCAGCGCAGCATCGGCACCGTCGGTCTTGCTGATCTCCTGCAATGCCACCATGGCAGCGAGGCTACTCTCGCAGCGGGAAGGAGGCTCTCCGCATGGCCACTCTTGGTCGCACGCTCACCGGTCACGAGTACACGAGTGCCGAGACCTACGACACTGATCGGTCGCTGATCTTCCATCGGTCGTGGTTCGTCGCCGGCCGCAGCGAGCGCCTTGCGCCGGGCGAGCGAGACATCGTCGACGTCGCTGGTGAGAGCGTGCTGCTGATCAGGGACCGCACCGGCATCCTGCGCGCCTTCGCCAACGCCTGCCGGCATCGCGGTTCGCGCCTCTGCGAGGGGCACACCTCGAGCGGTCAGGGCTCGCTGATGTGCCCGTATCACCAGTGGACGTATGCGCTCGACGGCTCGCTGATCGCCACGCCGCGTCTCGACGCTGATGAGGTCGATCGCTCCGAGCACTCGCTCTGGCCGCACCACGTTCGCGAGTGGGAGGGCTTCATCTTCCTGTGCGTCGCCGACGAGCCTCCCCCATTCGACGAGTGGCTGCACACCGATGCCGCAGCCCTCGTCGACCTGCAGCGCTTCGGCTTCGGCCGCCTGCGCGTCGGTGCGCGTGCTGTCAACGTCACCGCAGCCAACTGGAAGGTCGTCGTCGAGAACTATCTCGAGTGCCTCCACTGCGCCCATGTGCACCCCGAGTTCGCCGACCTCGTGCCGCACTTCGGCACCGGCTGGACGTGGGACGCACGCCGGGCCGACGGCGGTGTCACGCTGGCGCGTGGCACGACGCTGTCGACGGTGCCGAGCCAGGTATTGCCGATACACGGCCTCGACGACAGCGACCGCGACGGATACTTCGGCGGCACCGTGTTCCCCAACGCCTTCATCGATGCGACCGCAGCGTGCGTGGTGGTGTCGGTGCTGTACCCGGATGGCCCGAACCGGACGCGCATGGAGATGGACTTCCTCTTCGACCCTGCTGCGATCGAGGTGCCCGACTTCGATCCCCAGCCGATTGTCGACTTCAATGAACTGGTGGCGGCACAGGACGGGGCCGTGTGCGAACTCGTGCAGCAGGGTGTCACCTCGCGTCGCTTCACCCATGGCGTCCTC
Source organism: Actinomycetota bacterium (assembly GCA_041178405.1). GTDB lineage: Bacteria > Actinomycetota > Acidimicrobiia > Acidimicrobiales > Ilumatobacteraceae > UBA668. Next base: position 11,140 of record JBEGVK010000061.1, on the reverse strand, counting down.
ACGTCGAAGGACCAGCTGGTGGCCGAGTTCCTGCAGCGCTACCGCGCTGCGGTCGCCGGCTGATCGGCCAGCACTCGTACCGCATCCGGCGGCACGGCGATGCCGACGCGCTGGCCGGGCGACAGCTCGCCGAGCGTGCCGTCGTTCGGTGTCACCACCTGCAGGGTGCGGCCACCCACCTCGACGTGCACGTGCGTGAACGGTCCGGCGAACACCACATGACCCGTGATTCCTGCCAGGGCGCCGGCTCCGTCGTCGACGATGCGCAGCCGCTCGGGACGCACCAGCACCGTGCACTCGCCGCGGACTGCTCCGGTCGAGGCAGCGAGCCGGCTGCCGAGCATCTCGACGCTGTCGACCGCAGCGACCGCTGGGACGAGGTTGGCGAGCCCGAGGAAGTCGGCGACGTAGGAGTTCGCTGGCTCGTCGTACACCGCTGACGGCGCGCCTACCTGCACCATGCGGCCGTGGTCCATCACAGCGAGTCGGTCGCTCATCGTGAGCGCCTCTTCCTGGTCGTGGGTGACGTAGACGAAGGTGATGCCCACCTCGCGGTGCAGCGTGCGCAGCTCGAGCTGCAGCACGCGGCGCAGCTTGGCATCGAGGGCGCCGAGCGGCTCGTCGAGCAGCAGAACCTTCGGGCGCAGCACGAGCGACCTCGCCAGCGCCACTCGCTGCTGCTGGCCACCCGACAGCTGATGCGGGCGCCGCGACTCGAAGCCGCTCAGCCTCACCAGTTCGAGCGCCTCGCCCACGCGACGCGCCTGCTCGGCCTTCGTGCAGTCTGCGAAGCGGAGACCGAAGCCGACGTTCTCCTCGACCGTTCGATGCGGGAACAGGGCGTAGCTCTGGAAGACGGTGTTCACCGGACGGCGCTCGGGTGGCACCCCGCGCATGTCGACGCCGTCGATGCGCACGCTGCCCTCGTCGATCTCCTCGAAGCCCCCGATGAGGCGCAATGTCGTCGTCTTGCCGCAGCCCGACGGTCCGAGCAGCGAGAAGAACTCACCCGGCTCGACCGACAGGCTCACTCCGTCGAGCACGCGCTGCTCGCCGTACCACTTCGACAGCCCTTCGAGCTCGACCCGACCGCCCTGCGGTGCCCCAGTCATCGGGCCGTACCGTAGCCGCAGGCGCTCGTCTAGGTTGGCGCCATGAAGAGCAGCGACATCGAGTATCAGATCGACGGCGTCCGATACGTGGGCCACATGGCCGAACCCGACGGCACCGACCTGCGGCCTGCCGTGCTGGTCTGCCACGAGGCACCGGGACTCACCGACCATGCGAAGGGTCGCGCACGGCGTATCGCCGACGAGCTCGGATATGTCGCCTTCGCGCTCGACTACTGGGGCGACGGCAAGCCGCTGCCCGCCGACACGCTGTGGCCCACCTTCGAGAAGCTCCGCGCCGACAAGGCACTCACCCGTCAGCGGGCGACAGCCGGCCTCGACGTCCTCCTGGCGCACCCTCGCGCCGACCGGTCACGGGTGGCATCGATCGGCTACTGCTTCGGCGGCACGATGTCGCTCGAGCTCGGCCGCTCAGGCGTGCCCCTGCAGGGAATCGTCGGGTTCCACAGCGGTCTGCAGAACAGCGACCCGTCGGATGCTGCCAACATCACCGCCAAGGTGCTCGTGCTCATCGGCGCCGACGATCCGTCGATCCCGCCCGAGCAGCGCCGCGCCTTCGAGGAGTCGATGACCGCCGGCGGTGTCGACTGGCAGATGGTTCTCTACAGCCAGGCCGAGCACAGTTTCACCAACAAGGACGCCAACCGCGATGGCTTCCGCTACCACGCCCGCACCGATCAGCGGTCGTGGCGCGCAATGGTCGACTTCCTCGCCGAGGCCTTCGACGGCTAGGTCGCCGCGGCCGGGCACGGCCAGACAGCTCAGGCCAGTACGTACTCCGCGGGATCAGCGGCGGCCGTCCGCTGCCAGTACTCGAGCAGCGTGAACGGCCAGTTCTGCGCCACGCGGCCGAGGTCGTTCTTGTACCAGCTGCTCACCGGGCTCCAGCCCCACGCCATGGCGCGGTTCGCAGCGTCGACTCGCTCGTTGAAGGCATCGTGCACCTCGCGACGCACGTCGATCGAGCGGGCGCCGCTGCGCACCATGTGCTCGACGAGGTGCAGGAGATAACGGACGCCGCACTCGCTGAAATAGATGATGCTGCCGTTCACGACGATGTTGGTATTGGGCCCGTACAGGCAGAAGAAGTTCGGGAAGCCCGGCACCGCGACTCCGAGATAGGCCCGCGCGTCGCCCGCCCAGCGCTCGTGGAGGTTCACGCCGTCACGGCCTGTCACCTGCATCGGCACGAGGAACTTCGATGCCTCGTAGCCCGTGCCGTAGAGCAGGACATCGCACTCGTGCACGGTGCCGTCCACCAGCTCGATTCCGGTGGGCACAATGCGCGCGATGTCGTCGGTGACGAGTTCGACGTTCGGCTGCTTCAGCGTGCGCGCCCAGATGCCGTTGTCGCGCACCATCCGCTTCGCTCCGGGCGGGTAGTCGGGCATCACCTTCGCAAGCAGGTCGGGCCGGTCGGCAAACTGCTCGCGCAGGTATCCCGCCAGCAACTGGCGCGTGAACTCGCTGATGGCGCTGACCGAGCCGCCGTCACCCTGCCATGAGGGGTCGACGGCGACTGCTGCGAGCGCGCCGTCGCCCATCCGCCAGAAGATGTAGAAGCGGTTGAACTCGCTGTAGCCGGGTACGTGGCGGTACAGCCATCGCAGTCCCTCGGGCACCGCATCGTGGTAGTCGGCCGTCGGTGCCAGCCACGGCGGCGTGCGCTGCAGCACCACCAGGCTGGCTGCCCGCTCGGCAACATGCGGCAGGAACTGCAGTGCGCTCGCACCGGTGCCGATGCATACGACGCGTCGTCCTGAGAGGTCGACATCCGGCCGCCACGCCGCCGAGTGGAACGCCTCGCCGGCGAACGTGCCGAAACCCTCGATCTCGGTGGGGTACTTGGGCCGGTTGAGCTGTCCCACTGCACTCACCACGACATGCGCGCTGATCGAGTGCTCGGCGCCGCCGGCGTCGGTGTAGCGCACCGTCCACCGTGCCTCGCTGTCGTCCCATGTGGCGCTGTGCACGGCGCAGCCGAATCGGATGTGACGGCGGACGTCGAACGCCTCTGCACACTGCCGGAAGTAGTCGAGCAGCACGGGCTGGTCGCTGTAGTGGCGCGGCCAGTCGTGTCGCTGGGCAAACGAGTAGCTGTAGTTGTGGTTCGGGTTGTCGACCCGGCAGCCCGGATATGCCGCCTCGAGCCATGTGCCACCCACGTCGGCGTTCTTGTCGAGCACCGTGACGCGAACCCCGGCCTGCTGCAGGCGGTGTGCAGCGAGGATCCCCGACATTCCCGCTCCGATGACCACCGCATCCAGGTTGACGCCTGGCGCGATCCCGGCGAGGTGCCACGACGGCGCCCGGCGGTCCTCGCCCATGAAGCCGAGCTCTTCCTCCACGAGCGGCAGGTAGGCGTCGAGGCCGGTTGCGCCGACCGCGTGCTCGATCACCCGCAGCAGGTCGGCATCGGAGGGCGCCGGTGCGGGCCTGCAACCGCCGTCGCGATAGCGGGCGATCGCCGCAGCGGCCATCGAGCGGATGCGCGCCTGCTGCTCGGGCGAGTAGCCCGCTGATGGCTGGCCGAGCATCAGCGGATCTGGACGGAGCTCGTCGACGAGCAGCGACAGGTCACCCGTCAGGTAGGCGAGCGCCGGCAGGAGGGGCGCCAGCTCAGCGGCGTCGACGTGCGCAGCAATCTCATCGTCGGTGGCCGTGATCGCGGCGACTCCCGGCACGAATGGGCTCGGCGACGCCCCCGCATCGACTGCCGTCATCGCATCCCCCTCCCCTGCTCAGCGGCACCCGGACCGCGTGCGCATTGCTCCGGTCACTCTTGCACGCCCTTGGGGGCACGCTGTCCCATGAACCCGAACATGTAGCCGGCCACGCGGCGCATCTGGATCTCCTCAGCCCCCTCGGTGATCCGGTAGCGGCGGTGGTGGCGGTAGATGTGCTCGAACGGCCGGTGCCGCGAGTAGCCGAGCCCGCCATGCACCTGCATCGCACGGTCGGCGGCGTCGCAGCACAGCCGATTCGCCCAGTAGTTGCACATGCTCACCCTGGCGCTCTGGCTGAACGCCCCGTCGCGGTCCATCAGCCATGCGGTCTTGTGGATGAGCGCGCGCAGCATCTCGCACTGCGTCTGCAGTTCCACCAGCGGGAACTGGATCGCCTGGTTCGACGCGAGCGCCTTGCCGAACGGGCGCCGCTCGCGGGCGTACTTCACCGACTCGTCGATGCAGAACTGCGCAGCGCCGAGACTCGAGGCGGCCTGCCGGATGCGGTTCTCGTTGAAGAAGTGCTGCACGACCTGCAGTCCCCTGCCCTCACCGCCGAAGATCGCCGAGTCGGGCACGCGTACGTCGGTGAGTCGGATGTGGGCATGGTCGGTGGGCATGTTGAACGTCCACAGGTACTCGAGCACCTCGAACCCCGGCGACGATGTCGGCACGAGGAATGCCGTGATGCCGTCGCCGTCGCCGGCGGCACCGCTGGTACGGGCCATGATCATGTCGTACTGGGCCCTGTGGATGCCCGTGTTCCAGGTCTTCTCGCCGTTGATGACCCACTCGTTGCCGTCGCGAACAGCCGTCGTCTCCATGTGCGTGGCATCGGAGCCGTGATTCGGCTCCGTGATACCGAATGCAAACCCGCGACGACCTTCGGCGAGGTCGTCGATCCACTCGGCCTTCTGCTCGTCGGTGCCGTACTGGATCATCAGCAGCAGTCCGACGTTGTTGCCGACGATGCTGTGCTCGTTCTGCAGGTCGTTGTGCAGGCCGAGGCCCTTGCGAGCCAAGTGCTCGCGGATCACCGCCATCCCGAGGTTGGTGCCGTCGCGCCCGCCGAACTGCCGGGGAAGCGGATACCGGTAGAAGCCCGCCTCATCGGCAAGTCGTTTCGCCCGGTGAAGGAGCATCTCCCACTCGTCGTTCGGCAGACCGCCGCGCTCCCAGTCGGTACGCGCGTCCTCGCGTCGGTGGTCGAAGAACCTGATGTTGTCGTCCTGCTGCTCGAGCGGGCGGATGACAGCGTCGATGAACTCATCGAGCTCGGCGAGCAGAGCGGTGAGATCGGCGGGCAGGTCGAAATCCATGGCCAAGTGTCGCACTGCCGACAGCGTCGCCGACGAGGCGGACAGGGCAGACGGCTCGCGATGGCACCCAACGGACAGGGGACGGCGCACCGATGGGTGCCAGAATGCGCCCATGGCCACGCACCGCCCCCCGGCCACTGCGCTGGTGCCCCTTGGCGCTGCTCGCACGGTGACGGGCAGCAAGTTCCTGCTCGAGCACGGCGGCCAGCGCGTTCTCGTCGACTGCGGCATCTACCAAGGTCTCAAGGAGCTGCGCGAGCGGAACTGGGCGGCGTTCCCGGTCGATCCCGGCACCATCGACGCGGTCGTCATCACCCACGCCCACCTCGATCACTGCGGCTACCTGCCGCGCCTCGTGAAGAACGGCTTCCGCGGCCAGGTGCACGTCACCCATGACACGGGCCGGCTGATGAGCGTCGTGCTGCCCGACAGCGCACGGCTGCTCGAGGAGGAGGCCAAGTACGCCAATCGCTCGGGCTACTCGCGGCACCATCCGGCGCTGGCGCTCTACACCGAGGAGGATGCGTGGTCAGCCCTCGACCTGCTGCAGTCGCAGCCGTTCGCCGCTGAGTTCACAGCGGCCGAGGGCATCGACGTCACCTTCGTCCCGGCGGGACACGTGCTCGGCTCGGCCTCGGCCCGCATCCGGCTTGCCGACGGCCCTGCGGTGACCTTCAGCGGCGACCTCGGCAGGCCGTGGCATCCGCTGCTCGTCCCACCCGGTCCGGCAGGGTTCTGCGACTACCTCCTCGTCGAGAGCACCTACGGCGACCGCGAGCACGCCGATCCCGGGGCGCCGCAGCGCCTGGCCGACCTCATCGAGCGGACGGTCGCCCGCGGCGGCAAGCTGGTGATCCCGGCGTTCGCCGTCGACCGCACCGAGGTGCTGCTCTACCACCTGCGGACACTCCACGACGCCGGCCAGCTCCCCGACGTGCCTGTGTTCGTCGACAGCCCGATGGCCCTCGCTGCCCTGCGCATCTACCGAGAGGCATTCGAGCAGCGCGCCGACGACGTGCGCCCGGAACTGCACGATGCGGGCGAACTGTTCGACCTCCCCACGCTCGACGAGGTGTTCGACTCCGAGGCGTCCAAGGCGGTGTCGCGCCACAGCGGCCCTGCCATCATCATCGCCGGCGCTGGCATGGCGACCGGCGGACGCGTGGTGCACCATCTCAAGCAGTTCCTCCCGGATCCGCGCAACAGCGTGGCGCTGGTGGGCTTCCAGTCGATCGGCACCCGCGGGCGCCAACTGCTCGACGGCGCAACCAGCGTGAAGATCCACGGACAGTACGTGCGGGTCAAGGCTGAGATCTGCGATCTCACCGGGTTCTCGGTGCATGCCGACGCGTCCGAACTGCTCGACTGGGTCGGCTCTGCCACCGGCGATCCCACCGTGTTCGTGGTCCACGGCGAGAACGGCGCTGCAGAGGCGCTGCGCAGCAACATCGAGCGCCGCCACGACTTCGCAGCGGTGGTTCCCGATTACGCCGAGCGCATCACCCTGGCATCGCGCTGATCGACCGGCTGGCGCATCATGCGCCCGCCTGGACGTACCTGCGAACAGTGTCGCTGAGCACGTCGAAGGCCAGCGGCTTCAGCACCACGCCGGCGAGCGACGGCACACGAGCCTGCACCTCGCCTGCTGCGAAGGCATCTGCAGTCACCAGCACCACGGGAATCGTCACACCCTGTGCCTCGAGCTCGGCAGCCCAGTCGCCGCCGAATCCATCAGGAAGGTTGAGGTCGAGCAGCACCACCGCTGGCGTCCGCTCAGCGAGCACAGCCCGCGCTGCTGCCAGGGTCTCGACCACGTCGACGCGCACGCCCTCGACGCCGTACAGGTACTCCACCACCACTTCGGCGTTCATCGGGTTGTCCTCGACGTAGAGCACCCACGGTGCGGTCCCGTGGTCGTCGACGACAGCCGTACCGCCCTGCGCAACACCTGCGACGGCCGTCGCCGACGGCAGTGCGATCTCGAAGACTGCGCCGCCGCCGTCGCGCGGACGACCGCTCAGTTCGCCGCCCATCGCCGTCGCGTACTCGCGAGCGATCGCCAGTCCGAGGCCTGCACCCGTCACCTTCCGACCCGCTGCATCGAGTCGCTCGAACATGGTGAATGCCCGTTCGAACTGTCCCGCCGGGATACCCGGTCCGTCGTCGGCCACGGCGATCACCACGCGGCCATCGCCTGGCGAGGCGCTGACGGCGACGCTGCCGCCAGCTGCGTTGAACTTGACTGCATTCGACACCAGGTTGATGAGCACGACGCGGAGGCGGCCGGCGTCAGCCATCACCCACTGGCCAGAGGCCTCGACCGACACGCCGACAGAGCGGTCGGCTGACAGCGGCGCCAGCAGGTCGACGACCGACGACATGAGCGCGTCGACGTCGACGGGCTCGATGGCCACGCTGAGATGGCCCGACTCTGCAGCCGAGAGATCGAGCAGGTCTTCCACCTGGGCCAGCACATGCCTGCCTGCCTCCTCGATCTGTGCAAGCCATCGCGACCGTCGGTCGTCCGTCTCCTCGAGGGCGAGCAGCTGGGCGAACCCGAGCACCGCGTTCAGCGGTGTGCGCAGCTCGTGGCTCACCCGCCCCAGCAGCTGCGTCTTGGCCGCATTCGCCCGCTCGGCGACGTCGAGCGCAGCGCGCAGCGCCTCCTCGGCAGTCCGGCGCTCGCGCTCGATCGCAGTCGCCTCGATCATCGTGCCGCAGGCCGACGTGAGCGGGCGCAGGAGTTCGACGACCTCGTCGTCGTATCCGCCCGGCCGGCCCGCTAGACCCGCCATGCCGATGAACCGACCGTCATGGTGGATGGGCAGGCCGAGATAGGCGACCAGCGGCGGATGGCCGGCCGGGAGGCCGAAGGCCCGAGGGTCGGCGGCAGGATCGTTGGCGATCACCATCTCGCCGGTGCGCAGCGTGACGCCGTAGAGCGTGTCGAGCCGGTGGAACTCGAGATACCCCTGTTCGCGCATCGCCGTCTGGAAGAAGTCGCGCGAGGCAGCGTCCCACGCGATGTCGGAGATCGCCCACGTGCGCAGGAACGGCTCGCCGCCGTCGTGCTCGACCTCGCCGATGAAGCCATAGGCGGAGCCGGAGAGCTCGATGAGCGAATCGAGCAGGGTCGTGAACACCTCGCGCTCTGACGAACCGCGCACTGCCGGCCCATGCGCCTGGGCCATCGCCTGCAGCACTGCTGTCGACCGCTCGAGCGCCGCCGCCCTGCGGTGCAGATCGGTGATGTCGTCGTAACGCCACACGTGCGCCTGCACCGCGCCGTCGATGCTCACCGGGTAGTAGGAGCGGCGGAAGATCGAGCCGTCGAGCCGCTCGATCACATCGCCGGACACGGCGACGCCGCCGTCCAGCGCTGCGACGATGCCGTCGAGGAACCGGCGAGGGTCGCGGAAGTCGGTGCTCACCCGCATGGCGATCTCGGTCATCGTGTGCCCGACCAGCGCCGCCGGCCCGCCCTGCACGGCGAAGAGGTCGCAGAACTGCTGGTTGGCCCACAGCGCGACACGCTGGTTGTCGGTGATGAGCATCGGCACGCCGACGCCTTGCAGCAGTTCCTGCGTGCCGAACGACAGCTGCGCTGTGCCGCCTCCGTCATTCGTCATCGCTCACCTCGCTCCCTTCCGGCCACCGGCGCCAGCCATAGATCATCGGCCCGGCCGGCGGCCGCCATGAGGCAATCCTCGTTCCTGGCCGGGCCGGCTGGCAGCCATCGTGACAGGGGGCAGGGAATCGGGCAGGATTGCGCATCGGCCAGCGCCACAGTAGGCGACCGGCCAGAGGAGGACTCCGGTGTCACGCATCCAGCTGGCGATCAACGTCGACGATCTCAGTGCAGCAATCGGGTTCTACCAGTCGCTGTTCGGCACCCCGCCCGCCAAGGTCCGCGACGGCTACGCCAACTTCGCCATCGACCAGCCGCCCCTCAAGCTGGTGCTCATCGAGAATCCCGGCCAGGGCGGCACCCTGAACCACCTCGGCGTCGAGGTCAAGTCGACCGACGAGGTCGCCGAGGCGATCACCCGCCTGCGGGACGAGGGCCTCGCCACCGAGGTCGAGGAGCAGGTGACGTGCTGCTACGCCGTGCAGGACAAGGTGTGGGTGCATGGCCCCGACGGCGAGCCGTGGGAGGTGTACGCGGTGCTGGCCGACGCGACCGCGATGCGCAACGACACTGCTGCCCGCACCACCGACGCCGCCGACGCCACTGACCCGCCGTGCTGCACCACGGTCGACGTGCCGCTCCTGGGCCAGCGGTCGCGTCAGACGACGCGCTGACCGTCAACACAGGCACTGCTCTCGGTGCTCCACCCTGCCTGGCAGCGCCGGCTCGAGACAGTGCGACGCTGAGCCGGCGCAGGGCCGCTACGAGCGTCGCAGCAGCAGCGACTGCCGAGGCGTCCCGACTGCCGGTGCTGCGAGTGCGTCAACCACGCCAAGGGCCAGCTCGCCATCGAAGAAGAGGTCGATGAACCCGTTCTCGTCCATCGCCCGTTGCGGGACGATCGCAAGCGTCGTGCCGGTCGGCACGTGATGGAAGAAGAAGCCCGTCGCCGCACCGTGGCCGATGAACTCAGGTCTGACCATCTCGCTGTCGACCTCGCACGGACATGACACCATGACGCCTGCCCCGTAGTAGCTGAACTCGCTCGACACCGGCACGGTCGACAGGGCAGCGACCGACGACTCGCCGAGGCCGTCGCGGTAGAGCCAGTGGAAGAACCGTGCGAGGTCGAGTGGCTCCGAGATGAGGCCACCCGCCGCCCAGGCACTTCCCACATACCGTCCGGTGCCGGGGTGGCGGTTCTCGGTGCCCGCCGGCGACCGCTCCTCGTCGATCACGAAGGTCGCACCCGCTCCCGCCTCGCTCGCCATGGTGCGCATCGCCTCCTGCCATGTGACGCCGCTCGCCTCCTCGAGCGCCCACGCCAGCAGCGTGTACCCCACACGCGAGTACGCGTGCCGGGCGCCCGGGTCGAATGCGAGCTCGCCGGAGCGGATCCACGTGCGGGCGTCCTCGCCGATGTTGGCGGTCAGCCAGTCCGAGTCGAACGAGCCGGGAATCCCGCTCTGATGCCGAGCGAGATGGTCGAGCGTGATGTCGTCGCCGTGCGGCACTTGCGGCAGATACCTGCCGACGGGATCGTCGACGTCGACCACTCCCTGCGCTGCGAGCCGCATCAGCCATCCGGCCGTGGCGCTCTTCGTGATCGAGAACCACGCGAGTTCTGCAGCATCGGCGACAGTTCGAGTGCCGGTCGCAGCATCCCACCGAAGACTGATCTCCTGGCCGTCCGCGGTCACCACAGCGAGGTCGAAGAATGTCGCACCCGCAGTCTCGAGCTCGGCCTGGTGGCGGCTGGTGAAGCCGGCCACCATGTCTGTCAGTCGCCGCTCGCGCTCAGCTGCGCCTGCAGCGTCGAGTACGGCCGGCAGGTCGTCGACCACCGTGCGTGCGGGCTCGTCGCCGCCGCCTGCAACCTTGGCAGCGACCTCTGCCTCGACACGTGCAGCGTTGTCGACGACCGCACGACCCGAAGGCGGAAGCCGCGCAGCCGAGCCCGAAGCCGGCGACAGCACCATGGCCGCAGCAAGTGCCGCGACGGCAAGCACAGCGCCCGTCGCACTCGTGCGGCCCGGTGCCCACGCGGTGCGCCGTGCCGCGAGGTCTTCGAGCCAGCCTGCCGCCGTCGCCGCCGACAGCGTCACGGCCGCCACGACCATGCCGACAGCGACCGCGCCAGCAGCACCGCCGACGCCTCGCTGGGCGATGAGCGCGTCGGCTGCGAAGAGCCCGAGTCCCTGCCAGAGGTAGATACTCAGGGAGCGGCTCGAGATCCATCCGACCACCCGTGACGCGCGCCCGGCGACCACTGCGCGGAGCGGTTCTGCTGCCGCAATCAGCAGGCCGAGTGTCGCTGTGCCTGCGAGCACCGTGACG
>JBEGVK010000060.1:0-14362 GCA_041178405.1 Actinomycetota bacterium | reverse complement strand
TCCCGTGGGCTCCCCCGAGTATCACGAGACCCGCGCCCGCCTCGACGCCCAGAAGGGACGGGCCGCCTGATGGCCGGTACAGGACAGGCACATCTCCGCTCCGGTGACGAGGTGCTGCTGCGCGTGGAAGACCTCGTGATGGAGTTCCCCGTCGGACGCACCGGCCTGAAGGTCAACGCGGTGAGCGGCATCAGCTTTGACGTGCTCCGCGGCGAGACCCTCGGGCTCGTCGGCGAGAGCGGCTGCGGCAAGAGCACCACCGGCAAGGCGATCATGCAGTTGCCGCGCCCTACGAGCGGCTCGGTCATGTTCGATGGCATTGAGCTGACGTCGCTCGAGGGCATGTCGATGCGCGAGGCGCGTACTCGCATGCAGATGATCTTCCAGGACCCTGTCTCATCGCTGAATCCCCGGCGCAAGGTCCGCGACATCGTCCGCGAGCCGCTCCACATCTGGAAGAGGGGAACGCTCGCCGAGCAGCAGCACAAGGTCGACTCGCTGCTCGAGGAAGTCGGCATCGACCCGCAGCGCGCTGCCGAGAGCCAGCCCCACCAGTTCTCCGGGGGCCAGTGCCAGCGAATCTCCATTGCGCGGTCACTCGTCCTCGATCCGACGCTCATCATCTGCGACGAGCCGGTGAGCGCGCTCGACGTGAGTGTGCAGGCCCAGGTGCTGAACCTCCTCGAAGACCTGAAGGCAGCCCATGGGCTGACGCTCATCTTCATCGCTCACGACCTCGCCGTGGTCAAGAACATCAGCGACCGGGTGGCTGTGATGTACCTCGGCAAGCTGTGCGAGATCGCCCCGAGCGACGAGCTCTACCGTCGGCCTGCACACCACTACACGAGGGTGCTGCTCGATTCCATTCCCGTTCCCGACCCCACAGTGGCCATCGGCAAGGTGGCCATCGAGGGCGAGCCGCCGTCACCGGTGCTCCCTCCAAGCGGGTGCCGATTCCACCCACGCTGCCCGGCTGCCGACGATCAGTGCCGCAGCATCGAGCCCGAGGTGCGTGAGCTGGAGCCCGATCACTTCGTCGCCTGTCACCATCCGGTCACCGAGACCGCCGTGGCTCTCGGCAAGCGCTGAGCATTCCTACCGGCCGTCGTACAACCCGAGCGCAAGTGCCAGCACCCCTTCGGCAAGGGCCTCGTCGGCGAGCAGACGTGCCCCGGTGTCGGAGAGGTGCAGTCCGTCCTCGCGGTAGCGGCGTGAGCCGCCGGCCTCCCGGAGCGAGATCCACTGGCCGAGGTCGGCAGAGAGAATTCGGGGGTGCGTCGAAGCTCGTGCGATTGCCGCGCGCTGAGGGCTCCACCATTCGGGCGGGAAGTCGCCATTGACCCTGCCGAGGAACCACTCGGCAGGCAGTGTCGGCATCACCCACAGGATCCGAGCCGATGATCGGGCGAGCAGATACGCAGTGAACTCGCTGTAGTCACGGTCGAGGCGCTCGACGTACCTCGAATCAGTTGCCGGAATGACACCCTCGGTGTCGTCCCACAGGCGTGGCACGGCGTCGACGAGCGACACATGCACGACAATGACATCGGGCACGGACTCCTCGAGCACACGCGGCAGCTCTTCGTCGAGCAGGCGGTCGCATTCGGTTCGCATCGGATCGTCTGGCGCCACCTGCCATGCATCACGGATCACCCCGCATCCGATCGCAGCGAGCGATGTCACCTGCATCGACTCGCGATGGTCGGCAGCCCACGAGATCAGCCCGCTGCCGAGCGCGATGCCCGTCGAGTCGCCGAGCACGAGAACCCGAACCGGCCGCGACGGTGCCTCGAGGGCCACTTCCGGGAACAGCGGGTCGGCTGCGCCCATCGCCGTGGTCGGCGGCTCTGCCGACGCAGTCGTGGACGAGGGAGCCGAATCTTCTGGCGGCGTCGGCATCGGTGCCAGCGATCCGAGCGGTCCCTCGACGGCAGCGATCGACACTGCCGCTGCTGCCTCCTCTGGAGCGTCATAGCGCAGCGTGCCGTCGGGGGCGATCGTGAGCGCGAGTGCCCCGACGATGCCGAGCGAGGCAAGCGACAGGCCGGCAGCACCAGCGGACCCGAGTCGACGTCGGCGCGTGCGGAAGGGCAGCTCGAGATAGCGATACGAGACACTGGCGATGGCCAGGGTCAGCGCGACACGCAGTGCGAACGACTGAGCAGACGAGTCTCCGGGACGCAGGGCGAGGAAGACAGGCCAGTGATACAGGTAGATGCCGTAGCTCATCGTCCCCAGCACCACCAGCGGGCGTGCTGACAAGAGTCGGCGCAGGAGCCCGTCGTGCTGGCGAAGGCCCGCCAGTATCGCCACGCTGGCAAGGGATCCGACACCCAGCAGGCCGCTATACGCCGGGCCGCTGTCGGCAGGCAGCAGTACGGACGCTGCTGCCACCGCAGCAACACCGGCCCAGGCGAGGAACTTGGTCGACCACCGCGGCGCAGCGGTCGCGCCTCCCCGGCACCGCACGACCATCGCGAGGGCCGCCCCGGTCAGGATCTCGCCGAGCCGCGCCGGCGTCGACCAATACGCCGCGTCGGGACCCCACACGGCGGCGGTGATGGGGCCGAGGGCGATGAATGCCACGGCAGCTGCCACGACGATGCGAGCACTTCGCCGCCGATCGCCGGCTGTCAGTCGGAAGATGGCCACCATGACCAGCGGCCAGCACCAGTAGAACTGCTCCTCCACCGCCAGTGACCAGAAGTGGTCGACGGGCGTCGCCCCGCCGGTGAGCAGCGCCGCATACGAGGAGCCCCTCGTGAGTGCCTCCCAGTTGCCGATCTGCAGCAGGGCCCCGATCACGGCCCGATCGAGCCGTGCAACGGGCGGGAACACGCCGAAGCTCGACACCACGGAGATCCCTGCGAGACAGGCGAGCGATGCCGGGAGAAGGCGCCGCACTCGCCTCCCGTAGAACTCCCGGATCGAGATCGTCGCCGTCGACGACCACTCCTCTGCGAGCAGATAGGTGATCAGATAGCCAGAGAGGGTGAAGAACACCGAGACGCCCACGTAGCCACCGCTCATCCAGCCAAATCCCTGATGGAAGAGCAGCACGAGGCCGACTGCCACGGCGCGCAGGCCATCGAGCGACGGCTGGTACCCGAGACCTCCGGATGATGCGGTCTCGCCGGGTGCCATGCCGCCAATGTTCGCACGGGCTGACGCTGCGCGACCGCTCGGCGGTCCCTCGGGTGCCGTGGGCGCCCGGTGTTAGCCTCCGTCGGTCCCACGGTGCTCCAGTGGCCTGGGCCTGGCGTCCCGCTATGACTGATTCCGACTCCGTTCTCCGCACGCGCAGCGCCGACTCATGGCGGCGAGGCCTGCTGACGGCCGCCGGTGCGTACGCCTTCTCGCGGCTGTGTGTCATCGTCGGTGCGGCGCTCGTGGCGGCCGAGCTGCGAGCTGACGAGAACTACAGGGTCGAGAAGTTCCCCCTCGCTCGCTGGGCCGATCCGTACTACTGGGACCGGGCCATTCCGAGACAGGCGGCCACGCCGATGCTCGATGTGCTGACGTCGTGGGATGGGCTGTGGTACCTGCGTCTCGTCCGCCTCGGATATCCGACAAGCGTCCGCCCAGACGTCACGTACGACGTCGCCGATGCCCGCGCAGCCTTCTTTCCGGCGTATCCGGCACTCGTCCGCTGGATCGATGCGGTGCTGCCCGGTGGCGATGTCGCTGCTGCGCTCTTCCTGAACGTCGTGCTCGGCGGTCTCGCTGTGCTTGCATGCGGTCTCCTGGCACGACGGGCGTTCGGAGAGGCTGTAGCGATCCGCGCAATGGTGCTCGTCGCGCTGTTCCCTGGCAGCTTCGTTCTCTCCTTTGCCTACGCCGAGGCGCTGCTCATCGCACTTGCAGCTGCATGTCTTCTCGCCCTCCAGCAACATCGCTGGGTCCTGGCCGGAGTGCTCGCTGCCGTTGCCACGGCCACTCGGCCCAACGGCATCGCTCTCGTGGCCGCATGCGTCGTGGCTGCCGCCTACGCAATCCGGGAGCGCCGCGACTACCGATCGCTGGCTGCGGTCGCCCTGGCACCTCTCGGCTTCGTTGGGTTCCAGTGGTGGCTCGGAGCGCATGCCAGTGAGCGCTGGGTGTGGTTCCGGGTGCAATCGGACGCCTGGAACGAAGGAGCGAGCTTCGGACTCACGGCACTGCGCCGCACATGGCGAGCCTTCGCAGAGCCGCTCTCCTCGCCGACGAACATCATCACCGCTGTCTCGGTCATGACGATCATCGTCCTTCTCGTCATGGCATGGAAGGTCGGCCTCCATCCGCCGCTCATCGCCTATTCGGCGGCCGTGGTGGTGCTCATGCTCCTGCCGGCCACGGTGACGGCGCGGCCCCGGTTCGTCTACACCGCGTTCCCGCTGCTGATCGCCGCCGCAGCATGGATCGAGCAGAGACGGCCAGCGTGGTGGCCGCACATCACGGCGGCCTGTGCAGTCGGCCTCGTCGCACTCACGACGCTCTACGGTGTCTACGGGGCGATCCCGTGATCAGCGCCAGCCGTGACGAGCGATCGGGCGCGGAGTCCGGCGCACGGCACGGCTGGCTGTCGGCAGGGTTGCTCGCGCTCGTCGCCTATGTGCCGCTCCTCGTCGCGCGCCCTGGGCGGATGGTGGCAGACACGAAGCTCTACCTGTATCTCGACCCCGGTCGGCTCATCGACAGCGCACGCTGGACATGGGACAGCGCCCAGTTCGGCGGCGGAGTGCCCCACCAGATCGTCGCCTACCTCTGGCCACAGGGTCCCTGGTACTGGCTATTCGACGAACTCGGCGTTCCCGACTGGATCGCACACCGCCTATGGGTGGGCACGCTGCTGGTCATCGGAGGCCTCGGCGTCCGCTGGACGGCGCGACTGTTCGGGCTCGCCCTCCCGGCCGCGACCGTCGCCGCCTTGGCCTATCTGGCGTCGCCATATGTGCTTCCCTACGCCTCACGAACCAGCGCCATGCTGCTGCCCTGGGCTGCGCTCGGCTGGATCGTCGGTCACACCTGCAGGGGGCTGCTCTCCGGCCGACAGTGGCGGCATGCGGCTGCGATTGCACTGATCGTGGCCTCATGCGGCGCAGTGAATGCGACAGCGCTGCTGATGGTGGTGCCGGCACCGGCGCTCGTGATCATCGACGAACTCATTCGCAGAAGGGTGTCGTGGCGCGGGGCAGTGGGCTTTGCGTCGCGTACGGCACTGCTCTGCCTCGCAACCTCCCTGTGGTGGCTGGAAATGGTTCGGCTGCAGGGCGACCACGGTGCAGACCTCCTGCAGTACAGCGAGAGCCTCGAGGCAACGAGCCTCACCACGGCTTCGACCGAGGTGCTCCGTGGAATGGGCTACTGGCTGTTCTATGTGCGCGACGCATACGCCTTCACCACGACCGCCAGCGAGACGTTCATGACGGCGCCGTGGGTCATCGCAGCCGGGATGGCCCTGCTCTGTGTGTCGCTTGGCGGCCTCGCACTCGCTCGATGGGAGTACCGGCGGCTGTCTGCACTGCTTCTGCTGGTCGGCACGCTGCTGGCCGTTGGCGCGCATCCGATCGACGACCCGGCGCCACTCATGCGTCCGCTGGCGGAGAACTCACGGAGCACGCTCTCGCTTGCGCTGCGCAGCAGTGCACGCGCCACGCCGCTCGTCGTGCTTGCCCTCTCGCTCGGCCTCGGAGCGATCGTCACCATCGCCATGCGGCGGCGTGATTCATCGGCCGCCTCCTCTGGACGACGCCGGACGACGCTCGCAGCACCGGGCATCCTCGCCGTCGTCCTGATCGCCCTGTCGAATCCGGCCCTCTTCAACTCCACGCTCGTCGATCCTGCGCTCGAACGCGACCAACTACCACCGGCTGCATGGGGTCAAGCCAGCGCCTACCTCGATGCGACCGGTACCGATGCGCGTGTCCTGCAACTGCCCGGGGCCGAGTTCGGTGCGTTCGACTGGGGATATACCGTCGACCCTCCCCTGCCGGGCCTCTCGTCGAAGCCCCTCATCACACGCGATCTGCTGCCCTTGGGAAGCGCTGCGCTACTCGACCTCGCATACGCACTCGACGACCGAGTGCAGGCGGGGATACTCGAAGCGTCCTCCGTCGCCCCGGTCGCGCGCGTGCTCGGCGCGGACGTGATTTGGCTCCCGGGTGACCTCGCATTCGAGCGATTCCAGAACCCGTGGCCGGCAGCAGTGCAGCAGGTGCTCGACGAGGCCGCCGACCTCGTGCCTGCGCGGCAGTTCGGAGTGCCACGGCCCGCTAACCCGACAGTTCCGATGCTCGACGAACGCCTCTACGCGATGTCGTCGCCCGAGTTCGTCCCCGTGGCACCGATCACGCTGTACGGGGTCCGCGGGCCGAATCCGATCGCCCGGACGACGGCCCGCGTGATCGTCGTCGTCGGCAGCGGAGACGGTGTCATCGATGCAGCTGCGGCTGGGCTGCTGCGCGGCGACGAGGCTCTTCTCTACGCAGGGCACATTGCAGACGGAACGACCTCGTTGAGTGGCGCAGTCGAATTGCTCATCGTCACCGACTCGAACCGCGATCGGGCCCACCACTGGCGCTCCTCGCAGGATGTCACTGGCTTCACCGAACGGGGTGGGCCGGCGGGCGATCTGATCGGTGACAACGGCGCCGACCGCCTGCTTCCAGTGTTCGGCGAGTCGCCCGACCCAGCCCAGCAGACTGTCGCGGTGCTCGAGCGCGGACTCGTGGTCAGTGCGACTGCGTACGGCGAGCCGTTCGCCTTCCGACCCGAGAATCGCCCGGCGATGGCAGTCGATGGCTCGACGGACACAGCGTGGATCGTTGCCGAGCGAGGCGACCCGACCGGCGAGGCGATTCGGGTGTCGTCGACCGACGGCTACCTCACGCTGCTCCAACCGCAGGACCCAGGTGCTACCCGGGTGATCAGCACGGTGGAGATCAGGGAGGACGGACAGCAGTCCTTCACCGTCGATCTCGGTGCAGCCTCGCTCCTGCCGCCCGGACAGAGGATCGACCTGGCAGGTCGCGGATCCGTGACCGTGACGATCACCGGCGTCTCGCCGCGCGCGGGGGGCAGCGACTCCGGCCCGACCGGCGTCGGCTTCGCCGAACTCGGCGTTCCTGCGTCGCTCGAGTGGATCCGCGTCCCGCAGCTACCCGGCGACTCCATCGGCGATGTGCCGGTAGCCGTGGTCCTTACCCGACTTCGTGTCGACCCCCTCAACCGGTGGCGGAGCGATCCAGAGGACTCACTTCGCAGGATCTTCGACGTACCCGGCGGCGACTGGACACTCGATGCAACCTTGCGCCTTCGACAGAGCGCCGACGACCGGACACTCGCCCTCGTGACCGGTGCCCGCGGGGCGACCTCGGATGCGCGAGTGCACGGTGACCCAGGTGCTGGTGGCCCAGCGGCAGTCGATGGCCGCCTCGAGACGGCGTGGACCACTCCGTTCGGGAGCGTCGTGGGCTCAACGGTCACTGTCGAGATCAGCGCTGCGGTCCGGTCGTTCGACCTCGTCCAGCGCACCGGCGATCGCTATTCGAGAGTCACCCGCCTGTCAGTCGCCGACAGGCAGGGCATCGTGCAGGTTGTGGTTCCGCCACCCGACGCCGACGGCCGCAGCAGCATCGCCCTGCCTCGAGCGATGACCGGGCGGCGGATCTCCCTGACGATCGACAGCATCGACGAGCGTCGCACGGTCGACAGGCGCTATGGCGAGCAGGTCGTACTGCCGGCCTCGATTGCCGAGATCGAGTCGCCATCGCTGACCGGCGCATCGACCTCACCACCACGCGGAGGGTGCCGGAGCGATCTGCTCACCCTGGACGGTGCACCGCTCGCGCTCGAGCTGACGACGGACGATCTGGCCGCGCTCGCCGCTGGTGATGAAGTCAATGTCCGGCCGTGCAAGCAACTTGCCCTCAGCCGGGGGGAGCATCGGATTGCATCCGTCAGCGGGTCCATGACCGGAATCGACATCGACCGCGTCGTGCTCACGTCGGCCGACCTCGACAAGACGCGCAGCATGCCACCGACTGCAGTCCCTGTGGCAGTCAGCGGCACGCCGACATCACGGACTCTCCAGGTGCCAGCATGTCCGACGGGATGCTGGCTCGTCTGGGGTGAGGGCTACAACCGTGCGTGGACGGCGAGCCTCGCCGGAATCGACCTTGGCCCGCCCAGTGCGGTGAGCACTGGCAATGGATGGTGGCTCGAGCCATCCAGCGCGCCATCGACGGTCGTGCTCGAGTTCCCGCCTCAGGCCAGCGCCAGCGCAGCACAGCTGCTGTCGCTGGTCGCCGCAGCAGCGTGCGTTGCCATTCTCGCCATCGGCGCCCTCCGACGACGCCGTCACGCGTCCAGCACCGCGCACGGCGAGGCGGTCGAGCCGCCGCGGTGGGCAGGCCAGCGTGCTGTGGCAACCGTGAGCCGTCGCCGCGCAGCAGCGGCCGGAATCTCGATCCCGCTGGTGGCCGCATTCGTCATCACCCCGTATGCCGCACTCGTGCTCCTGCCTCTCGCCGCCATCGTGGCAGCGACACGCCGCACTCGGGCACTCGGCTTCGTGGCGCCGATTCTCGCAGCGCTCATCGGCGCGTACATGGTGCTCCGACAGGCGACAGAGTCAATACCTGCGAATGCGGCGTGGACTTCAGCATGGGACCGGGTGCACCGTCCCGGCCTTGCCATCGTCGTCCTGCTGGCCGTGTCGGCATGCGCTGACCATCGCTCGGAGGACGCCACCAGCGCCGCCGACCCCGTTACCGACTGAGGCGACCGCCTGCCTCCGTGGTCATCGCGAGCCGGCCCGGGTCACTGCTGCCTGAAGTGCAGCGACAACTCCGACCGCAGCGAGCATCACGATGCTCGGTTCAGCCGGCGCCCTGAGTCGATGCGTGCCATAGAACGCTGCGGCGACGATGACGGCGATGACGATCGGCGCGAGTATCACGCTCCTGATATCACGGCCCCGGCTCGATCGGCCCATGACAATGGCCCCGAGCATGGCGAACGGTGCCAGCAACCAGAACGCAACGACTCCGGCACGCGGCCCAAGTGCACCGCGTTCCTCGCCTGCATCCTGGGCGAGCTGGGCGTCGATTCCGTAGAGGTCGACCAGCCGCCCGACCCGGGCCACCACCACCACCGGAAGCCGCCTCCAATTCTCTGCTGCGAACTCGATGCCGACCGTGCGCATGTGCGCAGAGCGCACCGACGCATCTCGTGCGGCCACCTCGGGTACCGACTCCATCTCCTCGAGCAGTCTCACCAGTGACCAACCACCGATGTTCGGCCCCCAGTACGTGTCCGGGCTGTTCGTGCCGAGCAGCAGTCCACCTTCGTTGGTGGTGAGCAGGACCGGCCGCTCGAACCTTGCCACGTTGAAGGCCACCCACGGTGAGATGACTCCGGCCGCTGCTATCAGGACGACAAGGCCGCGAGCGAGGCTTCCCCGAGAACGCCGACGGATCATCATCACGGCAAGCAGTGGAGCAAGCAACAGCAACTCGCTGCGGATGAGTCCGGCAATGCCAATCAGCACCCCGAGCGCAAGCGCCCCTGCCCGAGTGTGGTCGCCGCTGCGCGTCGCAACGACAAGCACTGCGAGCACCGCGGTGATGGCGAAGCTCTCCGACATGACGAGGCCGTCCGAGAGCCACAGATTGGGATAGACGGCAGCGGCTGCCGCCGCCACGAGTGCAACGGAGTTGCCGCCAATCCGCCGCGCGACGACTGCAACGAGGTACACGGATGCGATACCGAACGGAACGGTGATTGCCCGCTGCCACGGGATCGCATCACCGATCCAGCTGACCGACGCCATGAACAGCGACGTGAGAGGGCCGTGTTCGGCACCCGGATGCGAGCTGAACGGCTCGAGAAAGAGGCGGCCCTCAGCAAGCCCCCGGGCCTGCGCGCTGTAGTAGATCGAGTCATTCAACAGCAGCGGCCGATTCCAGATCAGTGCGAGGCGGCCAAGCCTGACCAGCGCGGCGACTGCGACGATGCCGCCCAGAATTCGACCGTACTGGCGATTGCATACGCCGGCGGTGCCCTGCACGACGCGGCTCAGACGCTGGAAAGTCGACACCGGTCGACACGATACGCTGATTCCGTGCCTGCATCGGCCTACCCGTGCCTGTCCGTGATCGTCCCGTGCTACAACGAGAGGGCGACGATTGCCGAGTTGCTCGCACGGGTTCTCAAGTCGCCCTGGGTCAACGAGGTCGTCATCGTCGACGACGGATCCACCGACGGCACGCGGGACGTCCTTGCCGGGCTCGCCGACAGTCGGCTGCGGGTCGAGTTGCACGAGCGCAACAGTGGAAAGGGTGCTGCCCTACGCACAGGTTTCCGACTCGCCACGAGCGACTTCGTCGTTGTGCAGGATGCCGATCTGGAGTACGACCCGGCCGAGTACGGCGACTTGCTCGCACCGCTCATCGACAAGAGGGCCGACGTCGTCTACGGGTCGCGCTTTCTCTCTGGTCGGCCGCACCGGGTGCTCTACTTCTGGCACTCACTCGGCAATCGGCTCCTCACGCTGTGCTCGAACATGTTCACCGGTCTGAATCTCAGCGACATGGAGACGTGCTACAAGGTGTTCCGACGAGAGGTCATTCAGGCGATCCAGATCGAGGAGGATCGATTCGGCTTCGAGCCTGAGATCACGGCCAAGGTAGCCAAGGCCCGCTTGGTGGTCTACGAGGTCGGGATCTCGTACTCGGGACGCACGTACGCCGAAGGCAAGAAGATCGGCTTCCGCGATGCGCTCAGGGCGCTGTACTGCATCCTGCGGTATTCGTCGCTCGCAGACCGACTTCGGCTGCGGTGAACCGATCACGGAAGCCGTTGCCTGCCGAGTTCGCCGAGGCCGATCGCGGCCTCGTCGAGGTGCTGGCGGCACTCGAAGGTGCGGTCAACTACGCCGACTGGCTGGCATCGCTCGTCCAACCCCACGCACATGGACGGATCCTCGAGATCGGCGCTGGCAGCGGGACAATCACCGAGCGCCTCGCATCGTTCGGCGAGGTCACGGCGCTCGAGCCGTCGGCATCGCTGGCCGAGTCACTGCGAGCCCGGCTCACTGGACGCGCAGAGGTCGTCGAGGGAACGCTGCACGATCTCGACGAGGCCCAGCGATTCGACACCGCAGTGATGATCAACGTGCTCGAGCACATTCCCGACGAAAGTGACGCCCTTGGACGCGTCCACGCCCTCCTCGCGGGTGGCGGCCGGCTCGTGCTGTGGGTCCCGGCCTTCGAATCGCTCTATGGCAGATTTGACCAGATGATCGGTCATCATCGGCGATACCGCAGGGTGCAGTTGGTCGAACGGTGCCGATCTGCCGGCTTCGAGGTCATCGACTGCAGGTATGCGAATCTTCCCGGGTTCTTTGCGTGGTGGCTCGTCGTAAGGCTCCTGCGTCGTGTTCCCACGGCGGGTGGGCTGTCGACGCTCTACGACCGGTGGGCAGTTCCGCTGATCCGCCGTGTCGAGACGCGCATTCGTATGCCGTTCGGGCAGTCCCTCCTCCTCGTCGCCACCCGCACCAACGACACGTAGCGGGATTGGCCGCTGTGGTCAGCCCTCCGGGCAGGCCGGCGGGGGCACCGTCACGGCGTAGCCGTCGGTCTCCAGCGGGAGTTCGATGATCGCCGCGGCATGGCCAAGTTCGATGAGATCCGCCACCAGCACAGTCACATCGTCGGGTAGCGATTCGTCGAGAACGAGCACCGTGTATCCCCAGCGTCGCGCCAGTGTGTCGACGAGATCAGCTCGACCGATGTCGCAGAGTCGCCCGACGACCTCGGACTCGAGTTTGGCCGACCGCTCGACCTCGGCATTCGTTCGGACATCTGCACGCGCCAGGATCGTGGCACCGTCGAGCGACGCAAAGTGGTCGATCATCCGCTGCGATGTCACCAGCCAGAGTGCGCCATCAGCGTCACCGGCGACGACCCGATGCGGCTGGACCCCCCACTTCCCCCACTCCCCGACGCCGAGTCGACCCGGGCCGCTGTCGAATTCGACGACGAGCCCGAATACCACGCTTCCCAGTGACACGATGTCGACCTCATCGAGACGTAGTCGCTCTCCCCGGCCCAATCGCTCCGCGATCGCGGGCCTCAACTGTGCCGCAAGGGCCGCAGTGAGGCGCCCGTCGCGGCCGTGCGGCACACCAGCAGCGCTTGCTCTGGCGACTCCCACACCCGTGAGCATCAGCGTGCCGGCCATCAGTGCCGCAGCACGTGGGACCGCGACTCGCCTGCTCATCGCTGCTTCGCTGTTGCCATACGCGCGTCCACGGAGCGCCGCCCATACGGCAGTGCCCGCCCACAGTCCGGTAAGAGGGACGAACCAGCGCACCACATATTCGAAGAACGTTCCGAAGACCCTCGATGCGCTGATGATGCCGAGTGCCGTCGTGCCACCGAGCACCACAAGCCAGGCTGCACTGGCCCTGTCTCGGCGAGCGGCGAGGGTGAGAGCGAGGCCGATCACGACGACGACCGCAATCATGCCGACAATGCTCAGGCCGCCACGCGCATCGCCGACGTTGCCGGCCTGCCACATTCCGACGAGATTCAACCTTGCCGCTGCAGCCCTTGTCGCCGCCCCGAGGCCGACAGCAGGCTGCCCGGGATCGAGGAATTGCTCGACAACCTTGCGGAGGTTGCCGGTGCCGACTCGGGCCTGTTCGATGAGCGGGGCTGCCCATGCTGCCGCACCTGCGGCGGACGATGCTGCGAGCACCAGTGCACGCCGGGTCCGATCGTCGTGCTCAGGCCGCACGAGGCGCCATCCAACGGCACCGAACGCAGCGAGGGCGAGGCCCCCGGCCACGACGGTGTAGCCCACGTGCGTCTGCATGCAGTGCGACGCCACCAGCACGACGGGCACAAGCGCCCATGGGTGGCCGAGCGCCACTGCCCAGACGAGGACCATCAGCAGTGGCAGCGCGAAGAGTGGAACCCAGACATTCCACGGCTCGAGGAAGAACCCGGGGCCGAGCGCCACCACCGTGAGTAGCAGGCCACTGGCGAGGCCCGCTGCCGCACGGAGTCCGGCGATACGGGCGGCGACGTGGACCGTCGCAGCGATTGCGCCGACATGCAGCACGGCGACAGACGCTGCCAGTGCCCGCGCTCCCCCGCCGAGGATCCAGTACACCGGTGCGAGCAGATACGCCATGGAAGGTCCCGGCGTCGCCCCGACTCCCCGCACGCGCGCTGCGACTCCAACCAGCGGAGGGTGCCCCGGTACCGATCGCACGAGCAACTCGGTGTGCGCATAGTCGCCAGTGAGATGCCACGTCGTGCGCCACACACCGGCGACCGCCGTGATGACGACGAGAGCGCAGGGCACCGCCAGCAGCGCGGGCACCCGGTCGACGATGCGTCGCATCAAAGCGGTCTTCATCGCAAGAGTTCCACGACGAGTCGCGACACCCTTCCGGCTCCGGCGGTGCTCAGCGACCCGTTCGCGAGCCGAACCTGGACGACGCCCTCGCACGCTTCCCACCACTCGCATGCCATCTCTCGGGTTCCCGGCTCGCCGAGCAACGTCGTGGTGTCGGCCACGGTCAGTCGAACGTCGGGACGTGGCGTGCTGGATGCCAGCGACGCGGCGAGTGCATTGCCGACGTCGACATCATCCAGCCCATGCTGGGGAATGACCACGACATCCCGGGCTCCGACCGCTGCTGCCGCACCAAGTGCGCCGATGAGCGCATCGGGGCACGCCCCGAGCGCTCCGAGAGAGATGATTACGACATCCCTGTCGGCAGGTGCAGGACGTCGCAAGCTGCGCTCGAGCAGGCCATCAGCCGCCGCGCACCAGTCGGCGGCGAACAGCCATTCAACAACTCTCCCGTCCTCGCGAAGCCTGTCGCCCACAGCCCGCTCGTGCGCGCCGAGGAAGCCATCGTCGACGAGCAGCACAGCACCGGGGGGCTCGCCTCCCGTCAACGAGGTAACGGCAGGCCACAGCCACCAGCCAACCGCCACGAGCATGCAGGTCACTCCGAACGCCAGACCTCGCCTACGACTGCGTGACGGCATCGGCTGAGGCCTCACCGGGCGCGGACATGCTTCGACGCGACCGTCCACTGCACAGCGCGCAGGGTAGCAGTCGAAGGACATCGGCAGGAGCGAGCGACCACTACTCTCTGCGCCGATGAGTGTGGATGCGCTGCACGTCGCAGAACAGCAGCGGAACCGCCCCGACTCGATGCGAACACTCGCAGCGGCGGCTGGTTCGACGACAGTCTGGGCTGCAGTGCTTGCGGCATCCGGAGTCGCCGCCGTCACCGGCGCCGGCGTCGGACGACTCGGACCAGGGCGGCAGTGGGCGTCATGGGCTGAGACGGCGG
>JBEGVK010000059.1:0-3493 GCA_041178405.1 Actinomycetota bacterium | reverse complement strand
AGCCGGCTACATCGGATCACACACCGTGCGCCAGCTCTCCGCACGCGGGCATCGAGTGGTCGTACTGGACACGCTCGAGCTCGGCAGCGCTGCAGCAGTGACTGGAATCCCCCTCGTCGTCGGCGACATCTGCGATCGCGAGCTGGTCATTCGAACATGCCGCGAGCACGACGTTCGCCGGGTGGTGCACTTCGCTGCCTACAAGTCGGTCGGCGAATCGATGACGTCACCGGCGAAGTACTGGCACAACAACGTCTGGGGCACGGCTCAGCTGGCCGACGCCGTGGCGAGTGCCGGCGTGCTCGAGTTTGTCTTCTCGAGCTCATGCTCGGTATATGGCACGCCGGACGCGGTACCCGTGGACGAGTCCGCTGCCATTCGTCCCGAGAGCATCTATGCCGAGACCAAGGCGATGAGTGAGCGAATCCTCTCGTGGTTCGGCACCACCCATGGCCTGCGAAGTGTCGCGCTCCGCTACTTCAATGCAGCTGGTGCCAGCGATGACGCGTCGATCGGCGAGGACTGGCGCTACAGCGCGAACCTCATCCCGCTGGTGATGAAGGCAGTGCTAGGGGCAGGGCCGGCGCTGCGCGTCTTCGGAACGGACTACCCCACGCCTGACGGAACATGCATCCGCGACTACATCCACGTCGACGACCTGGCCGATGCACACGTGAAGGCACTCGACTACCTCGAGGCCGGTGGCCCCACGCGGGCGCTGAACGTCGGAACGGGTACCGGCACGAGCGTCCGCGAGATTCTCGCCGCGACGGAACGCATCACCGGCCTGACAGTGCCGGTCGAGTTCACCGGGCGTCGCGCCGGCGATCCCGTTGCCACCTACGCCGACCCGTCGATGGTCGCCGACGTTCTGGGGTGGAGCGCACGCCGGTCTGTCGACGACATCATCCGATCGGCGTTCACCTGGCACTCATCGCAGATCAGCCGTCCGACCACCTGACCCGACAGCGGGCATCGTCGGCCGAGACTCGTCTCAGCGCACAGCACCGCTGACGCCCTCGACCACGGTCGATGTCACGACATCGAGACCTGCTGGCGATCGAGCCAGCCGAGAAGGACCGCCACCGCCCGAGGATCGTGCCGCAGCCGGTGGCCTGCGCCGCTGAGGATCCGCAGCTCGGCGGCACCGTGGGCCTCGCCGAGCTGGCGGGACTCTGCGGCCGGCACAGCCTCGTCATCGTCGCCGTGCACCAGCAGCAGCGGTCGCGGGGCAAAGCGACGCGCCGCGTGTGTGGGACGGAAGCGGCGCAGCTCGCGTGCCCATTCGTCGAGATTCCGCGGGAAGCCCGGCGAGCGGATCGCGCCGATCTCGCGGGCATGGTCGGCAAACCGGCGCGGTTGGGCAGCCCAGTCGTCGAAGTCGGCACGAGGACTCAGTAGTGCCGCACCGCGAACCCGAGGATCGTCGGCGCCGACGCACAGAGCGATCGATCCGCCAGTACTGAGTCCGCATAGCCACACGCCGGCAGGCGATGCCTCGGCGATGACGTGATCGATTGCTGCACGCAGGTCGTCGACCCAGCCCTGCAACGAGAAGTCGCCGTCGCTGCTGCCGCATCCCCTGAAGGTGAATGTCATCGCCACCCAGCCACGATCGCTGGCAATCCGATCGACGAGTTGCGGGAAGGTCGCGCCGGACATCCGTGCGTCGATCGGGCCGGTTGGGAATCCGTGGCAGATGATGATGGCTGGCAGCGCACCCTGGCGGCCGGTGGGACGCGCGAGATGACAGCGCAGGTTGAGAGATCCCGATGCGAACGAGCGGTCCACGGCCGAGAGGCTACCTCTCGGCCCGATGAGGCCTTCAGCGCACCCCAGCGCTCACAGCACTCAGCGTTACACTCGTCCGCATGCTTCGCCGGCTCAAGCAGCACATTGTCGACCGGCTGGGAATCACCAGAGTCGCATCAAGTGCCGATCACTCGCTTCGGTCGATGCAGGAGATCCGACTGTGGCGCGAGGTCGAACTCACCTCACAGGTGATGGCCGTGACGGCGGCATCAGCGACGACCGTCAGCGTGGTGATGGCAACTCGCAACCGGCGTTCACTCTGCCGCCGGGCCATCGGGTCGGTCCTCGCCCAGCGACACGCCGAATGGCAGCTCGTCGTCATCGACGACGGGAGCGACGACGGCACCTCTGACCTCGCCTCCGAGTTTCCCGACCGCAGGATCACGTGGCTGCGCACCGACGGCATCGGTGCCTCGGCAGCCAGGAACGTCGGCCTCGAACACGCGACGGGCGAATGGATCACATTCCTCGACGACGACAACCTGATGGACTCCGGGTGGCTGCATGCCATAGCAGTTCATGCCGATCGCCATCCAGAGTGCAGCACGTCGTACGGGGCCCAGTTGCGCCAGCGCGAGGCAACTGCCGGCCCGTCGCCGCTGCCGCTGCCCTGGATCCTCCTCGCTGGAGACCACAACTTCACCGAACTCGAGATGCGCAACTGCATCGACCTCGGAGCGCTCGCTGTCCGGCGCGGCGACCCTGACCTGTGGTTCCGCGACGACCTCTCTCGCTTCATCGACTGGGAGATGGTCATTCGCCTGCATCGGGCCCACGGAATGTGCCGACTGCCGGTGTGGTCCGGCGTCTACAACACCGACGCACCTCATCGCCTTACGAGCGTCGGCGGCGAGGACGCTGCCGACGCCTTTCGAGCCCGAGTCTCCGATCCGCTCGATCCCGCCGGCAGTCCGGGCATGGCGCGTACACCCCGATGACCACGCAGCCGCGCATCAACGTCCTGCGTTCGCCATTCCAGAACGCCTTCTACGCAGAACTGGCAGAAGTGCTCGTCGCAGAGCTCGTGGCGATCGGCGTCGATGCCAGTCCGCTGTTCGAGCCGCAGACCCTGACGCCAACCGATGCCGACGTCTTCGTCCTGCTCCCACCCCACGAGTGGACCTCTCTCGAGGGCGACGCCTGGATGCACGATCGGACGCTGATGGCGCGCACGATCGGCATCGGCGCCGAGCAGCCTCACTCTCTGTTCTTTCAGCGCAACGTCGACATCGGCCGGCGCATCGGAGCACTACTCGACTTCAGCGCCCGCACTGTGGACGCATTCCGCGTGGCCGACGTCAACGCCATCCACCTCCCGTTCGGCTACACCTCGCGCTGGGACCGCTTCCGCCATGACGGCAACTCCGACGGACCCGACATTGTCTTTCTCGGCAACTTCAAAGAACGGAGGCTCGATGCACTCGCCCGACTCTCCGATGTACTCGGATCCCACCGATCGCATGTCGTGCTGGGCGACAACTCGGCCCCCAACACAGCCTCATCGCGCTGGTTCGTCGCAGGCGAGGACAAGCGGGCACTCCTCGCCAGCTCGAAGGTGCTGCTCAATATCCATCAGTCGAGTGAGCCGTACTTCGAGTGGCTGCGGTTCACGGAGGCAGCACTGTGCGGGGCAGTGATGCTGAGCGAGCCCTCCACGCACACGCAGCCGTTCGCTGCAGGC
>JBEGVK010000058.1:0-41141 GCA_041178405.1 Actinomycetota bacterium | reverse complement strand
GAAGACCCCCGCGGTCGTGCTCTTCGTGGTGATCCTCAATGCCACCATCGGCTTCATCCAGGAGAACCGAGCTGAGCGCTCGCTCGAGGCACTGCGGACGATGCTGGTGACCAAGAGTCGGGTGCGCCGAGACGGCCTCGTCGACTACGTCGCCGCCTCGGAGTTGGTGCCCGGCGATGTCGTGGTGCTCGAGGCCGGCGACCGGGTGCCGGCCGACGGGCGCCTCATGCTTGCCTCGTCGCTCGAGATCGAGGAGGCAGCGCTCACCGGCGAGAGCCAGCCCGCCGTGAAGTCCACCGACGTGGCCGACCGTGACGAGGTGCCGCTCGGCGACCGGGTGGGCATGGCCTTCATGAACACGCAGGTCACGCGGGGCCGCGCCGAGATGGTCGTCACCGCCACGGGGATGCGCACCGAGATCGGCCGCATCGCCGGCCTGCTACGCGGCACCGAGAGCGAGCGGACACCGCTGCAGGTGCAGCTCGACGGGCTGGCGCACAGCCTCGCCAAGCTGGCAGGTGTCATCGTCACCGCAGTGTTCGTGATCGGGCTCATCCGCGGCGAGTCGGCCACCGACCTCCTGCTGACTGCCGTGGCCCTGGCCGTTGCCGCGATCCCCGAGGGTCTCCCCGCAGTCACCGTCGTCACCCTCGCACTCGGCGTGTCGAACATGGCGCGGCAGAGCGCCATCGTGAAACGACTCGCATCAGTCGAGACACTGGGCTGCACCAGCGTCATCTGCAGCGACAAGACCGGCACGCTGACGCTGAACCAGATGACCGCCGTCGAGCTCGTCTCGCAGCTGACCCCGCACTCGGTCACCGGGAGCGGCTACTCCACCGAGGGCGCCGTCGCCCCTGCGCCCGGCGACGAGCGCGCCGTCATCGACACCGCCCTCATGGCGATGGCGCTCTGCAACGACTCGGATGTGCGACATGTCGACGACGACTGGCATCTCGTCGGCGATCCGACCGAGGGGGCGCTGGTGGTGCTCGCCGCCAAGGGGGGCATCGACGTCGTGGCATCACGGCAGCGACACCCGCGCCTCGCCGAGGTCCCGTTCGACTCCGCCAACAAGTTCATGGCGACCGTGCACGAGATGATCACCGACTCGGGCGACCGAGTCGTCCGCCTTCTCGCGAAGGGCGCCCCCGACGTGCTCCTCGCCCGCTCGTCGATGGTCATCGACCAGCATGGGGCGCGGACACCGATGGACGCCCATCGTGACAAGGTCATCGCCCACAACGAGCGCCTCGCCTCGCAGGGCCTGCGGGTGCTCGCCGTGGCAGTTCGCGAGCTCGATCCCGAGACCTGGCACGAGTTCACCGCCGGCGGCGGAGACCCGATGTCACTCGTCGACGAACTGACGCTGTTCGCCCTTGCCGGCATCGTCGACCCGCCCCGGCCCGAAGCCCGCGATGCCATCGCCGTCGCCCAGCAGGCAGGTATCTCGGTCCGGATGATCACTGGCGACCACGCTGCAACCGCTGCGGCGATCGGAAGCCAGCTCGGCCTCCGTGGTGAGAGCATCACGGGCGCCGACCTCGAGCGGCTCGACGACGCCGAACTCGACCGTCGCATCGACGACATCGCGGTGTTCGCACGCGTTGCGCCAGAGCACAAGATGCGCCTCGTCACCGCCCTGCAGCGCAAAGGTCGGGTTGTCGCCATGACCGGTGACGGCGTCAACGACGCTCCGGCACTGAAGAAGGCCGACATCGGCGTGGCAATGGGCATCACCGGCACCGAGGTGAGCAAGGAAGCCGCCACGATGGTGCTCACCGACGACAACTTCGCCACGATCGTCGAGGCGGTGCGCCGGGGTCGGACGATCTACGCGAACATCGTCAAGTTCGTGCGGTTCCAGCTCAGCACGACGCTGGGCTTCGCCATCCTGTTCCTGCTGGCGTCGATCTTCGGCGTCGCCGGCGGAAAGCCCTTCGCCGCCATCGCCATTCTCTGGGTCAACCTCATCATGGACGGCCCACCGGCGATGGCTCTCGGCGTTGACCGCGCCGATGGTGACGTGATGCAGCGGTCGCCCCGGCCCAAGGACGAGCCCATCCTCACGCGATCGCGATGGACGGCGATCTCGCTGTCGGCGGTCGTGATGGCCGTCGGGACGCTGATCCTCCTCGCTACCGCAGACACAGCCCTCGCAGGCACCCTTGCCTTCACGACGTTCGTGCTCTTCCAGTTCTTCAACATCCTCAATGCCCGCCACGACACCCACTCGGTGTTCCATCGCGACACGCTCGGCAATCGCTGGCTGTGGATCTCACTCGGTGCGGTGCTGCTGCTCCAGGTAGGCGTCGTCTACGTCGGATTCCTACAGCGCCTCTTCGACACTGCCGCCCTCGAGGCGCAGCACTGGGTGCTCGCCATCGTGGTTGCCAGCACCGTGGTGTGGGTCGAGGAGATCCGCAAATTCGCCGCCCGCCGCCTGCGAGCCCGCCCGTGATGGCCGCTCTCACCTCCTCATCAGTCCACTACCCCCACTACCTCACACAGGAGCAGTGATGTTCAAGAACACCATGAAGACGACGGTGCTGCTCGCAGCGCTCGGCGGTCTCATCGTGGCTGTCGCCGGCGCACTCGGCGGCGGCAGCAGCGGCTCGTTCACCATCGGCGTCGTGCTGGCGCTCGTGATGGTGGGAGGGTCGTACTGGTTCAGCGACCGACTGGCGCTCAGAGCAGCCAGGGCGACGGTCATCGGGCGCAGCGACGCCCCCGAGTTCTACGACATCGTCGCAACACTCGCCCAGCGGGCCGGGATGCCGATGCCGCGGGTGGCGATCTCGCCAAGCGAGCAGCCGAATGCCTTCGCAACCGGCAGGGGCCCCAACAACGCCGTGGTCTGCGCAACGAGCGGTCTCCTGCAGAGCATGCCCCGCAACGAGATCGAGGCCGTGATGGCCCACGAACTGATGCACGTGAAGCACCGTGACATCCTCATCGGATCAGTGGCCGCCGCCGTCGCCACCGCCATCAGCTACATCGCGCAGATGGCGATGTTCGCGAGCATGTTCGCTGGTGGCCGCGACGACGAGGACCGTCCCAATCCGATCGCGATGCTGCTGATGTCGCTGCTGGCGCCCATTGCTGCGTCGCTGATCCAGATGGCGATCAGCCGGTCGCGCGAGTTCGAGGCCGACCGCGGTGCCGCCGAGCTGCTCGGCACGGGCACCTCACTGGCCGACGCCCTCGAGCGCATCGAGACGCTCGCCGCCCGTCGGCCGATGATGGTGGCGCCGGCGCAGGCTCAGGCCTACATCCACAACCCGCTGGCCGAGTTCCGCGGCGGGCGGCAGTCATCGATGGCCCGACTGTTCAGCACGCACCCGAGCACCGACGAGCGAATTCGCAGGCTCCGCGCCATGTGACGCACGATCCCCGACACTGCCGGCGCCCCGCATCGCTGGCAGTCGTCATCAGCGCTGGCCGCGACTCCCGGCTGCCAGCGCCTCCAGTCGGCGGGGGCGGACTCTGATCTCCAGTCCGCCCCCGTCGGCGCGTTCTCAGCCTGAGAATGCCTCGTAGCCGTCTCGCTCGAGCAGATCGGCGAGCTCGGATCCGCCTGAGGCAACGATGCGGCCCTTCACCAGGATGTGCACCCTGTCTGGCCGGAGTTCCTCGAGCAGGCGGTTGTAGTGGGTGATCGCGATGACTCCGAGCGGCTCGCCGGCGGAGGTGTCGTTGGTGGCATCCTCGACGCGCCGGGCGCAGTCGCGCAGCGCATCGATGTCGAGGCCAGAGTCGAGCTCGTCGAGGATGGCGAACTTGGGCGACAGGACCGCCAGCTGCAGGGTCTCGTTGCGCTTCTTCTCGCCGCCTGAGAGATCGACGTTGAGCGGCCGCTCGAGCAGTGCAGCCGGGAAGCTGATCCGAGTGGCTTCGGCAGCGACGTCCGCGACGAGTTGCGTGGTGGACCGTCCCCTGCCCTCGGCTGCGGCATGCAGCACATCAGCGAGCATGACGCCGGGCACCTCGGTGGGGTACTGCATCACCAGGTGCAGGCCGGCCTGGGCGCGCTGCCAGGTGGGGAGTGCAAGGAGGTCGACGCCATCGAGCGTCACCCGGCCCGCCTCAACGACATAGCCGGGCTTGCCCATCAGCACCGCCGAGAGTGTGCTCTTGCCGGCCCCGTTCGGGCCCATGATGGCGTGCACCTCGCCGGAGGCGACGGTGAGGTCGATGCCGTGCAGGATGCGCGTGCCGTCGACCGATGCGACGAGTCCTTCGATGGACAGCGTGCTCACCTCGCGCCTCCTTCGGGGATGTCGACATCGACGTGCACCATGCCGTCGACAACCCGCGCCGCGTAGACCGGCACCGGCTGGGTGGCGGGCAGCGTGTCGGGCTGTCCGGTGACCACGCTGAACGCACTGCCGTGCTTCCAGCACTCGATCTCCTTGCGATCGCACCACACCTCGCCCTCGCTCAGGGAGACATTGGCGTGGCTGCAGGTGTCGCCGATGGCGTAGACGTCGTCGTCGATGCGAATCACTGCGACCTCACGTCCTTCGACCTCGAACCGCTTGGCCGAGCACGGTGCCAAGTCGCTGAGTGCGCACACGATGGTCATCTGGATCCTCCCGTGGCGGTGCCGGAAATGTCTCGGCCGTTGGCCAGCTTGGTCGCAACGCGTGCACGCAGCTCACTGCGGAGATCGCCAACCGGCAGCACTCCGAGCACGTCGTCGAAGAAGCCGAGCACCACGAGTCGCTCGGCGATGTCGGGACGGATGCCGCGGCTCTCGAGGTAGAAGCGCTGATCGTCGTCGATGGGTCCGACCGTGCTGGCATGACTGCACTTCACGTCGTTGGTGCGGATGTCGAGATTGGGAACGCTCTCGGCCCACGCTCCAGCAGAGAGCGTGAGACTGCGGTTCGTCTGAAAGGCCACCGAGCCCTTCGCCTCCTCGCGGATGCGGATGAGGCCGGTGTAGACGCTCTTCGCATGGTCCTGCACTGCGCCCTTGAAGAGCAGGTCGCTGTTCGTGCGGGGCGCTACGTGGTCCTGCAGCGTGCGGAAGTCGTGCATCTGCGAGCCGTCGGCGTAGTAGAGGGCCACCTGTCGGGTGCTGGCTCCCTGCCCTACCACGCGCGCGTCGGTGCGCACCCGTGCGTAGTCGCCGCCGAGCGCAACAGTGGCGAGCAGCGTGCTCGAGTCGCGCTCGCCGGTCGCCTGCTGATGTCCGAGCATCCACACCGACGAGCCGACCAGGTTGATGCCGACATAGCTGACCCGAGCAGCCTGCGACGCGTGCACGACGAGTCGGGGAACGACCACTGCCGTGCTCGATGGGTCGGACTCGAAACGCTCGACCACCGTGAATTCGCTGTCGGCCCCGCCGTGGATCACGAGGCGCGGGAAGGCGAGGAGGCGGCCGGCAGGTATGCGATGCGTGACGATGATCGGCTCGCGCAGCACCCGGCCGGCCGGAACCGTGACGTGGACGGTGCTGTGCAGGGCGGCGTTCAGTTCGTCGAACAGGTCGTGCACCGTCATCGCGGCAGCCGCTGCCTCGGCAGCCGACCGGTCGACGGTCACCCCGTCGAGGCCGCTGACCGTCGTGGCGACGAGTCCCGGCTCGAGGCCCGCTACGTCGAGTTCGTCGATACGGCTGTAGCGC
This sequence comes from Actinomycetota bacterium, assembly GCA_041178405.1. Taxonomy (GTDB): domain Bacteria; phylum Actinomycetota; class Acidimicrobiia; order Acidimicrobiales; family Ilumatobacteraceae; genus UBA668. The sequence goes on along the minus strand of JBEGVK010000058.1, from coordinate 35,506 downwards.
CAGACCTCTTGCTCTGGGGTCGGCATCGGCATGGAGGCCGCCCTGTCGGCGGCAGCGGCTCGGAGGCTGCGATCGTCGGCATCGGGGAACAGGCCGGCGACCGCAGCACGCAGGTCGGGCACGGCGATCGTGGGCGTGGGCACGAGAGCAAATTCTACTATGGCGGTAGTGGTAATCGCCCAGCCGTGATGCTGGTGCCCTGCTAACAGGAGTAGTAGAACCACGGGATGGATCTCCCGTCGTCCCTGCCTGACGACGCCGACCGCGGATCCCTCGACCGACGCCAATTCCTGCGCCTCGCCGCCGCCACCACCGCTGTGGGCTCTGCGGCCGCCGCCGGTGCCGCAGTCGTCAGCGCCGCCACCCGGGTGACGACGCCGCCACCCAATCTCTACCCCCTCCGACTGGCGCCCGTCCTCGACCCCACGGCGAGTCGTGTCTCGCTCACCCCGGCCCCCACGACCTTCGACATCGGTGGAGCGACGGCATCAGGACTCGGATTCAACTCGAGCGTGCCAGGTCCTCTCTTCACGGTGGCAGACGGCACGACCGCCACGATCGACGTCACCAACGGCCTCGCCGACCCGACGACGGTCCACTGGCACGGACTCGTGGTGCCGACAGCCTCCGACGGACAGCCGCACGACACCATCGCGGCCCGCGGCTCGCGCACGTACACGCTGCCGATCGACCAGCGAGCGTCGCTCAACTGGTACCACCCGCACCCGCACCTGAAGACCGGATCGCAGGTGGCACTTGGGCTCACCGGCCTCTTCATCATCCGCGACGCCGAAGAGTCGGCACTCGGACTGCCCTCCGGTGCGTACGAACTGCCGATCGTGCTGCGCGATTACTCAGTCGACAAGAAACTCGCGCTCACGTACAGCTCCAAGTCGGCCGGATACCTCGGCACTGCCGCCCTGGCCAATGGCACTCGGAGCGCCTTCCACCTCGTCAACAAGGCCGTGTACCGACTCAGACTGCTGAATTCGTCGAATGCGCGTGTCTTCACGCTCCGCCTGTCGAATTCCGCCTCGTTCACCCTCATCGGCAACGACGGGGGCCTGCTGGCCAGTCCGGTCTCCACGACCGAGATCACCCTCGGACCAGCAGAACGCGTCGACGTGCTGGTCGACCTGCGGTCGGCTACGCAGTCGGTACACCTGCGCGACGCGTCCACTGGCTGGAGCCTCGTCGAGTTCCGCCTCCGATCGGGCGCCTCGACGATTGCCTACCCGGGAACTCCCTCGACGCTGTCATCGATCACGGCGCTCACCGGAGAGCGCCGCACGCGGACGTTCACGTTCGACGGAATGACACAGATCAACGGAATGCTCTTCGACATGACCACCCCGGCATTCACTGTCCCACGTGCAGAGGTCGAGCGATGGGTGTTCACGACGGGAGGAAACGGCCCTCACCCGGTGCACGTGCATGGCGCGTCGTTCCAGGTGCAATCGCGCACCGGTGGCCGCGGCACAGTCTTCCCGTGGGAGCGCGGCTGGAAGGACACCGTACTTCTCAATGATGGCGAGAGAGTCGAAGTCCTCATCCGCTTCGACCTCGAGGGACGCTTCATGATCCACTGCCACAAGCTCGAGCACGAGGACGGCGGCATGATGATGGCCTTCCTCGTCGGCCCGTCGACGGCCACTGCGACAGCAACACCGAGCGCCTCGAGTGCTCCTGGTCCGACCGGCGCCGCATCGTCTACTGCGTCGCACCACCACGGAGGCTGACGCCTCTGGGCGCCAGGGGTCAGCCCTGACGCCGCCGGTGGAACAAGCGGCGTAGTACTCCGCTGCCGGTCTGCTCTGCGGCCTTCTCGGCCTGCACCTCGGCCAGCACCTGCGCGCCCACAGAGTTCAGGTAGTCCTCGGCCTCGTCGAGCACCGCGGCCGCCGAGCCGTCGCCGAGACCCGGCGGCTCGTCGGGGGTCGACGGCGACACCATCGAGCCGTACGTCCACCCGGCATCGAGTCGGGGCTCGAAGCGCGGGCAGTCAGTTGGACAGCGCCACGGGGCCTCCGGCGCAAGGTCGAGATCGCATTTCCGCACCGTCTCGCCATTGGCGTACGTGCGGCTCTCGAAGTGGCGGCAGTCGTGGCGCATCGGCATGCGCAGATTCTGCCGTGCCTGACGGGAGATTCGACAGCATCCCAGCCCCTGCACGGGGCCGGCGGCACTCAGCCGACGCTGCCCTCCATCTGCAGTTCGATGAGACGGCTCCATTCGACGGCGTACTCCATGGGGAGCGTCCGGGTGATGGGCTCGATGAACCCGTTCACGACCATGCCCATCGCCTGCTCCTGCGAGAGGCCGCGGCTCATCAGGTAGAAGAGCTGCTCATCGGCGATCTTCGAGACCGTCGCCTCGTGGCCGATCTGCGCGTCCCGCTCGCCGACCTCCATGTACGGCAGCGTGCGGCTCTCGCTCTGCTCGTCGAGGATCAGGGCGTCGCATTGCACGTGGCTCTTGCAGCCGTAAGCACCCTCGTCGACTCGCACGAGGCCCCGGTAGGTGGTGATGCCGCCGTCCTTGCTGATGCTCTTCGACACGATCTTGCTGGTGGTCTCGGGCGCTGCGTGCACCATCTTGGCACCGGCATCCTGGTGCTGGCCCGGCCCCGCATAGGCAACGCTGAGCACTTCGCCAGTGGCCTTCGGACCGACGAGGTACACGCTCGGATACTTCATCGTCAGCTTCGACCCGATGTTGCCGTCGATCCACTCCATGTGGCCCTCGGCCTCGACACGGGCGCGCTTGGTGACGAGGTTGTAGACGTTGGGCGACCAGTTCTGGATCGTGGTGTAGGTGACTCGCGCCGACGGCTTCACGACGATCTCGACGACGGCCGAGTGCAGCGAGTCGTTGGTGTACACCGGTGCGGAGCAGCCCTCGATGTAGTGCACCTGGCTGCCCTCGTCGGCGATGATCAGCGTGCGCTCGAACTGGCCGGCGTTCTCGCTGTTGATGCGGAAGTACGCCTGTAGCGGCATGTCGCACACGACGCCCGGCGGCACATAGATGAACGACCCGCCCGACCACACCGCCGTGTTGAGCGCAGCGAACTTGTTGTCGCCGGGCGGGATGACCGATCCGAAATAGCGCTTCACGAGGTCGGGGTACTCGCGCAGCGCCGTGTCCATGTCGCAGAAGAGGATTCCCTGCTTCTCGAGGTCCTCACGGTTGCGGTGGAACACCACCTCCGACTCGTACTGCGCTGTCACCCCGGCCAGGTACTTGCGCTCAGCCTCGGGAATGCCGAGCTTCTCGTAGGTGGCCTTCATCTGCTCGGGCAGGTCGTCCCACTCGCTCACCTGATCGGTGGCCGGCTTCAAGTAGTAGTAGATGTCCTGGAAGTCGATGTCGGGCATGTTCACCGCGAACCAGTCGGCCATCGGCTTGCGCTCGAAGAGGTTGAGACTCCGCTGGCGGAGCTTCGACATCCACGATGGCTCACCCTTCCACCAGCTGATCTGGTCGACGACGCCCTGGTTCAGCCCCTTCGCCGGCGTGAAGGCGTACTCGACGTCGGTGTCGCTCCATCCGAGGTTGTACTTGCTGAGGTCGAGGTCGAAGCTGGTCATCGTGCAGTCCGTTCACGTGGGGGAATTTCCACTACCGGCATAGTAACAATTCGGCGCCAGTCCCTCCACTCGTCGGACGGCCCGACCCTGGCCCCAGTGTCAGGCGGCGAACTCGTCGTCGGCGGCAGGGCGCATGGTCGGGATCGCCGAACCGGAGTCAGCAGGGCGGTCTGCCGGGCCGATCTCGATCGCAGCCACCTCGATGAAGATGCACTCACCAGGGCAGGCCAGCGCAGCGTCGACCACCGACTGGTGGTGACGGGAGTCGACGACCGCCAGGCTCGACGAGCCACCCGGATCGTTGAGCACCTGTCCGCCGTCGATCACGTAGGCGATCCCGTCCTCGAGGAGGGTGAACACCTCGTGGCAGTGGTCGACGCACAGGCCATCGCCGGTGCAGAGGTCTTGGTCGATCCACACGCGCACGCCGCCGAACCTACCCGTCGACGGCAGGCAACAGCCAGAGGTGCTCCTCTTCTGCGCCACCGGGCGACGGTGGCCGAGTTGCCGCCGGTGCCCGTTACTGTCGCCGTCGTGACGCCGCCCATCGCCAAGCAGGTGCCCCACCGGTGGGAGCGGCCCACGGGGTCCGCAGACGACCCGTGGGCGTGGCTGCGCGACCGCGACGATCCCGACACGCTGGCGTACCTGCGCGACGAGAACGCCTACTCCGACGCATGGTTCGACGGGCACAGCACGCTCGTCGACACCCTGTTCTCTGAGATCAAGCAGCGGGTGAAGGAGACCGACCTCTCCGCTCCCGTGCGCAATGGACCGTGGTGGTATGTGACACGTACGGTGGAAGGCCAGAGCTATCCGATCCACTGCCGCGGCCGGGCAGCCGACGACGCAACGAGCCAGGTGCTGCTCGATGAGAACGCCGAGGCACAGGGCCACGAGTACTTCTCGATCCATGCGTTCGACGTCGACGAGGCGCATCGCCTGCTCGCATGGAGCGCCGACACCGACGGCAGCGAGGAGTACACGCTGCGGATCCGCGACCTCGACAGCGGACGCGATCTCGACGACGAGATTGCCGGCACCACATGGGGCGGCACTGCATGGTCGGCTGACTCGACATGGCTGTTCTACGTCACGCCTGACGAGCAAATGCGCCCATCGAGGGTTTGGCGGCACCGTGTCGGCACACCGCAGTCAGACGACGTCGTGGTGTTCGACGAACCCGACGAGCGGTTCTACGTATCCGTCGAACTCAGCCGCAGCCGGCGCTGGATCGTGATCGAGTCGGCGAGCCGAACCTCCTCAGAGGCCCTCGTCATCCCAGCAGACGTTCCGACTGCACCGGCTCGTAGAGCCGCCGAGCGGCGCGATGGCGTCGAATACTCCCTCGAGCACTGGGGCGACCGCTGGCTCGTGCTCACCAACCTCGACGCCGTCGACTTCCGTGTCATGTCGGCTCCCGAGGCAGACCCCGGCGACTGGCACGAGATCATCGCCGGTGCCGACGGCCGGCGCATCACCTCGGTCGATGCCTTCGAAGGGCACTTCGTCCTTCACGAGTGGAGCGACGCCCAGCCTCGGCTGCGCGTGGTGTTCCGCAACGGCTCATCGAGAGACATCGACCTCGGTTCCGAGCCGCACGATGTCGAACTCGAGCTCAATCCGGAATGGCAGTCGACATCGCTGCGCTACACGTACCAGTCGCTGACACGACCGCTCACCGTGTACATCGAGCGCGTCGACGGCGGCGCAGCCGATCGTGCCGTGCTGAAGCAGGTTCCAGTTCCCGGCGTCGACCTCGACGATTACTGCGCCGAGCGCCACTGGGCCACCTCGCACGACGGCACGCTCGTGCCGGTCGACATCGTCCGCCACCGAGGGACGCCGCTCGACGGCACCGCGCCGCTGTGCCTCTACGGCTACGGCAGTTACGAGGTGTCGCTGCCGCCGTGGTTCAGCGTCGCCCGCCTCAGCCTGCTCGACCGAGGCGCAGTGTGGGCCCTCGCCCACCCGCGTGGCGGTGGCGAGCTCGGCCGATCCTGGTACCTGAACGGCAAGTTCGAGCACAAGCGCAACACCTTCCTCGACACGATCGCCTGCGCCGAGCACCTCGCCACACTCGGCATCGTCGACAGCACGCGGATGGCGGTCCGCGGCGGCAGCGCCGGCGGCCTGCTGGTCGGTGCATGCATCACCATGCGACCCGATCTGTTCAGGGCAGCCGTGGCCGAGGTGCCCTTCGTCGATGTCGTCACCACGATGAGCGACGCCACCCTCCCGCTGACGGTGACCGAATGGGAGGAGTGGGGCGACCCGCGCACCGTGCCAGCGGCCGACTACATGCTCGCCTACTCGCCCTACGACAACACCGGTCCGGCGGCGTACCCGGCACTGCTCATCACCGCCGGCCTCAACGATCCACGTGTCAGCTTCCACGAGCCGGCGAAGTGGACCGCCCGGCTGCGCGCTGTCACCACTGGCGACCGCATCGTGCTGCTGCGCACCGAGATGGGCGCTGGTCACGGCGGCCCGAGCGGGCGCTACGAGTCGTGGCGAGAAGAAGCGCGCGCCCTCGCCTTCCTGCTCGTCGAACTCCAGGCCGACTGAGCCGCTGCGCCGGGTCAGGCCATCGCGAGCAACGCCACCGCCAGCAGCACGGCGTTGCGCACGAGTGAGCCCGGCCCGAGCGGACGGGCCGAGAGCGATCCGAAGCAGGCGCACGGCGGTCGCCGCCCCTGTACGAGGCGGACCACGATCAACGCACTGAAGGCCGAGATCACCACCGCAGCAGTGATGGCAGCAGCCCTGCGCTCCCACTGCACCAGCAGCCAGGCGCCCAGCACGGCCTCTACGACCGGCACGACAAGCGCAATCGAGCGCGGCACTCCAAGACCCCTGGCCTGGTCCAACCACGCTGCTGGTGACGCGAACTTCGTCACGGAGGCCACCACGAACACGGCGGCCACGATCACCGATGCGACGACAGACACCAACTCACTCACCTGATGACTCCGCGTGCGTTCAGGGCCGAGCCCCGGCACCGAGCGGCGGTACATCGAGCGTCATGCCCTCGTATGCGGCGATGACCCGCAGGCCACGCTCGCCAGCCTCTGCCGCTACCCGCGAAGCAATCGCATCGAGTTCGTTGTCGGCGCGACCCGGATCGTGGTGGAAGAGCACGAGTGTGCCCACGCCGCACTCGAGGGCCACCCACACCGCATAGTCGATGGTGCAGTGACCCCAGTTCGACTTCGACGCGAACTCGTGCGGAGTGAACTGCGAGTCGTGGATGAGCACATCGGCACCGCTGACCAGATCGCGCGCCCCGTCGGTGAGGGCATGCGATCCATCGTGCGGCTGCTGGTGGTCACTCAGGTAGACGACGCTTCGGCCGCCCCACTCGACGCGATAGCCGAGCGTCGGGCCGATGTGGGGAACGAGCCGGGCCGTCACCGTTGCCGAGCCCACTGCGAAGGTGCAGTCGCCGGTGTCGTGGAAGCCGAGCGATCCCGGCATCTGGTCGAGCGTGATCGGAAACAGCGGTGGCCTGATCACCTCGCTGAAGATGTCGCCCACCGAGCGACCGTCCTCTTGGGCCGGGGCATGAATGTCGAGGTGGGATCCCTCGCGCAGCAGCGGGGTGAAGAACGGCAGGCCCTGCGTGTGATCCCAGTGGAGGTGGCTCAGCAGGCAGGTGCCCCGGAACGAGCCGTCGTGAGCCAGTTCGCGGGCCAGATAGCGCGCACCGGTGCCGAGATCGAAGAAGAGTGGGTCCTCGCCGGGAATCCGCAGCGACACGCACGAAGTGTTGCCCCCGTAGCGCGCCACCTCGTCGCCGTGGCACGGCGTCGACCCGCGGACCCCATGGAACACCACCTGCATTCCTGCCCCCTCTACGCGCACGCTACGAGACACCCGGCACGCTGCTCAACAGGTGCGCTGCGTGACGTCCGTCGCAGAGGGCTACGGTTCCCCACGTGGCAGCGGCAGCGATCTCCACCGGGAGGGTCGAGGCCAACGGCATCGACTTCCACTATCTCTCCGCCGGCGACGGGCCACTCGCCCTGTGCCTGCACGGGTTCCCCGACACCGCGCACAGCTGGCGGCACCTGCTGCCCGGTCTCGCCGCCGCTGGCTTCAGGGCAGTGGCACCCTTTCAGCGCGGCTATGCGCCCACGTCGATCCCTGCCGACGGGCGGTACCAGAGCGGCGTCCTGGCGGTCGATGCCAACGCACTCCACGAGGCCCTCGGCGGCGATGGACGTGCCGTGCTCATCGGGCACGACTGGGGCGCGCCGGCGGCTCACGGCGCCGCTGTCGTCGATCCTTCGCGCTGGGCCCGTGTCGTCACCATGGCAGTGCCCCCCGGCGGATCGCTGGCGATGGCGTTCCTCGCCAACCGCCGGCAACTCAAGCGCAGCTGGTACATGTTCTTCTTCCAGTCACCGCTCGCCGATCTCGTCGTACCCGCCGACGATCTCGCCTTCATCGACATGCTCTGGGCGGACTGGTCGCCCGGCTACGCCGGAGCAGGTGATGCGTCGCACGTGAAGGATGCGCTCCGCAACCCCGCCAATCTCGCAGCGGCACTCGGCTACTACAGGGCAACGCTCGGCAGCGGGTTCCGTGATCCTGCGCTCGACGCAGCTCAGGCTGCCACCCAGGCGGTGCCATCGCAGCCGATGCTCTACCTGCATGGGCGCGACGACGGATGCATCGGCGTCGACGTCGCCGAGCACGCCGCAGCGACGCTTCCGCCCAACGTCCGCGTCGACATCATCGATGGAGCCGGACACTTCCTCCATGTCGAGCAACCCGATGCCGTCAACCGTCGCGTGATCGAGTTCGTCGCGTGAGCACCTCATCGCTGGCGCACCCCGCCCCGCTGCCAGACGGCCTCGTCGTCATCGTGAAGCGCGAGTGCGCCACATGCGAGATGGTGGTGCCGGTACTCGAGCGCCTGCAGGGAGACCGGGGGCTCTGCGTCGTCACCCAGGACGACCCGTCGTTCCCAGGCACCGTCGAGCGGACTCACGATGCCGACCTCGCCATCAGCTGGCACCACGCCATCGACACCGTGCCCACCCTGTTGCGCGTCGCCGACGGCAACGTGGTCGAGCGCACCGAGGGCTGGCTGCGCGACGACTGGCGTCGCATCACCGGCGTCGACGACCTCGGCAACGACCTGCCGGCAATGCGGCCGGGGTGCGGCTCGCTGTCGGTCGATCCCGACCGCGTCGACTCGCTCCGTGCCCGGTTCGAGAGCGGCACGCTGCGCAGCCGGCGGATCGAGCTTGCCGAACTCGACGACGACATCGAGGCGATGTTCGCCCGCGGGTTCACCGACGGCCTCCCAGTCGTGCCACCCACGCCCGAGCGAGTGCTGCGGATGCTGTCGGGCACCGCTCGGCGACCCGACGAGATCGTGGCGGTCGTCGCCCCCGATCTCGTGCCCGCCACGGTCGAGAAGATCGCCGTCAACGCCGTGATGGCCGGCTGTCTGCCGGAGTATCTTCCGTGGGTGATTGCCGCTGTCGAGGCAGTGTGCACGGACGACTTCAACATCCACGGGGTCCTTGCCACCACGATGCCGGTGGGTCCGGTGCTGATCTGCAACGGACCCGGCACGAGGGCCATCGGGCTGAACTCCGGTGGCAACGCCCTCGGCCAGGGCACCCGCGCGAACCTCACGATCGGCCGGGCAGTGCAGCTCGTGGTGCGCAACATCGGCGGCGGACGCCCAGGCGGCGTCGACCGGGCGACACACGGCAACCCAGGGAAGATCTCGTTCTGCTTTGCCGAGCTCGAGGAGACGTCACCGTTCGCGACACTCGCCGAGAGCAGGGGGTTCGACCGCAACAGCGACACCGTCACGGCATTCGCGGGCGAGGGGCCGCGGCTCATCATCGACCAGAAGGCACGGACTGCCGAAGCACTCGCGAATTCGATCGCATCGTGCCTGCGCGCTGCGCACCACCCGAAGCTCATCCTCGGCTTCGATGTCGTCCTCGTCGTCGGACCCGAACACGCACGCGTCTTCGCCGACGACGGCTGGGACCGCAACCGACTGCTCGACGAACTGCACGCCCGGCTCCTCATCCACGGCAGCGACCTGATCGCCGGCGCCCACGGCATCGCCGAGGGGATTCCCGAACATCTGGCCGAGCTCACCCTGCCGAAGTTCCGGCCTGACGGCATCCTGCTGGTCCACGCTGGCGGCACGGCCGGGCTGTTCTCGGCGATCATCGGCGGCTGGGCCAATGGCGACATGGGTTCGCGCCCCGTCACTGTCGAGGTGCGACGATGACGCTGCCACGCATGCCCGCCACGGGCCCACTCAGCACAGGGAGCACACGATGAGCACTGCCAGCCGCTATCTGCTCGATCCCACGGGCGAGCGCACTGCCCCACATCGCGAGCCGCTGCCCCGGCCGGCGTCGCTCGATGGACACACCATCGCCCTGCTCGACATCAGCAAGCCGCGGGGCGATGTGTTCCTGAACAGGCTCGAGGAGCGACTCGTCGAGGCTGGAGCCGACGTGCGTCGCTACCGCAAGCCCACGTTCGCGAAGCCCGCTCCAGTCGACCTGCGGCACGAAATCGCCTCGCAGTGCACGCTCGTCATCGAGGCACTCGCAGATTGAGGCAGCTGTACGTCGTGCAGTGTGCACGACATCACTGATCTCGAGCAGCGAGGCGTGCCCGGCGTCTTCGTCGCCTCGGCCGAATTCGACCACGCCGCCAAGGCCCAGGCCGCGTCGCTGGGCTTCCCCGGAATCCATCGTGTCTTCACGCCGCATCCGATCCAAGACAGGACCGACGACGAGATGCGTGAGTACGCCGACGCCGCGTTCCACGAGATCGTGACAGCACTCACCGCGGCAGGCTGAGCACGCCCGCAGTCGTGCCGCCAGTCAGGGCAGCATCAGCCTGGTCCCGGCACGCTGCACGAGTCCGTCCGCGACCAGCGAGTCCACGAGCCGAGCCGCCGTCGACGCGTCGCGCTGCATCACCCGCGCCGCCTCGTCGATCCGAAGCGGGCCATCGGCGAGTCGACGCATCAGGCTGCCCCTCGCCTGGCGATCAGAGCCCTCGAAGCGAGCCTGCACCCTGCTGACACCGGCCGAGCCCTCGGCCGGATCGGGGCCGGTGCCGCGCCATGCGCAGCCCCGGCGCAGGGGACACTCGTCGCACGACGGCCTCGACGCAGTGCACACCGTGGCACCGAGCTCCATCAGGCACTGGTTCCACTCCCACGACTCCCCCGGTGCCAGGGCGGCATCAGCCAGCACCTGGCAGTCACGGGCCGTGAGGCGCCGTCCTGCGTGACGGGCGAGCACCCGACCGACATTGGTGTCGACGACGGCAGCATCCGCCTCGAACGCGAAGGCAAGCACGGCGCGCGCCGTGTACTGCCCCACACCGGGCAATTCGAGCAGCGACTCGAGCGTGTCGGGAAATGAGCCGCGACGGTGGATCTCCGCCGCAGCGGCGTGGAGGGCCCGCGCCCGGCGCGGGTAGCCGAGGCCCTGCCAGAGTCGAAGCACGTCGCCGAGCGGTGCGGCGGCGCAGTCTGCCGGTGCGGGAAACCGCTCCATGAACTCGAGCCACTTCGGCACTACCCGCGCCACCTGTGTCTGCTGCGCCATCACCTCGCTCACGAGCACCGCCCACGGATCTCTCGTGTCGCGCCACGGGAGATCGCGGAGTCGTGGCAGACCCCACGCAAGCAGCGACCCACGATCGGGCAGCGAGGACTCGACCGATGCTGTCGAACGCTCGCCGGCCGACGGATTAGGTGGTGCCATCACCCTCGCGGCGCCCCGCATCGTCAGGCCCCGTCGCGCCACGCCCGCCCGCCGACGGCCGCCTCGCCGAGAACCGCGCCGCGAAGTCGAGCAGCGTCTCGGGGTTGTCCTCGGTCTCGGCGACGAGTTCGCGGAGTCGCTTCAGTTGCTCGCGCCGTCTGATGCTCCAGGGCCCGACGCGAAGCGATGCGTACATCACGCCGCCGAGCAGGATCGGGAACCAGAACTGGGCAAGTCGGTACGAGAACACTCCCAGCGTCGCCGTCGACCTCGTCAGGCCGAAGCCGATCAGCGTCGGGATGTAGATGCCTTCGATGATCCCGAGCCCGCCCGGGGTGATCGGCACGACGGCGAACACGTTGGCGAGGCCGAACGACACGATGAGGCCGTCGATGTCGACCGCCGGCCCGAACGCCAGCAGGAACACCCAGAGCGATGCTGCGTCGAGCAGCCAGTTGAGTGCCGCCCAGGCAGCGACCCGTCCCAGCAACTGCCGGTCGGCGACGAGTTCCTCCAGTCGTCCAGCGACCTGGCGGATGGCGGCAGTCGAGCGCTGCGGGTCGAAGCGGAACTTCACCGCGATGGCGCGCACGACACGTTCGGCACGTCCCTGGCCCTCCATGATCCCGAAGGTCAGCGCGGCGACGATCACCATGATGACGATGCCGAGCACCGCAGCGGTGCCGTAGAGCGGGTTGACGCCGCGCACCGGAATCGACGCGATGAGGCCGACCCACAGGATGAGATTCAGCATCACGGCCGACACGAGACCCGACGTGGCCAGCGCGAATCCTGCGTCGGCGCCCTGGACGCCGCTGAGCGTGAGCAGGCGGTAGCCGAGTGCCGAGCTCGCTGCGCTGCCGCCCGGGACGATGCTGCTCAGCGCGCGGGTGCTGAGCTGGATGCGGAACAGCCTCCAGCGGGTGATCACCGACCCGGCCTCGCCGAGCGAGGCCTTGGTGAGCAGCGAGTAGCAGTACAGGGCGAGCAACTGCAGCACGAGGCCGAGGCCCAGCAGCCCGAGATTCACCTGGCGGAGGTCGGTGACCGCCTTGCGCATGCCGGGGATCAGCGGCAGCACGAAGAACCACACCACGAGCAGCACGCCGAGGAACTTCAGCGTGAATCGAAAGTGTCGACGGCGGCGCCGGGGTCGCGGCGGCCCGCCCGTGATGTCGGGCGAGATCTTCGGCAGTTCGCCGGTGGGAAGCCCCGCGGCCTCGTACGGCATGGACTATTGCTAGCCGATGGGGCAGGCCTCAGCAGGGTCGTGACGGCAGTGGCGAGCGGCTCACCGGCCGCCTGACGCCGGAGAGACCGCAGCGGCGATAGTGCGGAGACCGTCGACGACGACCTCCCTGTGCTCGGCCGGCACCTTGCCGAGATGCACCGCCACGAGGCCGAGGGCCGGCTCAACCAGCGTGTACTGGCCTTCATAGCCGTGTGCAGCGACCGCTCCGGGAAGGTCGGGCCACAGCCACCAGTGCGCGCCGTAGCCGAATCCAGACTCTGGATCGACTGCTGCCTGTCGCCGCGCATGGTCGATCCACGTCTCTGGCAGCACCGCGCGGCCGTCTGGTGCCCGACCTCGCCTCCGGTACAACTCGCCGAATGCTGTGAAGTCGCGCGCCGTGGCATAGACGAAGCTCGATCCCACGAATGTGCCGGCAGCGTCGAACTTCGGCGTGGCGGACTCCATGCCGAGCGGCCCGAAGAGCCGCTCGCTGAGGAACGCCAGCATCGCCTCGCTGCGACCTGCCGCGTCGCTGCGCCTCACTCCGGCGAGATGCGCCACTATGTCGCCTGCGATGGAGGCAACGATGTTGGTCGTGCCACTCGAGTAGTTCCAGTGTGATCCAGGAGCGTGGACGAGCGGCAGCGCTGCGGCGTACGCAGCCATGTCGTCCCTGCCGCTGCCGAAGAGCATCTCGATGCAGTGGCTGATGCCTGCGTCGACGTAGTCCTCGACGAACTCGAGTCCCGACGACATGTTCAGCAGGTGCTGCACGCTGATCGCCGCCTTCTCGGTGCCATTCCACTCGTGCACCGGCGCAGGCGCATCGAGCTCGAGCGCTCCGTCGGCAACGAGCAGGCCCACGAGGGCATGCGTGATGCTCTTCGCCATGCTCCACGAGATCAGCGTGGTGCCGGCGTCAACCGGTTCGCCCGCGCCGAAGGGTGTGTCGGGCTGCGTGCCGTAGCGCTCGAACACGACATCGCCGTCGACCTGCACGACAAGGGCGAGGCTCGATCCGTGAGCGGCATCTGGAGCGAAGAGGGCATCCGCTGCACCGGCAATCGCGTCACGGTCGATACTCGCGGCGCTGCCCACGGCTGCGACGGTAGCAGCGCCCCAGAATCGGACTCATCCGTGCAGCACGCGTGGGCGGGCGGCGCATCGACCGCCGTGCACTGCCACTCCGCAGTTCAGCCGGGCGGCGTTGTCCGGTCCTCGACCCACTTCGGCGACGGCGGATCGAAGGGCGCAAGTGCTGCGTCGATTGCCTCATCGACACTCGCGGCACGAAGGGCAAGGCCACGGTGCTCGCCGTGCACGAAGCCCATGTCGGTGGCGAGGTCGACCCAGTCGAGGAACGGCCGCCAGAAGCCGAGCACGTCGAGCAGCACCACGGGCTTGGCCACGAGCCCGAGCTGGTTCCACGTGAGCATCTCGGCGAACTCGTCGACAGTGCCAAACCCGCCGGGCAGGGCGACCACCGCCGAGGCGATCTCGTTCATCCTGGCCTTGCGCTCGTGCATCGAGCCGACGACCTCCAAGGCCGTCAGCCCATCGTGCGCGACCTCGGCCGCCCTCAGCTGCTCGGTGATCACCCCGATCACCTCACCGCCGGCCGCCAGTGCCGCATCCGCCGCAATGCCCATGAGGCCGACACTGCCGCCGCCGTACACCAGTCCGATCTCCCGCTCGGCGAGCCGGGTGCCGAACTCGGCGGCTGCCGCGGCGAACTCGGGCCGCGACCCGGCCCGGGACCCGCAATACAGGCAGAGGCGGCGCCGCGGCACCGCAGGCACAGACGTCATCGATGCCAGCGTGGCACACGGCGCGATGACGCGATCGATTGACCCTCGCGTCGAGGCCACGGGTACTCTCCCCCGCATGGTCGCCACCCTTCCCGCCCCCGACCTCGCCCAGGCCGAGCACGTCGTCGGTCTCGCCGCCGGTCTCGTCGGCAGCGGCATTCGCCAGATGGTCGCCGCCGGCGGACCGGATGCCAGCCAGTCGCTCGCCTACGACCTCGCCCACGCTGCTGCACAGGTCGAGACCGCTCGCGCCATGCTCGACTACGGCCGCCACGGCGCAGACGAGGCCATGCTCACGTGCGCCTTCGTCGCCGACATGCTGCACGATCTCATCTCGCGCGTCATCGGCCGCGAAGACCGCTGGGGCGTCGACATGTCGGGCATCCGCGACGCCGGCCCCTTCCTTGCCGCCTACCGTGATGCCGACACCGTCGCCGCACTCGCCGAGACACCGGGACCGACACATCTCGACGACGAGATGGACATGGTGGCAGCGACATTCCGCAGCTTCGCCGACAAGGTCGTGCGCCAGCACGCCGAGCACGTGCACCGGCACAACGACGACGTCCCCGAAGAGATCATCACCGGTCTCGCCGAGATGGGCGCCTTCGGGCTGAGCGTGCCAGCCGAGTACGGCGGCTTCAGCGAGGGCGGCGCCAACGAGTACGTCGGCATGGTCGTCGCCACCGAGGAACTCAGCCGCGGCTCGCTCGGGATCGGCGGCTCGCTGATCACTCGCCCGGAGATCCTCACTCGGGCACTCGTGAAGGGCGGCACCGAGCGCCAGAAGGCCGAGTGGCTGCCGCGCCTCGCCACGGCCGAGGTCATGCCTGCCGTCGCCGTCACCGAACCCGACTATGGCAGCGACGTGGCGAGCATCAAGGTGACGGCAACCCCCGCTGCCGGGCCCGGCGGCGAGCCCGGCTACGCCATCAACGGCGTCAAGACCTGGTGCACGTTTGCAGCCCGCGCCGATGTGCTGGCGCTCCTCGCCCGCACCGACCCCGACAAGTCGAAGGCCCACCGCGGACTCAGCCTGTTCATCGTGCCCAAGCCACGCGGCGAGGGGCACGGCTTCGCCTTCACCCAGGATGGGACCGGCGGCACGATGGAGGGCCGGCCGATCGACACGATCGGCTACCGGGGCATGCACAGCTACGAGATCGCGCTCGACAACTGGTGGGTGCCCGCCGAGAACCTCGTCGGCGAGGACGACGGACTCGGCAAGGGCTTCATCTTCCAGATGGCCGGCTTCGAGAACGGGCGCCTCCAGACCGCCGCCCGCGCGGTCGGCGTGATGCAGGCCGCCTATGAAGCGGCGCTCGACTACGCCCGCAACCGCATGGCGTTCGGCGCTCCCATCGTCGACTACGAACTCACTCGCGCCAAGCTCGGCCGCATGGCAGTGCTCACTCAGGCCGGTCGGCAGTTCTCGTACCACGTGGCGCGGCTCATGGCCGACGGGCGCGGCACCGCCGAGGCCGCAATGGTGAAGGCCTACGTGTGCAAGGCAGCCGAATGGGTCACCCGCGAGGCGATGCAGATCCACGGCGGCATGGGCTACGCCGAGGAGTACGCGGTATCACGGCTGTTCGTCGATGCCCGCGTGCTCAGCATCTTCGAAGGAGCCGACGAGACGCTCTGCCTGAAGGTGATCGCCCGGCGACTCGCCGAGGGCTGACGATCGCCGCTCAGCGGCGGTGCACCGACACGCAGTACCCACCGCCGTCGTACGGTGCGCGCTCCCAGGTGGCGAAGCGGTCGACGAGCGAGAGACCTGCGGCGTTGCACCACTCGTCATAGTCGCCGAGCGCCACTGGTGCCACCGCAGTGGGGCCGATCGACGCAGCCAAGGTGAACCCCGCGACGAGGTGGCCGCCGTCGGCGAGGTGTGCCGCGCACGTCGCCACCGCTGCGGCCCTGTGCACCGCGTCGGTGAACGGGAGGACATTGCCCGCCATCACGACGACATCGAACACCTCGCCGAGCCGCATCGTGGCGAGGTCGGCATGGTGCCAGGCCAGGTGTGGCGCATCGAGTCGCGCGTAGCGAAGGAGGTCGTCGTCGAGGTCGACACCGGCCGATGCAACGCCGCGACGAGCAAGTTCGATCGCCACTCGTCCCATCCCACACCCTGCGTCGAGCACGCTCGAGGGCCGGAGCGACTCGACGAGGTCGGCTTCGCCGTGGCTCGACTGACCCGTCGCCGCCATCCGCTCCCATCGCGTGTGGTATTCCTCGAGGTCGACGCTGCGACGCCAGTCCGCCCACTGCGCGCTGACATTGGCCCCGGCCGGCTGATCAGGCACCGACGGCACCGACGAGCTCCCACAGCGAGCGGATCCGGTCGAAGTCGGCATCGGGATGGTCGTCGTGCGGGTCGAGCAGCACGGGGTGCAGCCCGGCCGCGCGCGCACCGCCGACGTCCATCGTCACCGAGTCGCCCACGTACGCGATCCGCGACCGGTCGAACTCGGCGAAGTGGCCGAGCGCATGGTCGAAGATCCGCGGGTCTGGCTTGGCGACGCCCACCACATGGCTGTCGACGATGACGCGAACCGGTACGTGCGGGCCCGCACCGACCTGGCAGACGCTGCTGGCCATCAGAACCTCCTCGATCTGGCCGGAGGCATTGCTGACCACGCCCATCGGCACCCCTGCGTCGCTGAGCTGCCGCAGCGCGTCGACGCTCTCGGGAATCGGCCACCTCCAGGTGTACGAGTTCCGGGTCAGCGCCAGATCGCGCACCGCAGGCTCCTCGGCGCCTGCCGAGACGCCGACGGCGCGCACGTAGGCGCGGTTGTAGTCGTCCCAGAACGACTCGCCGGCGCCGGCAGCGCTCTTGGCGGCCATTCCGGCGTAGTGCGCCCGTCGATGCAGGCTGATGTCGAGGCTGCCACCGTGATAGGCGAGCAGCGGGGCCAGCACAGTGGGATCGGGCAGCAGGAAGATGCCACCGGCATCGAAGATGACGGCGTCGAAGGGGCTGATCTCCCCGTAGGCGGCCACTCCGGCGTCATCACGTGCCATGCGGCCAACCTACTGGCGCAGGCGTACTCTGTGGCCGTGCGCAGCCCCCGTGACTTCTTCAAGCCGCTCGCCGTCGGTGCCCCGGATCCCGTCCGCGAGATCCCGTTCCGGCCCAGTCGTGTCATCCACTTCTTTCCCCCGCACAACGACAAGCTGGTCGCCAAGCTGCCCGAGCTGGTGCCCACTGTCGACATTCTCCTCGGCAACCTCGAGGACGCGATTCCGATGGCCGACAAGGAGGCCGCCCGAGAGGGCCTCGTACGCGTCGGGCAGACAGTCGACTTCGGGAGCACGCAGTTCTGGACGAGGATCAACAGCCTCGATTCGCCGTGGGCGCTCGACGACCTCACACGGATCGTGCCGGCGATCGGCGACAGGCTCGACGTCATCATGGTGCCCAAGGTCGAGGGTCCCGAGGACATCCACTATGTCGACCGCCTCCTCGCCCAGTTAGAGGCGAAGGCCGGCCTCCGCAAGCCGTTGCTCGTGCACGCCATCCTTGAGACAGCACGGGGAGTCGCCAATATCGAGGCGATCTGCGCAGCATCACCGAGGATGCAGGGCCTGTCGCTCGGGCCCGCCGACCTCGCCGCCAACCGCAGGATGAAGACCACGCGAGTCGGCGGCGGGCATCCCGACTACCTGGTGCGCGCTGATCCGCCGGCGGGTGCCGACGGCCCGCAGTACGACGCTGCCCGCCCGGCGTTCCAGCAAGACCTCTGGCACTACACCCTCGCCCGCATGGTGGATGCCTGCGTCACGTACGGTCTCCTGCCGTTCTACGGCCCGTTCGGCGACATCAAGGACACCGTGGCGTGCGAGGACCAGTTCCGGAACGCCTACCTGCTCGGATGCGTCGGCGCATGGAGCCTGCACCCGGCGCAGATCGACATCGCCAAGCGTGTGTTCAGCCCCCGCCCCGCCGACGTCGCCCAGGCGCAGCGCGTCATCGACGCGATGGGCGACGGCACCGGGGCCATCATGCTCGACGGCAAGATGGAGGACGACGCCTCGGTAAAGCAGTGCAAGGTCGTGGTCACGCTCGCCCGCGAACTCGCAGCGCGTGATCCCGAGCTCGCTGCCGCCTACGGCTTCTGACGCTGACCGCCGTGTCCCGCCACCAGTCCACCAGCCCGACGCCCTTTCGACGGAGGCACCATGAGCGATGAGTTCCGGCCGCGCAGGTCGGTCCTGTACATGCCGGCATCGAACGAGCGAGCACTCGAGAAGGCCACGGGCCTCGCAGCCGATGCCATCATCTTCGACCTCGAGGATGCGGTGGCACCAGACGCCAAAGACGCAGCTCGAGCCAACGCAGTCGCTGCGGTGTCGTCCGGCAGATACGGCCATCGCGAGCTCACGATCCGGTGCAACGGGCTCGACACACCCTGGGGCATCGACGACCTTGCCGCTGCTGCCCAGACCCCGGCCGCAGCCGTGGTGGTGCCGAAGGTGTCGTCAGCGGAGTACCTCGACGAGATCACCCGACGACTCGATGCCGCAGGTGCCCATCCGGGCATGCGCATCTGGGCAATGGTCGAGACACCCGCAGCGGTGCTCGACGTGCGGTCGATCGCTGCGCACTGGCGGGTCAGCGCCCTTGTGATGGGGACGAACGACCTTGCCCGCGAACTCCGGTCGTCGCTCGGAGCACCGGGGCGCCACCCGCTCGTGCCACATCTCGCGGCGGCACTGCTGGCCGCACGGGAGGCTGGCCGCACCGCCCTCGACGGCGTGTTCAACGACGTCCGCGACCTCGATGGATTCCGGGCAGAGTGCGTCCAGGGCTTCGAGATGGGTTTCGACGGCAAGACGCTGATCCACCCCGGACAGGTCGAGATCTGCAACGAGGTGTGGGCGCCGTCGTCAGCCGACATCGAGCACGCCGAGCGGGTGATCGCTGCATTCGAGGCGGCATCGGCCGAGGGCCGGGGTGTCGTCACCGTCGACGGCCGGATGATCGAGAACCTGCACGTCGACAGCGCGCGCCGGGTGCTCGCCACCGCCGCAGCCATCACCCGCTTCGGCTCCGCCTGACGACGGCCCGCCGACGTCCGGCGGGCCATCAGGCGGGCCATCATGCGAGGACGACGGGGATGCGCCAGCCCAACCAGCACCGCCTACCATTGGGGGCCATGAGCGTCCTCGACACCCGCCCCGCCGATGCATTCGCCAGCGACCGCAGCCACGTGTTCCACTCGTGGAGCGCCCAGGGGGCGATCAACCCCCTGGTGATCACGAAGGCCTCGGGCAGTTACTTCTGGACCGAGGACGGCTCGCGTTATCTCGACTTCTCGAGCCAGCTCGTCAACGTCAACATCGGCCACCAGCACCCGAAGCTCGTGGCGGCGATCAAGGAGCAGGCCGAGCGTCTCTGCACCGTTGCGCCGTTCCACGCCAACGATGCCCGCAGCGAGGCGGCGCGCCTCATCAGCGAGGTTGCCAAGAACGGCGACCCGGCATCCGACCTCGACATGGTGTTCTTCACCAACGGCGGCGCGGAGGCCACCGAGAACGCCGTGCGCATGGCCCGCCTGCACACGGGGCGGTTCAAGGTGCTCAACCACTATCGCAGCTACCACGGTGCCACCAATGGGGCCATCACCCTGACGGGCGACCCGCGGCGCTGGCCGAGCGAGCCGGGCATGCCGGGCGTGGTGAAGTTCTGGGGTCCGTATCCATACCGGAGCCCGTTCCACAGCGCCAACGAAGCCGAGGAGTGCCAGCGGGCTCTCCAGCACCTCGACGACGTGCTGATGGTCGAGGGGGCCCACACCGTCGCCGCGATCATCGTCGAGACGGTCGTCGGCACCAACGGCATCCTCGTGCCGCCCGATGGGTACCTCGCCGGCCTGCGCGAGCGGTGCGATCGGCACGGCATCGTCCTGATCTGCGACGAGGTGATGGCAGGGTTCGGCCGCTGCGGCGAGTGGTTCGCCTTCCAGAAGTGGGCGGTGCAGCCCGATCTCGTCTGCTTCGCCAAGGGCGTGAACTCGGGATACCTCCCACTCGGTGGTGTTGTCATCAGCCGGCGCATCGCCGAGACCTTCCGCGAGCGGCAGTTCCCCGGTGGACTCACCTACTCAGGACATCCGCTTGCATGCGCCTCGGCCGTGGCGAGCATCAACATCTTCAAGGAGGAGGGCATCATCGAGCATGCTCGTTCGCTCGGTGCCGATGTCATCGCTCCCGGACTCGAGAAGCTGAAGGCCAACCACCCGTCCGTCGGCGACGTGCGCGGCATCGGCGTGTTCTGGGCGATCGAACTCGTCAAGGATCGCGCCACGCGTGAGCCGCTCGTGCCGTACAACGCCGGTGGGCCGGCAGCAGCACCGATGACCGAGCTGGCGACAGCGTGCAAGAAGAAGGGACTCTGGCCCTTCACCCACTTCAACCGGATGCACGTGGTGCCGCCGTGCACCACGACCGCCACCGAGATCGAGGAAGGCCTCGCCATCCTCGACGAGGTGCTCGTTCTCGCCGACGCCCACTACACGGGCTGAGATCGGTGGCCGGCGAGGCACGCCACCTCCCGCGTTCTGCGCCGCGACCCGCCACGGCACACACCAGGCTGGCCAACGGCCGCCCTCTGCCCGCATTCGACGACGCCGACTTCGAGCGGGCGTCGCGTGGCCTCATCGCGCAACATCCCACCGGAATCGTCATCGGCGAGTTCGGTCCCGCCTGGGACGTGTCGCGCTGGGACTTTCTTCGTGGCGACGCAACGGCCGCGCCCGACACCGTGCACCCGAGCCTGTGGCGCCAGGCGCGCCTCAATGCGATGCACGGACTGTTCGAGGTGGCACCCGGGTGCTGGCAGGTCCGTGGCTACGACATCAGCAACGTCACCCTGATTGCCGGCACCAGCGGCTGGATCGTGATCGATCCGCTCACCACGACCGCTACCGCACGCGATGCGCTGGCACTTGCCAACCACCACCTCGGCGAGCGTCCGGTGGTCGCCGTCATCTACACCCACAGCCACCTCGACCACTTCGGCGGCGTGCTCGGCGTTACTTCTCAGGACGATGTCGACGCCGGCCGGTGCGCCGTGATCGCCCCCGACCAGTTCCTTCGCGAGGCAGTCGCCGAGAACCTGCTCGCCGGATTCGCGATGACGCGGCGGAGCACGTATCAGTTCGGCCCGCTGCTCGCACCCGGTCCGCAGGGACACGTCGACAGCGGACTCGGCAAGTGCGTGCCGCTTGCACTGCCGGGCCTCATCGCACCGACGATCGACATCACGCACACCGGACAGGAACTCACCATCGACGGGGTGCGCATCGTGTTTCAGCTGACGCCTGAAACCGAGGCCCCGGCCGAGATGAACTTCTACTTCCCCGACCGCGGGTGGCTGTGCATGGCCGAGAACTGCTCGCACAACATGCACAACCTCATCCCGATCCGCGGCGCGCAGGCGCGAGATGCCCTGATGTGGAGCACGTACATCGATGATGCCATCCACATGTTCGGCGCTGGCACCGACCTGATGTTCGCGTCGCACCACTGGCCACGCTGGGGCACCGACGACGTCGGCCGCTTCCTCTCGCTGCAGCGCGACCTGTACCGCTGGCTCCACGACCAGACCCTGCGACTGGCCAACCACGGCATGGTGCCCACCGAGATCGCCGAGGCACTGCAGATGCCCCCCGAGTTCATGACCGAGAGCCACACCGTCGGCTACTACGGCTCGGTGATCCACAACGTCAAGGCCGTCTACCAGCGCTACCTCAGCTGGTATGACGGGAATCCATCGAACCTGCACCGACATGCTCCGAGCGCAGCCGGCGAGCGCTATGTCGAGCTGGCCGGCGGTGCCGACGCCCTGCTTGCGCACGCCCGAGCGAAATTCGACCTCGGCGACTACCGGTGGGTGGCGGAGGTGGTGAACCATCTCGTGTTCGCCGACCCCGAGAACACCGCCGCCCGCGAGCTGCAGGCTGACGCACTCGAACAGCTCGGCTACCAGAGCGAGTCGGCAACGTTCCGGAACGCGTACCTAATGGGTGCGCAAGAGCTACGCCACGGCCACCCGCCGCGCTTTGAGACGTCACGTCGCGGCATCGTGCGCGCCCTGCCCATCGACCAGTTGCTCGCCACCGCCGCAATGCGCCTGAAGGCCGACGAGGTGACCGGCCTCTCGGTCGTCGTGAACCTCCACGTCACCGACCTCGGCGAGGTCTGGGTGGTTGGACTCTCGAACCGTGCACTGCGCTACCGGCAGGCCCCACCCGCCGACGACGCCGACGCAGCCGCTACCGCCGACCACGACACGGTCTGCGCCATCGTTGCGGGCGAACTCGCGATCAATGCCGCCATCGACGAGGGGCGCCTCGTGATTGAGGGCAGCGTCGAGGCACTGCTCGCCCTGTTCGGGCATCTCGACACGTTCCTCGGCGGCTTTCCGATCGTCGAGCCCTGATCTGCTCGACCGCAGGTGGCCACGCGCGCTCAGACCACCCAGGTGCCGTTGCTGCGCAGCAGTGCGGCGAGATCGCCGGGACCCTTCCTGTCAGCGGCCTGCATCACCTGGTTCGCCATCAGCGAGCCGTAGTCGGGCCGGTCGATCGATCGGAAGATGCCGAACGGCGTCGGCGAGTGATCGTCGTGCGACAGGCGGGCGAGGGCAAACGCCAGTCCGGGATCAGGGCGGTGGGCATCGTGCACCAGCAGGCTCGCCTCACCCACCTCGGCGACATCGACGAGGCGCAACTGGCCATCGGAACCCATCACGACACCCCGTGACCCGTCCTTGCCGAAGCGGATCGGCTCGCCATGTACGAGGTCGATCATCATGTCGTCTCGGTGGTGCTTGCCGGTGACCCCGTCGAATGCGGCATCGTTGAAGACGTTGCAGTTCTGGTAGATCTCGACAAACGACGCGCCGCGGTGGTCGTGGGCCGCACGGAACACGCTCATCATGTGCTTGCGGTCGAGATCGTGGGTACGGGCAACGAATGAGGCCTCAGCACCAAGCGCGACCGAGAGCGGGTTGAACGGGTGGTCGATCGATCCCATCGGCGTGCTCTTGGTCACCTTGCCCTCCTCCGAGGTGGGCGAGTACTGGCCCTTCGTGAGCCCGTAGATGCGATTGTTGAAGAGCAGGATGGTGAGGTTGACGTTGCGTCGCAGGGCATGCAGCAGGTGGTTGCCTCCGATCGAGAGCGCATCGCCGTCGCCGGTGATCACCCACACGTCGAGATCGGGACGTGCCGTGGCCACTCCCGTCGCAATTGCAGGTGCTCGGCCATGGATGCTGTGCATGCCGTAGGTGTTCATGTAGTACGGGAAACGGCTGCTGCAGCCGATGCCGCTGATGAACACCGTCTGCTCGAGCGGCACACCGAGCTCGGGCATCAGGAACTGCACTGCCTGCAGGATGCCGTAGTCGCCACAGCCGGGGCACCACCGCACCTCCTGGTCGCTCATCCAGTCTTTCTTGGTGGTCAGGCTGACCGTGTCGCTCATTGCGACACCTCCTCATGTGCGTCGCGGATGGCTTTCTCGAGTTCGGCGGTCGTGAAGGGCAGGCCCTGCACCTTCGAGACCGATCGTGCGTCGACGAGGTACTCGGCGCGCACGATGCGGCACAGCTGGCCCATGTTGAGCTCGGGCACGATGACCCGGCGGAAGCCGCGCAGCAGGTCTCCGAGGTTGGACGGCAGCGGGTTGAGGTGCATGAGGTGCACCCACGCCACCTTCGTGCCCGATGACCGGACCTGCTCGACCGCCGACGTGATCGCCGCCCACGTCGATCCCCACCCCAGCACGCACACGTCGGCATCCGCGTCGCCGATCACGGCGGCAGGTGGGATGTCCCGGGCAATGCCAGCGATCTTTGCGGCGCGCAGGTGGACCATCTTCTCGTGATTGGCCGGCGAGTAGTCAATGTCGCCGCGCCCGTCCTGCTTCTCGATGCCGCCGACGCGGTGCATCAACTCCGGCGTTCCTGGAATCGCCCACGGACGGGCCAGTGTCTCCGGATCGCGCAGGTAGGGCCAGAACTCCTCAGTGCCGTCGTCGTTGACATGGTTCTTTGCCGTGGCGAAGGGCACCGAGATGTCGGGCAGCGCCGCTGCGTCCGGCAGTCGCCACGGCTCGCTGCCGTTGGCGATGTAGCCGTCGCTCAGCAGGATCACCGGCGTGCGGTACTTCAGTGCGATCCGCGCCGCCTCGATCGCCGCGTCGAAGCAGTGTGCCGGGCTGTAGGCAGCCACAATCGGCAGCGGCGCTTCGGCGTGGCGGCCGTACATCGCGATGTTGAGGTCGGCTGCCTCGGTCTTCGTGGGCAGCCCGGTGCTCGGACCGCCGCGCTGGATGTCGACGAGCAGCAGGGGCAGCTCGAGCGACACTGCGAGGCTCATTGTCTCGCTCTTCAGCGCCACCCCGGGACCGCTCGTGGTAGTGACACCGAGGTGACCGGCAAAGGCTGCGCCCAGCGCCATGCCCGCAGCGGCGATCTCGTCCTCGGCTTGCAGCGTCCGCACGCCGAAGTTCTTGTGCTTCGACAGCTCGTGCAGGATGTCGCTGGCCGGCGTGATCGGGTAACTGCCGAGGAACACCGGCAGCTTGGCGAGCTGGCCCGCTGCCACCAGACCCCATGCGAGCGCCATGTTGCCGGTGATGTTGGTGTACTCGCCCGCCGGCAACTGAGCCGGCCGCACCTCGAACGGATGGTCGAAGAGCTCGCTGGTCTCGCCGAAGTTGTAGCCGGCCTTGAACGCTGCCAGGTTGCTCTGCAGCACGAGGTCCTTGAAGCGGCCTTCGATCCATTTCATCGTCGGCTCGATCGGCCGCGAGTACAGCCAGCTGATGAGGCCCAGTGCGAAGAAGTTCTTCGACCGCTCGGCGTCGCGCGGCTTCACGCCGAGCGGCTCGGTGGCGCCCTGCGTGAGCGAGGTCATCGGCACCTCGACGACCCGATACGTCGACAGCGAGCCATCGTGCAGCGGGTTCTCGGCATACCCGGCCTTCTCGAGATCTCGAGCCTCGAAGGCATCGCTGTTCACGATGAGCAGGCCGTTCTGTGCCAGTCGGTGGAGGTCGGCCTTCAGCGCCGCCGGATTCATCGCCACGAGCACGTCGGGGGCGTCGCCAGGGGTGGTGATGTCGTGGTCGCTGATATGCACCTGGAACGATGAGACACCGTTCACGGTGCCGGCGGGTGCGCGGATCTCGGCCGGATAGTCGGGGAATGTCGAGAGGTCGTTGCCGAAGGCAGCGCTGACACTGGTGAAGCGGTCTCCCGTGAGCTGCATGCCGTCACCGGAGTCACCGGCAAAGCGCACCACCACGTGCGAGATCTGCTCGGGCTGCGAGCTCGGGCGGACTGTGTCGGTCATTGCACCGTCCTCGATTCCGGGTGGCCCCCATGCCTCCCAGCCCCCTTTATAGTCCGCTGCCGCAACCCCCGCCCGATGCCCACCGTCTCGGCATCGGTGTCGCGAGGCCTGCCGATTTCGTGCTCAATCGGCGCCGCTGCGCATCGTCAGCGCCACACCGCAGAGAGCGACCACGAGCGCCACGACCGCTGCCGGGCTGAGGCGCTCGCCGAACAGCACCGCCCCCTCCACCGTGCTCAGCGCCGGCGTGAGGAAGAACAGGCTGCTGACCTGCGCCGCCGCCTTGCGCTGCAGCAGCCACAGCATCAGCAGCACGGCACCGAGCGACAGCACGACGACCGCCCAGCCCAGCGCCAGCACCGACTGCTGCGTCACGTCGAAGCGCCACCCCATCGCCGCTGCGCCGACCGCCAGCACGACAGCCGACGCCGAGTACTGCACCACCGTGCCCCACAGCAGGGGCATCTCGCGGCCATGACGGCGCTGCACCAGGGTGCCGCCGCACATTCCCACGACGCTCACCGCCGATGCAGCGAGCGTGGCAGCACTGATCCCGACGGCATTCGCCGTCAGTCGCTCGGCCACCACGACAGCCACTCCGCCGATGCCCAGTCCGATGCCCGCCCACTGCGCCCTGGTGATCCGCTCGCCGAGCAGGGCGCGAGCCGCAATGGTGACCACGACCGGGTGCAGTCCGGCGAGCAGGGCGCTGACACCCGATGGCATGCCCCAGTCGATGGCGACGAACACGCCACCGAGGTAGAGCGCGTGCATTCCGATCCCGGCGACCGCCGCCCACCACGCCGTCGGCCGGTCCGGCCTCGGCGCGCGCAGTGCACCGGCGATGACGGCCAGCACTGCAGCGGCGACGACGAGGCGCACCGCAAGGAACGCCAGCGGCGACGCATCACGCGTGCCGTACCGGGCGACGATGAAGCCGGTGCTCCAGAAGAGCACGAAGAGCCACGGGGCGGCCGCCGCCAGCGAGAGGCGCGGCCGTCCGCCGCTCAGCGGTTCTGCGGGAATCCGAGGTCGACCTTGCTCGTGCGCGGGTCGGGCCAGCGCTTCGTCACGACCTTGGAGCGCGTGTAGAAGTTGACACCCTCCGGCCCGTACATGTGCTGATCGCCAAAGAGGCTCGCCTTCCATCCGCCGAAGCTGTAGTAGCTGACCGGCACAGGAATCGGCACGTTGACGCCGACCATGCCCACCTGCACGTCGAACTCGAACTGGCGCGCAGCGCCGCCGTCGCGGGTGAAGATGGCCGTGCCATTGCCGAACTGGTTCGCGTTGATGAGCGCAATGCCGTCGTCGTAGCCCTTCACGCGCACGACGGTGAGCACCGGGCCGAAGATCTCGTCGTCGTAGCAGCGCATGCCGGGCGCAGCGTGATCGATGAGGCTCGGGTTCAGGAAGAAGCCCTGCGTGCGCGCACCGGCGCGACCGTCGACGACCAGCCGAGCACCCTCGGCCTCTGCGCCATCGAGGTAGCCACGCACCTTGTCGCGGTGCTCGGCAGTGATGAGCGGGCCCATTTCGTTGCCGTCCTCGCTCGCCGGGCCGACCTTGATGCCCGGAATCCGATCACCGATCTTGGCGACGAGGTCGTCGGCGATCGACTCGGACGCGAGTACGACCGAGATCGCCATGCAACGCTCGCCGGCCGAGCCGTAGGCAGCACTGACCGCTGCATCAGCCGCCATGTCGAGATCGGCATCGGCGAGCACCAGCATGTGATTCTTCGCGCCGCCGAGCGCCTGCACGCGCTTGCCGTTCTTGGTGCCGGTCTCGTAGATGTAGCGAGCGATCGGCGTCGAGCCGACGAAGCTGACGGCCTGGATGTCGGGGTGGTCGAGGATTCGGTCGACGGCCACCTTGTCGCCGTGCACGATGTTGAACACGCCGTCGGGAAGGCCGGCCTGCTTCAGCAGGTCGGCGAGGAACATGCTCGCCGACGGATCCTTCTCGCTGGGCTTGAGGATGAAGGTGTTGCCGCACGCAATCGCGTTGGCGAGCATCCACATGGGCACCATCGCCGGGAAGTTGAACGGGGTGATACCGGCGACCACGCCGAGCGGCTGCTTGATGCTGTAGACGTCGACGCCGGTCGACGCCTGCTCGCTGTAGCCGCCCTTCAACAGGTTGGGAATGCCGCACGCGAACTCGACGTTCTCGAGACCGCGAGCGACCTCGCCGAGGGCGTCACCGACCACCTTGCCGTGCTCACGGGCGATGATCGTGGCGATCTCCTTGCGGTTGGCATCGATCAGTTCGCGCAGCCTGAACATCACCTCGGCGCGGCGCGACAGGTTGGTGGCCCGCCACATCGGAAAGGCGGCCTTCGCCACTGCAACGGCCCGGTCGAGCTCGGCAACCGACGCAAAGCCGACACTGCCCTGCTGCTCGCCGGTTGCCGGATCGAAGATGACGCCCGTGCGTCCCGAGGTGCTCTGCTCGACCTTGCCGTCGATCCAATGGCCGACCGTGTACATGTGCTGTCTCCTGTGCGTGGCGGACGGGCGGCGGGCTGGCCGCTCCGGCAGCCCTCGATCGTAGGGCCTGCACTGCCGAACCAGCGAAGGCTCCCCTCACTCGCCGTCCGTCAGGACAGGTAGCTCGACAGCCCCCGGCGCAGGTATTGCCCGTGTCCGGGCCGCCCGCGGTACTCGCCCCCGCTCACCACGACGGCACCCCGCGACACGACCGTCTCCACGGTGCCGTCGATGCGGAACCCCTCCCACGCCGAATGGTCGGCGGCCATGTGATGCGTGGCTGCGCTGAGCACTGTGGGCTGCGACGGGTCGAAGACCACGATGTCGGCGTCGCTGCCGGGGGCGATGATGCCCTTCTTGGGGTAGAGGCCGAACATCCGAGCCGGCGTGGTGCTGCACGTCTCGACCCATCGCTCGAGCGAGAGTTCGCCGGCCACGACGCCCTGATAGACAAGGCCGAGACGGTGCTCGACGCCGCCGATTCCATTCGGCACCGTCGAGAAGTTGCTGCCCCGCAGCTTGTCGGCCATGCAGAACGGGCAGTGGTCGGTGGCCACCACTGCGACCTCGTTGACCCGCAATCCCTTCCACAGGTCGGCGTGATGTCCGTGGGCGTGCCGCGGCCTGCCTGTCACCGCGGTGCCCGGCCAGTCGGGATCGCTGCTGCTGCGGATCGGCGGCGTGCAGATCCAGGGAGCACCCGCGCCGTCGGGTCGGGCGAGTGTCTCCTCGAGTGTCAGCCACAGGTACTGCGGACAGGTCTCGGCGAACACGTTGTGGCCGTGATGACGGGCAGCAGCCACTTCTTCGAGCGCCTCGCCCGACGACATATGCACGATGTAGAGGGGTGCATTGCCCGCCACGCGGCTGAGCACGATGGCGCGGTGCACCGCCTCGGCCTCGAGCGCAGACGGTCGCGTGAACGAGTGCTGCGCAGGGTCGCTCGCTCCGCGTTCGAGCGCCTGGCGGACGAGCACATCGATGGCTGGGCCGTTCTCGGCGTGCAGCATCATCACCGCCCCGAGTTCGCCGCTCACCTGCAGTCCGCGGAGCAGCTCGCCGTCGTCGGCGTAGTAGACGCCGGGATACGCAGTGAACATCTTGAAGCTGGTGATGCCCTCGCGCTCGACGAGATACCTCATTGCCGACAGCGACTCGTCGTTGATGTCGCCGATCACCTGGTGGAAGCCGTAGTCGACAGCGCAGTTCCCCTCGGCGCGGGCATGCCATGCCGCGAGGACGTCCATCACCCGCTCGCCCTTGCGCTGGCACGGCATGTCGATGATGGTGGTGACGCCGCCCCACGCTGCAGCCCGCGTACCCGACTCGAACGTATCGACGCTCACGCTGTCGCCGAAGGGCAGTTCCATGTGCACGTGCACGTCGACCCCGCCGGGGATGACGTACTTGCCGTCGGCATCGATGACCTCGACGTTGCCGAGCAGGGCGTCGAAGTAGCCCGGCGCGCCGACAGCAGCCACGGTCTCACCGTCGACGAGCACGTCATTGGCCACCCGCCCGGTCGGCGACACCACAGTGCCGTTGCGGATCAGGAGGCGCACGGTGCCACGCTAGCGGTGACGGGTCAGCGGCCGAGTCGAACGAGTTCGGGCACCGCAGCGCATGCCGGCTCGAGCGCGTCCGGTCGCTGGCGCAGCCCCGAGGGGCCGAGAATGTCGCTGAGCATGCCGAGCGGCAGTGTCTCGGCCGATGCGTGCCATGGACGCGATGCTGCGGTGGCCAGTTCTGCACTGGCAGCGAACAGCGTGACCGGCAGCACGCGGCCCACACCGACGACACCCCATACCGGCACTTCGCTGCAGTACGCGATCGACGCCGCCGCACGCGACCCGGCCGCCACGAGCAGTTCGCCGGGCGACGCCGCAAGCGCCTCGACGAGGACGATGTCGCTCGCCTGCACGGCGCCGGAGATTCCCGCCGGATCGACGAGCTCGGCGGGCGTCTCCGCACGCTCGAGTCGTCGCACCAGATCACGGCCGGTCGCGTCGCCACGCGACGCCGGACCACCACGCGACGTGTCGACCACCAGCACGGTGACATCGCCGCGGCGAACCAGTGCATCGCCGATCAGGTCGGGCCACCCCACAAGGCACACGGTCGCCCCGTCGGGCAGCGCCGCAGCAAGCTCGTCAGGAGTCGGGTCGCCGGTCACCTCGGCCGCGGCAGCAGCCGCCGCCGCACGCGGATCGGTCGCCGACAGCATCGTGGCGGCGAACCACCACAGCGCTCCCGCCGACGGATGACGCTCGAGAATCCGCCTGCAGCTGACGACGACCCCCGCCGGGTCGTCGCCCAACGCCCGCAGCGCCGACGCCGACTCGTGCACCAGCGCCCGCTGATCGGCACCGCTCGACCTGGCGATGAAGCGGAGGTGCTCGATGGGGTGCACTGCGCCGACGCTACTCCCGCCGCTGTCGCGCCGGACCGCGGTGCACTCTCGACGTGGGCGCCGGCGCATCACCAAGAGTTCTTCAAGGCTCTGTCTGGTCGCTCAAGCACCTCGTCCGCCCGCCGATGACATGGCTGTCATTCGGTGTCTGCACCGGATGACACCACACAGCCGGCAGCACCACTGCCGCCGGCACCACCAACCCCACCATCCACTCCCTGGAGCACTGAAATGAAGAAGTCCCTCGCCATCACCGCCAGCATCGCTGCAATCGCCTCACTCGGCCTCGCCGGTGCCGCATCCGCCTCGCAGCGCCCCGCAACCGGACTCGCCAGCCTCGGCAGCGATGTCGCCGGCTCGGCCGCCACCTACGACGAGTTCATGAACCTCGTGGCAGGCAGCGCAAGCGGCGACATCACCCTCGAGATCGACCAGACGGGCGTCTCGGCCGGCCCGATCGTCATGGCCGACATCGATCTCGGTGATGGCTTCACCATCGACTCGGTGGCCAGCGTCACCGTTGTCTCGAACGAGGACACCGGCACGTGCGGCGAGAACGCCGTCGTCTCGATCAGCGGCGACCACATCACCGTGAAGGGCTTCGCCTGCAGCGACACCGACACCGACGGCACCGTCGAGTTCTCCGTGATCGCCGACGACGTCGTGGCCTCGACCACGAAGGACGCCGTCGGCGACTACGAGATCGACAGCCAGTACCGCACCAACGGCTCACGCAAGGTGAAGGCCCAGACCTGGGTCGTCGAGAACGAGCTCGGCATCTCGCTGGGCGGCGGCGTCGCCTGACCCTCCAGCCGGCAGCGCCGGCACTTCCTGCGGCGGGCCGCACAGCCCCCTGTGTCCCCCTTTCCACTCACGGCACCGCCGCACGCGAGGCCCCGGGCATCGAGCCCGGGGCCTCGCCGCGTCTGCCGGGCAATGTCGGCCCCATGAGGCTCAAGCGACGGGTGAGATGGGTGCGATGTCGGCCCTCGCGCTACCGTGAGCAACCGTGACCGGTTCAGCCAGCAACGTCGCCCTCGACCTCACTCTCACCACCGTCGGGGGCGAGTCTCGACCGCTCGAGGAGTGGGTCACCACGTTCCACCTCGCCAGCGTCGTGCTCGATCCGTACACCAACGAGAGTTCGTGGATCCTCGGCACGGCAGCACGCATCCTCGACGCGTTCCGCGGGGCCGACGTCCGCGTGAATCTGGTCGTCACCTGCAGCGCCGACGAGGCGCGCGCCTATCTCGGCCCTCTTGCCGACCGGTTCATGGTGTTCTGCGATCCCGACCGCGCATTCGTTCGTCAGCTCGGCGTCGCAACACTGCCGGCCTTCGTCTTCGTGCGCGGCGACGGCAGCGTGCAGGCCGCTGCAGAGGGCTGGAACCCGGCCGACTGGCGACGGGTGGCGAAGTCGATCGCATCGAACACGTCATGGATCGCGCCCACCATCCCGGTGGCAGCCGACCCGTCGCCGTTCCACGGCACGCCCGCCGTGTGACGGTGCGCTTCACCGCACCCGACCTTCCCGTCACGGAGGCGCTGCCAGCAGTTGCCGATGCACTCGCTCGCGTCGGGCAGGCGATCCTCGTCGCGCCGCCAGGTGCCGGCAAGACCACCCTCGCCCCGCTGGCACTGCTCGCAGCCGAGCCGGCGTGGCTGGAGGGGCGGCGCATCGTGATGCTCGAGCCGCGGCGGCTCGCCACACGTGCCGCAGCGCAGCGGATGGCACAGTTGATCGGCGAGCAGGTGGGCGACACAGTCGGCTACCAGACGCGTGACGAGCGGCGCATCGGCCCGTCGACCCGCATCGAGGTGGTCACCGAGGGCGTGCTGACACGGCGCCTGCAGCACGACCCCACCCTCGATGGCGTCGGACTGGTGGTATTCGACGAGGTGCACGAGCGCAACCTGCCCACCGACCTCGGCCTTGCGCTCGCCCTCGATGCCCGTCGCACAGTTCGACCCGATCTGCGCATGCTGCTGATGACGGCAACACCCGACACCGCCGCATACCGGCGCCTTCTCGGCGACGACACTCCCGTCGCCGAGAGCGACGGCCGGATGCATCCCGTCGACATCGTGTGGGCACCGGTCACCAACGTCACCGGCGGCGCCGGGCCGATGACACGAGGCAAGGCGGGCAAAGGTGGCCGGGCGCGGCCCTCCGGCGGCGGCCCGGCATCCGCCAGTCGCCAGATCGCCGAGAGCGTCGCCGCCGTCGTGCAGCGTGCCCTGCGCGAGCAGTCCGGCAGCATCCTCGTCTTCCTGCCAGGCATCGGCGAGATCCGCCGAGTGCAGCAGTTGCTCGAGGGAGCAGTCCCCGACGACGTCGACATCCGGCCGCTCGCCGGCGCGCTGTCGGGCGCCGAGCAGGACGCTGCGCTGGCGCCATCACCACCAGGACGTCGGCGCGTCGTGCTGAGCACTGACATCGCCGAGTCGTCGCTCACCGTCGACGGCGTGCGCGTCGTCGTCGACAGCGGCCTGGCGCGCGTGCCGCAGTTCGACCAGCGCACCGGCATGACCAGGCTCACCACGGTGAGCACCAGCCGCGCCTCGGCCGACCAGCGCGCCGGGCGTGCCGGTCGCACCGAGCCGGGAACCGCGTACCGGCTGTGGAGCAAGCTCGAGCACGGCACGCGCCGACCACACCTTGAGGCCGAGATCACCACCGTCGACCTCGCCGGCCTGCTGCTCGAGGTGCTGGCGTGGGGCACGCCCGTCGGCGAACTGCAGTGGATCGACCCGCCGCCCCGCCGCGCCCTCGAACAGGCCGCCGAGGTGCTCCACCTCCTCGGCGCAGTGCGGGACGGTGCCCTCACCCCTGTCGGCCGTCGAATGCTCGATCTGCCCCTCCACCCGCGGCTGGCGCGGATGGTCGTCGAGTCGGGCGCTCCCGACCTCGCCTGCGTGGTCGCCGCGCTGCTCGACGAGCGCGACGTGCTGCGCGGCCGGCCCGACGATCTTCCGGTCGACCTTGCGCTGCGCGTGGGCGTGGTGTGCGGCGAGGCGCACGACGCCGCCGACCGCCGCGACGTCGCCCGAGTCCGCGAGCGGGCTGCCGACCTTGCACGACGCGCCAGTGTGCCGCTCGACATCGATCGCATCGACGCCCATGGCCGGTCGGGTGGGCACAGCGTGGGCGCAGTGCTGGCACTCGCATATCCCGACCGCATCGCAGTGCGCCGCAGCCAGGCGGGCCAGTTCCAACTGCGCACGGGGTCCGGCGGATGGATGCCCGATACGGATGAACTCGCCCGCGAGCGGTTCGTCGTCGCCGCCGACCTCGACGGCCGACGCGACCTCGCCCGGATCCGCATCGCCGCCGCACTCGACACCGCCGAGTTGGTCGACGCGCTGGCCGACCAGATCGAGCGACGGGTTTCGCTCGCATGGGACCGCGAGCGCGACGATCTCGTCGAACGCCTCGAAACACGCCTCGGCGGCATGCTGCTGGACGAGGTCGTCCGTTCGCCGCAGCCTGGCGAGGCAACGACTGCGGCGCTCGTCGAGCGAGTGCGCATGACGAGGCTCGCCGCGTTGCGATGGAGCGACCGGGCGGCATCGCTGCGCCACCGCGTCGACTTCCTGCGCCGCACAGCCTTGGACAGCGCCATCGACAGCGACTGGCCCGACTGGAGCGATGCCACGCTGCTGGCCACGCTCGATGAATGGCTCGCCCCGTACCTCGGCCACGCCGCTGGCCGCGCCGACCTCGAGCGGCTCGATCTCGAGATGGTGCTCGGCGCGCAGTTCGACTGGGATACGTCGACGCGGCTGTCCGAGTTGGCGCCACCCACGCTCACCACGGCCAATGGCCGCGAGGTGGCCATCGACTACTCGGGAGAGGTGCCCACGGCGCACGTGCGCGTCCAGGACATGTTCGGCACGAAGGTGCACCCGTGCGTCGCCGGTGGCCGTGTGCCGATCGCCCTGTCGCTGCTGTCGCCGGCCGACCGGCCGGTGCAGATCACACGCGACCTGCCCGGATTCTGGGCTGGCAGCTGGGCCGATGTCCGCAAGGACATGGCGGGCCGTTACCCCAAGCACCAGTGGCCCGCCGATCCAGCCAACGCCCCGCCGCACCGGCTGAAGTAGGTATGCGGACCACGCGCCGGCACGACGGCCTCTAACGTCAGCGCGTGGCGTTCACCGGCTTCACCGACGAGACCTTTGCCTTCTACGAGACCTTGCAGGCCGACAACAACCGGGCCTTCTGGCAGGCGAACAAGCACCGCTACCAGTCGGCAGTGCGCGCCCCACTCGACGCACTGCTGGCCGAACTCGACGCCTACGGCCCGTTCCACGTCTTCCGGCCGTACAAGGACGTTCGCTTCTCGAAGGAGAAGATCCCGTACAAGGACCACCAGGGCGCCTACGGCGAGAGCGAGGGCGGTGCCGGCTTCTACGTGCAGGTCTCGGCCACAGGCCTCATGGCCGCAACCGGCTACTACGCGATGGCGAGCGACCAGCTGGCCAGGTTCCGGGAAGCCGTCGATCACGACGCGCGCGGCCGCGAGATCGAGACCGTCGTCGGCGCGCTGGCACGCAAGGGCTTCACCGCCGGCTCGATCGGCGAGCTGAAGACGGCACCACGCGGGTATTCGAGAGACCACCCGCGCATCGCGCTGCTGCGGCGCAAGGGACTGATGGTGTTCCGAAGCTGGGAGCCTGCGGCATGGATGGCGACCCGGACGCTCGTCACGAGGGTGCGAGATGCCTGGGAGGCTGGCGCAGCGATGAACGCCTGGCTCGACACGCACGTCGGCCCGAGCACCCTCGCCCCCGACGAGGACGAGCTCGCCAGGTTCGGCCCAATCTGAGC
>JBEGVK010000057.1:0-3509 GCA_041178405.1 Actinomycetota bacterium | reverse complement strand
GCGTCGATGCTGCCGTCGTGGAGGCAGCGCTGCGCATCGCCATTGATGCAGTGCATGCAGAGGCCGAGGCACTCGGCATCGACAGGGGGGTGGCCGATGTCCCGCAGGGCAGCAGCGTTGCCGGGTCGGCGCTCACTGTGTCGCCCCCTGCTGCCAGCGTGCATTCCGAGCCCGATGGCCTCGACGTGTCGACCCCGGCAGCGAGCCCTCCTGCGGCAGGCCCAGACACGCACGCCGACGCCATCGAGCACGCCATCGACACCGATGCCAGCGGCAGGTTCGACGACACGACACCGCTCGACGACGTCGGGCAACACGACGACCCCGTCGACCTCGGCGTGTCAGCTCATCTCGACGTGCTCGGCGGCAACGACGACGCTGTGGGCGACGACTACTCGCCCGATGGGCACGGTTCGCCCGAGTTGGTCGGCGCCGCCAGTCGGAACGGGGTCGAGCCGGCAGACGATGACCAAGCGGTCGATGACATCGACGATGTCGATGACGGCAATGCTGTCGGCGGCAGTGCGGCCGATGAGGTCGACGACACGTGGGACTCACTGCGTCTGCCCGTTCGTCCACTTCCCGTCGATCCGGACTGGGACGACGACCTGCCCGTGAGTGCTGCGGCGAGCGCCGCAGAGCGGGCGGCAAGAATGCACCGCGGCGAACCGCCGGCCGCGTCGCCCGCAGAGCGTGCAGCGCCGGCGCCGCAGCGAGCGAGCGCGCCGGTGCCGCGCCCGCTCGACCTCCTCGCCGAGCGGGCGCGCCAGCGCGGCGACATTGCGGGCGACGAGGGTTCATTCCGCATCGGCGGCGACGAACTGCACTGAGCATCACTCCGTGCTGTCGACGGCGCACCGGTAGCATCGCAGCGATCTCAGGAGCCTTTCGTGACCTATCCCGACGTGCCTGCGCAGCCCTCATTCCCAGACCTCGAACGCGACGTACTCGACCACTGGGCGGCGGACAGCACATTTCAGGCGTCGATCGACTGGCGTGACGGTGCCGACGAATACGTGTTCTACGACGGTCCGCCATTTGCCAACGGCCTGCCTCACTACGGTCACCTGCTCACCGGATTCGTGAAGGATGCAGTGCCGCGCTTTCGCACGATGCGCGGCCAGCAGGTGCACCGCCGCTTCGGGTGGGACTGCCACGGTCTCCCGGCAGAAGTGGTCGCCGAGAAGGAACTCGGCATCAGTGGCCACCCGGAGATCGCTGCATTCGGAATCGACCGGTTCAACGATGCATGCCGGTCGAGCGTGCTCCGGTTCACCGACGACTGGCGCCGGTATGTCACCCGACAGGCTCGCTGGGTCGACTTCGACAACGACTACAAGACTCTCGACACGCCCTATATGGAAAGTGTGATGTGGGCGTTCAAGACGCTCTGGGACAAGGGCCTCGTCTATGAGGGTTATCGCGTGCTCGCCTACTGCTGGCGATGCGAGACCCCGCTCAGCAACACCGAGACTCGGATGGACGACGTCTACCAGGACCGCCAGGACCCGGCTGTCACCGTGCGATTCCGGCTCGATACCGGCGAAGACCTCCTCGCATGGACCACGACACCGTGGACGCTGCCGAGCAACCTCGCACTCGCCGTCGGACCTGATATCGACTACGCACTCCTCGAGATGCCCGACGGGCAGCGAGTCATCCTCGCCGATTCCCGGCGCGCCGCATACGAGCGCGAGCTCGAGGGCGCCGTGCAACTCGGGGCGATGCGTGGTTCCGATCTCGTCGGACGTGGTTACAAACCGCTCTTCGACTTCTTTGCCGATATTCCCAATGCCTTCCACGTGCTCGCCGCAGAGTTCGTGAGCACCGACGACGGCACTGGCGTCGTGCACCTGGCACCGGGATTCGGCGAGGACGACCAGACCACCTGCTCGGCAGTCGGCATCCCCACTGTCTGCCCGATGGACGAGAAGGGCTGCTACACCGACGAGGTCGGGCCATGGGCGGGCGTGCAGGTGTTCGACGCGAATCCCGAGGTCATCCGCACTCTCCGCGACCGCGGCGCGCTGGTGCGACACGACTCGTACATGCACTCGTATCCGCACTGCTGGCGGTGCAGCAAGCCGCTCGTGTACCGGGCCATCAGTTCATGGTTCGTCGAGGTGACGGCAGTCAAGCAGCGGATGGTCGAGCTGAATCAGGGGATCCGCTGGGTGCCGGAGCACATCAAGGACGGGCAGTTCGGGAAGTGGCTCGAGAACGCCCGCGACTGGAGCATCAGCCGAAACCGCTTCTGGGGGTCGCCGATTCCAGTGTGGAAGAGCGACGATCCCGCCTATCCGCGTGTCGATGTCTACGGCAGCATCGCTGAACTCGAGCGCGACTTCGGCATCACGGTGACCGATCTCCACCGGCCGCACATCGACAACCTCGTGCGTCCGAACCCAGACGATCCGACGGGGAAGTCGATGATGCGCAGGGTCCCAGAGGTGCTCGACTGCTGGTTCGAGAGCGGCAGCATGCCATTTGCGCAGGTGCACTATCCGTTCGAGAACCGGGAGTGGTTCGAGTCGCACTACCCGGGTGACTTCATCGTCGAGTACATCGGACAGACGCGCGGCTGGTTCTACACGCTGCATGTGCTGGCAACCGCCCTCTTCGATCGGCCGAGTTTCACCACGTGCGTCAGCCATGGAATCGTCCTCGGTAACGACGGGCGCAAGATGTCGAAGAGCCTGATGAACTACCCAGACCCGCTCGTGGTCTTTGACTCTCACGGCAGCGATGCGATGAGGTGGTACCTGCTCGGCTCGCCGATTCTCCGCGGCAACGACCTGATGGTCACCGACGATGGTCTTCGCGAGACGGTGCGCCACGTGCTCCTCCCGATATGGAACACCTGGTACTTCCTTTCGCTCTACGCGAATGCGGCCGGCACTGTGGGATCCATCCGTACCGACAGCACTGACGTGCTCGACCGCTATGTGCTCGCAAAGACCCACAACCTCGTCGCCGACCTCACCGGCACCATGGACGAGTACGACCTCTTCGCTGCCTGCGGCTCTGTGCGCGGCTATCTCGACGTGCTCACCAACTGGTATGTGCGTCGCAGCCGCGAACGTTTCTGGGCCGGTGAACAGGCCGCCATTGACACGCTGCACACCGTGCTGACGCTGCTGTGCCGAGCTCTCGCGCCGCTGCTCCCGATGCTGACGGAACACATCTACCGCGGTCTCACGGCGGAGCGCAGCGTGCATCTCACCGAGTGGCCCGACTCCACGTCGATCCCCGCTGATGCCGCCCTCGTCGAGTCGATGGATCTGGTACGCGACGTGTGCAGCGTCGCGCTACGAGTCCGCAAGGACCAGCAACTGCGCGTGCGACAGCCGCTCGCATCACTCACCATTGCGGTCGAGCAGGCCTCGCGTCTCGAGCCGTTCACGTCGCTGATCGCCGACGAGGTGAATGTGAAGTCAGTGACGCTGTCTGATGACGTGGCAAGTGTTGCCGGCACCGACATCGAGCTCATTCCTGCCGCCTTCGGGAAG
>JBEGVK010000056.1:0-8083 GCA_041178405.1 Actinomycetota bacterium | reverse complement strand
CAGCCGCACACCACTGTCGAGGGCGGCGGCCACTTCGTACAGGAGGACTGCGGGCCGCAGCTCGCCGAGCTGATGCTCAGGTTCATCGGTCAGACACCGGACTGACTGTCGGCGTCTCACGCCTGCGGCGTCGGCTACGTCGAGATGGCGCGTTGCTCAGACGGGCCGTCTCGGTGCCGGCGCGCTGCTCAGGACACCTGGCTGAAGGTGACCGAGCGAAGACCGACGGCCGGATCGCTGATCGTCATCGTCAGCGTGGTACCCACGAGCGCGAGTCGCGGCAGATTGTTCAGCATGTCGACCATCGCGGCATCAAGGTCCATCAGCGGCTGATCGCACGCCATCTCGGTCTGGGTCCATCCGTCGGTCGACTCGAGCGTGCCGCCGAACGACACCGTGTCGGCAAAGCCGCCGACGATGCGGAAACCGCCGCTGATCTGGTTGCAGCCACCGCTCAGGCCGAGGGCGCCGTTGCCGTCGACTGCGGCGCTGAATGTCACGGTGAGCGCACTGCCCTCGATCAGGATGATCCCGAACGAGTCGGTGGCCTGGAAGGTCGAGCCGTCGAGCGCCTGCACCATCGACTCCTCGGCGACGGGGGCCTCGCTGTTGTTGATGTAGATCGCGAATCCAGCTGAGGCCAGCAGCAGTGCGACGAGCACGTACAGCGCCTTCGAGCGAGGTTGGGCCTCGCTGTCGGCGGACTTGTTCGCCACGATGGGCTTCACCTTCTTGGCACGCTGGTAGCCCGTGTCGCCGCGCTTGCGCTTCTTCGGCGCATCCTTCGGCGCGAGCGGCATCTGGGCGCGGCCGGGGGCGTCGGCGGGTCGCGGCGAGGTGCTGACGCGAATGGTGAGCGGACCGGCCGGCCGTTCGAGACTGCCCGAGGTGTCGTCGCCCGACCTGCCCGAGGGCGACGCACCCGTTGACGATGCGCTCGGCCTGGGCGCGCCCGACGATGGCGTGCCATGCACGTCGAGGTCGTCAGAAGGGTCAGTAGCGTCGGGGTCGATCGTCATGGGCGTACGGGCCTCGCTGCATCGTGTCGGACAACCGCCTGTCCACACCACGCTGCGCTGAGACGCTATCGGCAGGCGACGTCCACCTCCGTAGGGCGGACGAACCGTTTCACCCATCCGATCGCCCGCCGGCCAGGGCATTGTAACTACCTATAACGCACCATGGCGTCGCCGACACCCGATGGTTCCCGCTGACCCGACGGCAGGGGTCGAGTGGCCGGCCGCGGCAGGGCCATCCGCACCTGCGACCGCCGGCACCGTCGCCGTACGGTCACTGCGTGCGCTTCCAGGTGGTCGTCAACAGTGCCGACCCGCACTCGCTGTGCCGATTCTGGGCGAACCTGCTCGGCTATCAGATCGACGACGACCCCGACCGGGTGCGTCGCATGATCGAGGCGGGGGCTGCCACGTGGGCCGACGTTGCCGAGGTCGATGGCACGCTGACGTGGCGGGCCGCCGCGGCGTGCGTGGACCCCGCCGGGCACGGGCCACGGCTGCTGTTCCAGGTGCCCGACGGACTGCCGCCGAAGGTGGATCTCAACCGAGTGCACCTCGACCTCAATCCCCCGCGGCACGAGGCACTCGAGGTCGTCGACCGAGCCGTCCAGCTCGGGGCGACGCGAATGTGGGAGGGCGGCGAGGGTCCGGCCCGATGGGTGACGCTCACCGATCCCGAGGGCAACGAGTTCTGCGTCACCCTCTGACGGGATCGCAGCCATCGTGACGGTGATGCGCTGCGTGTACGAGCCAGCGAGCGACCTCGCTCAGGCAGACGGCATCGCGAGAGACATCACGAGCGAGGAATCACAAGAGCGATGTCACAAGAGCCATGTCACGAGCGCGATGTCAGGATCTCAGCACTGCCTCGCCCGTGCGTCGACCGCTGTGCATCGCCCCCTGAATGGATGGTGTGTCGCGGTGATCGCCGCACACGAAGAGCCCGTCGCCGAGCGACACGGCGCGCTTGGGGCGGAACGGCGGCTGCGAGTCGGGCTGTCCGTGGGCGATCGTGTCGACGCGCAGCACCCGCCACCGGTCGACCTGTGGGCCCCACCATGTCAGCAGCTGCCGGCGCACCAGTTGCTCGAGCTGCCAGTCGTCGGGCACTTCGTCGATCAGCACCGTGCCGTCGGCACGGGTGACGCCGATGGGACAGGCGGCGACGATGAGCGCCTTGCCGGTGTCGCCCGCGTAGCCGGGTGCCACGTTGCTCATCGGCACGACGTTGAGTGCCGGACCACTCGATGTGCCGTCGAGCACGATGAATCGGTGGCTCACGGGCGGCGCCGGTGCCTCGAACCACACGGCCCGCACCGAGCGGTCACCGGGATCGCGCACGTCGGGCCGCTGCTCGCCCAGCAGGCGCGACGCAGTGGGGCCATCGGTGGCCACGATGACCGACCGAGAGTGCACGATGCGACCGTCGGCGAGGTGCACCTCGCCGGGTGCGATGCGTGCGACCGGCGAGTGCAGATGCACGGTGCCGGCAGGCAGCGCCGCCGCGAGCTGCTCTGGGATCTGCTGCATGCCGTGATTCGGCACGGCCGAGTGCCCGACAGCGAGGCATCGCAGCACCGTGTCGCTCATGCGGGCGCTGCCGCCGAGCGAGGGATCGAGTTGGATGCCGCCGAGCAGCGGACGGAAGAACGTGTCGATCATCGACGACGAGAAGCCCCGCGCGCGGAGCGACTCGAGCGTGGTGCGATCCGGTGCACGCAGCAGTGCCACTGGATCGGAGCGACGCAATTGCTGCAGCATCAGTGCGAGCCGCAGCTTGTCGGCGATCGAGCCCACGCGCGCCAGCGCACCGCCGAGCGCCCGGGTGGGCAGGCGGAGCGGGTCGGCGAGCACGTCGAAGCGGGCCGACGGATAGATGCCGCCGGTGTACACCACGGCGCCGGGATCGAAGCGGTACAGGTCGAGCGCATCGGCATCGAGCTGACGGGCAACCTCGGGATAGGCGGTGAGCAGCACTTGGAAGCCGCGGTCGAGGCGGAAGCCGTCGACGATGTCGGTGCGCACGCGTCCGCCGACGCCGTCGGAGGCCTCGAGCACCATCACGCTGCGACCGGCGTCAGCGAGCACTCGTGCCGCGCTGAGCCCCGCAAGGCCGGCCCCCACGATGACGGCGTCGAGCGGGCGAGTGGGATCCGGGGCGGGATCGACTCCAGCGTCGGGCCGGGTGTTCATCAGCGCCTGACGCTACCCGTGGCCAGCGCGTCGACGCCCAGTGCGCAGCCGGTTCGTGCCGAGAGGTTGCCGACGGCAACAATGCGGCGTGATGTTCGCCGAGCCACGCCGCTGCAACGCGCCGCGCGCTCACGACGGACTGCACGCTGACACGGTGACACCGTGCTGATCGCCCTGCTGCGACGGTTCCTCGGTCGATACCGGGGCT
The DNA here is from genome assembly GCA_041178405.1 of Actinomycetota bacterium. Lineage (GTDB taxonomy): Bacteria > Actinomycetota > Acidimicrobiia > Acidimicrobiales > Ilumatobacteraceae > UBA668. Next base: position 4,666 of record JBEGVK010000056.1, on the reverse strand, counting down.
GGCTCACCGCCGTGGTGGTGCTGCAGGCGGTGCAGGCGGCGGCATCGCTCTACCTGCCGAGCCTCAATGCCGACATCATCGACCAGGGCGTGCGCACCGGCGACACGGGCTACATCTGGCGCCACGGCGGGGTGATGCTGCTCGTCAGCGCCGTGCAGATCGTGTTCGCCATCTCGGCCGTCCGGTACGGATCACTCGCCGCCATGGGGTTCGGGCGCGATGTGCGCTCGTCGCTGTTCCGGAAGGTGACCGACTTCTCGGCCCGCGAGGTGACCGAGCTGGGTGCGCCGAGCCTCATCACTCGGGTCACCAACGATGTGCAGCAGGTGCAGACGCTCGTCTACATGACGTGCACGATGCTGATCGCTGCGCCGTTCACCGCAGTGGGCGGTGTCCTGATGGCGATGCGCGAAGACGTGCAGCTCACCTGGATCCTCGCCGTGGGCATTCCGCTGCTGATGCTCAGCGTCGGCAGCATCATCCGCCGCATGGTGCCCACATTCCGCGTGATGCAGGACCGCATCGACGAGCTCAACCGGGTGGTGCGCGAGCAGATCACCGGACTGCGAGTGGTGCGAGCCTTCGTACGCGAGGACACCGAGACCGCCCGGTTCGAGCACGACAACGACGGCCTGCGGATCACGGCCCTGCGCGGTGGCCGCCTGATGGGCGCAATGCTGCCCACGGCCACGCTGATCGTGAACTGCAGCAGCGTGGCCGTGATCTGGTTCGGCGGGCACCGCGTGGGTGATGGCGACCTGCAGGTGGGAGCGCTGATCGCCTTCCTCACGTATCTCACCCAGATCCTGATGTCGGTGATGATGGCCACCTACATGGCGGCGATGGTGCCGCGTGCGTCGGTGAGCAGCGGGCGCATCATGGAGGTGCTCGACACCGAGAGTTCGATCAGTCGGGCAGTCGAGGTGGTCGCGCCGGTCGCAGGGCGAACCTCGCTCGAGTTCGACGGTGCCGGCTTCCGCTATCCGGGTGCCGAGCACGCAGTGCTCGATGGCATCACCGTGCGGTGCGAGGCGGGGTCGACCCTTGCCGTGATCGGGTCGACCGGCTCGGGCAAGACCACGCTCGTCAACCTCGCGGCGCGACTGATCGATGCGACATCGGGCGCGGTTCGCATCGGCGGTGTCGACGTGCGGTCGCTCGATCCGGAGGTGATGTGGCAGCGCATCGGCCTGGTGCCACAGCGGCCATACCTGTTCGGCGGCACGGTGGCGAGCAACCTGCGGTTCGGCAAGACCGACGCCACCGCCGACGAGATGTGGGCGGCGCTCGAGATTGCACAGGCGGGCGACTTCGTGCGGGCGATGGGCGGACTCGAGGCGACGGTGGGCCAGGGGGGCAGCAACCTGTCGGGCGGCCAGCGCCAGCGACTGGCGATTGCCCGGGCAGTGGTGCGCCGTCCCGACGTGTACCTGTTCGACGATTCGTTCTCGGCCCTCGACATGGCCACCGACGCACGACTGCGCGCTGCGCTGGCGCCGATCGTGACCGATCCCGAGCGGCCAGCGGTGATGCTGGTGGTGGCACAGCGAGTGACGAGCATCCGATTCGCCGAGCAGATCCTGGTGATCGACGACGGCGAGTCGGTGGGCCTCGGCACTCACGAGGGCCTGCTCGAGACATGCCCCACGTATCGCGAGATCGTCAACTCGCAGCTCAATGCTGATGAGGTCGAGTACGCCAGCACGGGCACGCGTGCCGGCACGTCCTCGGAGGGCGACGCATGAGCAAGCGCCACGAGCCTCCCTCCGGCGACGACCGCGAGAACAACTCTGGGAATAACTCCGGGAACAACACCGCGAACAACTCCGGGAACAACTCCGGCGACATAACCGGTGACATGTCCAGCGACACATCCAGCGAGACATCCAGTTACTCATCCAGCGACTCATCCAGCGACTCATCCAGTGACAGCGCGCATCCGGAGACCGGGGTTCCGCGGCAGTCGAGTAGCACGGCCGAACTGCGTGGCGGCCGTTGGCACACGGTGGGCGTGCCCACCGAGAAGTCGCGCGACTTCGTCGGATCAAGCCGTCGACTGCTGCGTCGCCTGCAGCACGAGCGCGGCCGGGTGGCCATGGCCCTGGCATGCACCGTCGCCAGCGTGGTGCTCATCGTGGTGGGGCCGCGCATCCTGGGCGAGGCCACCAACCTGGTGTTCGACGGTCTCGTGCGCTCGGCCAACGGCGGGCCGGGCATCGACTACGACGCACTCGCCCGCACGCTGCTGCTGGTGACGGGGCTGTACATCGGCGGCTACCTGCTCGGCGTGTATCAGGCGTGGCTGGTGGCGGGCATCGTGCAGCGGGCCATGTACCAGCTGCGCAGCGACATCGAGTCGAAGCTGCACCGGATGCCGCTCGGCCATCTCGACACGCTGCCGCGGGGCGACCTGTTGGGGCGTGTCACCAACGACATCGACAATGTGTCGCAGAGCATGCAGCAGTCGGTGAGCGGCCTGCTGTCGAGCCTGCTCACGACGGTGGGCGTGCTGGTGATGATGCTCACGATCTCGTGGCAGCTGGCACTGATCGCCCTGGTGACGGTGCCGGTGTCGGTGATGATGATGAAGGCGATCGCCAAGCGGGCGAAGGCGAAGTTCATCGCCCAGTGGGCACACACCGGGTCGCTGAACGCGCAGGTCGAGGAGACATTCACCGGCCATGCCGTGGTGAAGGCATTCGGACGCCAGCACGAGGCCCAGGAGCGCTTCGACGCCACCAATGATCAGGTGTTCCGCACCGGCTATTCAGCGCAGTTCATCAGCGGCAGCGTGCAGCCGATGACGGTGATGCTGGCAAACCTGAACTATGTGCTCATCGCTGTGTTCGGTGGCCTCAAGGTGGCGAATGGCTCGATCGGCCTCGGCGACGTGCAGGCGTTCATCCAGTATTCGCGCCAGTTCGCCATGCCGCTCACGCAGGTGGCGTCGATGATCAACACCCTGCAGTCCGGTATTGCCAGCGTCGAGCGAGTCTTCGAGGTCCTCGACGCCCCCGACGAACGTGCTGACAGTGCTGGCCTGGGCGAAGGCGATGGCGAGGGTGAGGGCGAGGGCGAGGGCCAGGGACGCCATCACGACGGGGCCATGCCCACCGATGCCTCCCGTGGACACCTCGCGACCGTCATCGCAGCATCCACATCCACGAGCACGTCCACGAGCACATCCTCGAGTACGTCCACAAGTATCTCCACCAGTCCATCTATATCCACGTCGATGACGCGTGGTCGGGTGGTGTTCGATCGCGTGTCGTTCAGGTATCGGGCCGACACGCCGCTGATCGACGACCTGTCGCTCACCGTCGAGCCGGGACGCACCGTGGCCATCGTCGGCCCCACCGGCGCCGGCAAGACCACGCTGGTGAACCTACTGATGCGGTTCTACGAGATCGACGGCGGCCGCATCGTGCTTGATGGCCGCGATATCGCCACGATGACGCGCCGCGAACTGCGCAGCCAGATGGGCATGGTGCTGCAGGACACGTGGCTGTTCACCGGCACCATCCGCGAGAACATCCGCTATGGCCGGCCCGGCGCCACCGACGACGAGGTATTGGCCGCAGCCCGAGCCTGCTACGTCGATCGGTTCGTGCATTCACTCCCCCACGGCTACGACACCGTGCTGGCCGACGACGGCACCTCGGTGAGCGCCGGCGAGCAGCAGCTGCTCACCATTGCCCGGGCATTCCTCAGCGACCCGTCGATCCTGATCCTCGACGAGGCCACCAGTTCGGTCGACACGCGGACCGAAGTGCTCATCCAGCGGGCAATGAGCACGCTGCGCGGCGGCCGCACCAGTTTCGTGATCGCCCATCGACTCAGCACCATCCGCGATGCCGACACGATCATCGTGATGGATGCCGGCCGCATCGTCGAGCAGGGCACTCATCACGACCTGCTCCAGCGACGCGGCGCCTACTACGAGCTCTACAACGCCCAGTTCACCGCAGCAGCAGTCGCCGAGGTGATCTAGGCCAGAACTTGCTAGGCCAGAACTTGCTAGGCCAGAACTTGTTAGAGCAGAACTTGTTAGGCCAGCCCCAAGCAGCAGTAGTCCATCGCAGCGCTGGAGTTCTCCAGTGCATGGCTACAGCGTTACTGCACTCAAGCACTACAGCACTACAGCACTACAGCACTACAGCACTACAGCAAGTATCGACATCCGCCGAGGTGCTGCCCGGTAGCAATCCCACCGATGCCACCGATGCCACCGATGCCACCGATCCGGTGATGCCACGTGAGCCCGGCGATGTCGTCCGACGAGATCGCGACGTTGTCTCCTGGAACATCACGTCCTGGAACATCACATCCTCGACCATCACATTCTCGACCATCATGTCCTTGACCATCAGTTACTGGGCGCGGCGACCAGTCGCGTCAGCATCGACGGCACCAGCGTCGTCAGCCGTGACCGCACTGCGCTGACCGGCGGCAGTGGCCATGCGAAGCACGGCGCTGCAGCCGACTCTGCTGTGGCCAACTGGGCATTGCTGTGGCTCACCCCCGTGCCAGCGTGCGGGCCAGTGCGCGGGCCGGCCATCACACCCTTGGGCGGACACCACATCACGACACCGTCGGGACGGATGATCTCGAGGTCGGTGGCATCGCCCACGACGACGGTGCCGGCACGGTGCTTCTCGGTGTGATG
>JBEGVK010000055.1:0-70375 GCA_041178405.1 Actinomycetota bacterium | reverse complement strand
GGAACCACAACAGCAGGACGAGTGCCACCATCGAGGTCAGGGTGGTCGTGTTGGTGGGCGAGCTCAGCGGATGGGCGATCGCCTTCGCGGTCCTTCGTACGGCGGTCCAGCCGAAGCTCGTACCCTCGCCCCACGCCTCGGTCTGGACGCGGAACCACACACCGCGCTCGGCGGTGTGGGAGTCGACCCAGAGCATGAATCCGACGAAGCCGAGCGGGGAGAGGGCGACGGCGACCAGCGAGCGCCACTCGCGTCGCTCGCGCACGGCGATCCACGCGGCCACGACGCACGCGGCGACGAGGGCGATGCCGTTCGGTCGCGTCGCCGTGCCAAGGGCGGCGAGCACGCCGGCGAGCCACCAGCGTCGCTCGGAGAGCGCCCACAGGCAGCCGGCGGCGAGCACGACCAACAGGGCCTCGGTGTAGGCGAACGACAGCACGAACGCACCGGGGAACATCGACATCAGCACCATCGCCTTCAGGGCGACGGACTCTCCGTAGAGACGGCGAGCGATGAGGCCGACGATGTAGACGGCGACCGCCCCGAGGATGAAGTTGAGCAGCAGTGCCGCCTCGATGTCACCACCCGGGAGCACGGCGTCGAGGGCGCGCACCGACATCGGGTACAGCGGGAAGAAGGCCGCCCGTGCGTCCCACACGTCGTAGTCGACGTTCGGTCGCACGAACGTCGGGTAACCGAGCCGAACGAGGCGGAGGTACCAGACGCCGTCCCACGACGTCAGGACGTCGAGCATCGGCCGCAGGGCGTTCTTGGGGATCACCTTGCGGGCGTAGTCGGGATCGGCCCAGGGCGATGTCGAGAACTTCTCGAGCCGCACGTTCTCGTCGGCGCGCAACTCGGCTGCGATCAGCGCGGCGCCGATGAGAACGCACAGTCGGGAGAAGAGATACGCGAGACCAGCGGTGCGCAACGCGCTCCGCCAGGTGGTCGGTGTCTCATGGCCCATGTCGGTCCCCACAGCGGGCCTGACGCTACTACCCACCTGTCGCCGTCACCCGCCTGACGCGACGAGCAGTACGTGTCGTCGGGCGGGTCTGGGGGAGGGCACAGTAGGAGGATGGACGTCATCCAGCGCACCTCTCCCGCCGAGGGCATCGCCCTGCTCACCCTGAACCGCCCTGACAAGCTCAACGCGATGACCGTCGAGCTCGTGCAGGGGCTCCACGACCATCTCGGTGACATCGCCGTCGACCCGACGGTTCGGGTCGTCATCCTGACCGGCGCCGGGCGGGGGTTCTGCGCCGGCCTCGACCTCACCGGGTACGGCACGGCGCCGCACACCGAGCACCTCGGGCGCACCCAGGCCGGGTTCGCCGTGCAGAAGCACATCGCCTCGTTGATGCCCCGTCTGCGTTCGCTCCCGCAGCCGGTGATCGCCGCCGTGAACGGACCCGCCGCCGGTGGTGGCTTCGCCCTCGTGCTGGGCAGCGACATCCGTCTCGCCTCGCGTGCGGCGCGCTTCAACGCCGCCTTCATCCGTATCGGGCTCTCGGCGTGCGACATCGGCACGTCGTGGGTGCTGCCGCGACTCGTGGGTGCCGCCCGGGCCCAGGAGTTGATGCTCACGGGTCGGGTGTTCGACGCCGAGGAGGCCTACCGGATCGGTCTCGTCGTCGATCTCCTGGACGACGACGACACGCTCATGGACGCGGCGATGACCAAGGCCCACGAGGTCATGCGCAACGCCCCCTTCGGTGTCGCGCTGACCAAGGAGGGGATGTGGGGCGCGCTCGAGATCCCGGCGATGCAGAACGCGATCGACCTCGAGAACCGCCAGCAGATCATGGCGTCGGCGACCGCGGACCACCGCGAGGCGATGATGGCGTTCCTCGAGCGTCGTCCGCCGGACTACACCAACAGCTGACGCCGGACAGGTGTGAGAGCGGCGTCAGCCGCCCGTGCGCACCGAGACCGGGGCCTCGCCACCCACGAGCGGGTGGTGGCAGGCCACGAAGTGACCGGCGCCGACCTCGCGCAACTGCGGCTCCTCGGAGCGACAGCGGTCGTCCGCCGCAGGGCAGCGCGGGTTGAAGCGGCAGCCGGCGGGCGGAAGGACCGGCGACGGCGGCTCGCCCTCGATGGCGACCTTGGTGATGGCGATCTCCGGATCGGGGACCGGGATCGAGTTGAGCAGCACCGCCGTGTAGTGGTGCGCCGGCGACGTGTAGAGAGCGTCGCTCGGGGCGACCTCGCACATCTTGCCGAGGTACATCACCGCGATGCGGTCGCTGATGTTCTTGACCACGGCGAGGTCGTGGGCGATGAAGATCATCGTCAGGCCGTGCTTGGCCTTCAGGTCTTCCAGGAGGTTGAGCACCTGGGCCTGGACGCTCACGTCGAGGGCGCTCACCGGCTCGTCGCAGATGATGAGCGTCGGGTCGAGGACCAGCGAGCGGGCGATGCTGATGCGCTGGCACTGACCGCCGCTGAACTGATGGGGCTGGCTCTCGGCGGCGCGGGCCGGATCGATGCCGACCTCCTCGAGCAGGGAGTCGACCTTGGTCGAACGGTCGGTGGCCGTTCCGCGCTTCCAGATGTTGAGCGGCTCCATCACGATGTCGCGGACCTTGCGGCGCGGATTGAGGCTCGAGATCGGGTCCTGGAAGATCATCTGCATGCGCGTGCGTGCCTCGCGCATGTCCTCGGCCTTCATGGCCGTGAGTTCCCTGCCCTCGAACACGACCGAGCCACCCTCGGGGCGGCGCAGCTGCATCACGGCGCGACCGGTGGTGCTCTTGCCGCAGCCGCTCTCGCCGACGAGGCCGAGCGTCTCGCCATGCAGCACGTCGAAGCTGATGCCGCTGACCGCGTTCACCTTCAAGCCTGTACGGCCGACGGGGAACTCGACGACGAGGTCCTCGACGCGCAGCAGCACCCGCTCGCCGCTGCGGAGGTGGGCCTTTCCTGTACCGGCCATCAGGCGGCCCGTCCCTTCTCGGCGTCGATGCGCTCACGTGCGGCCCGGTACTCGGGGGAGCCAACCGGGTACCAGCAGGCGTAACTGTGCGACGGGTCGTCTGGCGTGGCGACCAGCGGCGGCTCCTCCTCGCGGCAGCGGTCCTGCGCATACGGACAGCGGGGGGCGAATCGGCAGCCCTGCGGGGGGTTGACGAGATCGGGCGGCCTGCCGGGAATCATGGCCAGCCGGGTGTGGCTGGCATCCTCGAGCTTGGGAATGCTGCGCAGCAGCGCCTCGGTGTATGGCATCCGCATCGAGGCGAACAGACGCCGCGTCGGCGCCTTCTCGACGAGCTTGCCGCCGTACATGACCGCGATCTCGTCGGTGTGGCCTGCGACGACGCCGAGATCGTGCGTGACGAGGATGAGCGACATGTTGCGGTCGCGGCGCTGCTCGCCGATGAGCTCGAGGATCTGTGCCTGCACAGTGACGTCGAGCGCCGTGGTGGGCTCGTCGGCGAACAGCAATGTCGGGCCGCACGCCATGGCAATCGCGATCATGACCCTCTGGCGCATGCCACCGGAGAGCTCGTGCGGGTATTGGCGCAGCCGCCGCTCAGCTTCGGGGATCTTGACGTCGCGGAGCAGACGGGCTGCCGTCGCACTGGCCTCGCCGCGTGGCATATCGAGGTGGTTGCGAAGCGGCTCCTCGATCTGACGGCCGATGCGCATGAGGGGATTCAGCGAGGTCATCGGATCCTGGAAGATCATCGCCATCTCGCGACCCCACACGCCGCGCATCTGCTGCGGCGGCAGGCCGAGAATCTCCTTGCCCTCGAAGCGTACGGACCCGGTGAGGTGTGTGCCGCGCCGCGGCTGGAGTCCCATGATCGTGCGCGAGAGCACGGTCTTTCCGCAACCCGACTCGCCGACGATGCCGAGCGCCTTGCCCCGCTCGAGCGTGAACGACACCCCGTCGACGGCCCGCACCACACCCCGTGGCGTGCTGAAGTGGGTGCGCAGGTCGCTGACTTCGAGCAGGGTGCCGGCGGCGACTCGGCCCTCGGTCTGCAGATGGGCGGTCACAGGGCAGCCTCCCGGATGTCGAATCGCCGGGCGAATCGGTCGCCGACGACGTTGAACGCAAGCACGGTGATGAACAGCATGAGCGACGGGAAGATGGTGGCCCACCAGGCCACGTCGATCTTCTCGCGGTTCTCAGCGATCAACTTCCCCCACGACGAGGACGGCGACTCGACGGAGTAGCCGAGGAAGGCAAGGCCGCCCTCGGCGACCATCAGCACTGCGACTCCCGTGAAGGCGACGGACACCATCGCGGGGACGAGATTGGGGAGGATCTCCTTGAACAGGATCCGCATCCGCCCGGCTCCGAGGCTGCGGGCAGCAAGGACGAATTCGCGCTCGCTGAGGCTCAGTGTCTGCGCTCTGACGATTCGGGCGATCGGTGCGATCGACAGCAGCGACAGCACGATCGTGACCGACCACGTGCGGGTGAGCCACGGCACATCGGCAGCGAGCACGTCGAGGCGCCCGACGACGAGCACCGCCAGGATCAGGGCAGGGAACGACAGGAGAACGTCGAACAGCACATTGATGGTGGCGTCGGTTCGCCCCTTCACATACCCGGCGATCAGTCCGAGCGCTCCACCCACCACGATGCCGACAATGATGCTGGCCACCGCCACGCGAAGAGATATCTGCGCCCCGTAGATGCAGCGAGCGAACACGTCTCGGCCGAGTCTGTCACTACCGAACCAGAAGTCGAGCCCCGGGCCGGCCTTGTAGTTCGTGACTGACTTGGTGCGCGCCGTCGCGTACCTGATGAAGGGCAGGTAGTCGGCGAAGAAGGCCAGGAGCGTGAGCCCGATCAGCCAGGTGAGCGAGAGCACGCTGCCACCTGTGAGGAATCGGTTGGGTCGCTTGGGCGTGCGCACAGTCGGCCCGGCGGCGCCTGATGCTGCGGTCACGTCGGCACCTCGCTCATGCCAGCGCCCGCGCCTGACGGATACGCGGATCGACAACGGCGTACAGAAGGTCGACGCCCACGTTCACCACGACCACTGCGGCCACGACTGCTGCCGTGATCGCCTGGATGACGAGGATGTCGTTCTGCTGTACGGCGATCACCAGCCGGCCGCCGATGCCGCCGACCTGGAAGAACTGCTCGGCGACCACGGCGCCGCTGATGAGGCCTGACAACTGCAGCGCAACGCTCGTGATCAGCGACAGCACCGACGAGCGGAGGGCGTGCACCCAGAGCACGCGATTCGGCGAGACACCCTTGGCCCGGGCAAGGTTGATGAAGTCGCTCTGCAGCGTGAGGATCATGTCGGCACGAAGCAACCGGCTCCACACGGCTCCGAGTCCGATGCCGAGTGTGAGCGCAGGCAGGAAGAAGTTGCGGAAGTGCTCGACAGGGTTGCTCCAGGGTGCCACATAGTCTGGGATGTTCGGGAAGAACGCCACCCGGTTCGCAACGGCATACAGCAGGAACACTGCGATCACGAGCTGCGGCGTCGACAGCACGGCGAAGGACCCGAGGCTCAGCACCCGGTCGAGCGGGCTGTCGCGCTTGTAGGCCGAGTACACGCCGATCGGTACGGCCCCGATGAGGCCGATGACAATCGCCCAGACTCCGAGCCAGAACGTGCTCGGTCCCCGTTGCTTGAACATGTCGACCACGGACTGGTTCTGCGCGTACGAGTAGCCCATGTTGCCGGTGAACACGTCGCCGACCCACCGGGCGTACTGCGACACCATGCACGGTGCGTACGTGATCGTGCCCTCGCACGCCCGGACGTACGGGAAGTCGGCCTCGACCTTGGCGATGACCTCCGGCCCGACCTGCCCACCCGCCAGGTCGCGCACAGGATCCTTGCTGCCGATGCGCGTGGCCAGCATCACGAGGAACGTGACGATGACGAAGACGAAGACGAAGCGGGCGATGCGGGTGAGGGCGTATCGCACGGTGGTTCCTTGGCGTCAGAGGGCAGCGAAAGAGGACTGCATGGTGGCGCCGCCTCGCGGCGGCGCCACCGCTGCGAATCCGCTCAGCCCTCTGCCTTGAAGAGGGACGTCAGCCAGATCTGCCCGGAGAACCCGGCACCATCGCGGACGAACGACCCACTGCCGTCTGGCTGCATCATCGTGCCGATGCCCATCACCGACGGGGAACTGATGATGGCCCATGTGGTGAACGAGGTCGGAATGATGAAGCACTCGCTGGCGAAGCGCCGGTTGATGTCCTCGGCGTAGCCACGACGGGCGTCGGGATCCGCCTCGCTGCGGCTCAGGTCGAGGAGACGGTTGATCTCGGGGTCGTTGAGACGGCCGAAGTTCAGGGCGAGGCTGCCGTCAGGCAGCGCCGCTGAGCCGTGCCACCAGTAGTACTGGCCGTCGACGAAGAGACCTGCATGATTGCGCCATCCGAACGCGTCGAACTCGGGAGCGCCGAAGAGCGCGTTGTTGATGAGCTTCGACTGCTCGATCTGGGTGATTGTTACGTCGACGCCTACGGCACCCCACGCATCCTGCAGGTACTCGGCCGTGGCGAGGCTGCTCGCCGACGTGGTGGTGGAGTAGTTGATCGTGATCTCGCCATTGGCAGCCTCATAGGCCGCGATCGCCGCAGCGGCGGCGTCGGGGTCGTAGGTCGGCGCGCCGTTGTCGGCGAGGTTGCCCTCCTGGCCTGGCGAGAACGGGCCGTTGGCGATCGCGGGGTAGCCGTTCGCCACGGTGGCGATCAGGTCGTCCTTGTCGAGCGCCTGGTGGAGCGCGCAGCGGACCTCCTTGGACTGCAGGGGGCCAGGCTTGGAGAGGTGCAGCAGGATGTAGTTGGTCTCGCTGTACTGAGCCTGGAGCAGGAAGTTGAAGTCGGTGGTAGCGCCGAATCCGGGGTCGTACTCGCTGACCACCGCCGCATCAGAGGTCGAGATGAGGTCGACGTCGCCTGACTCGAGTGCCGCAGCGCGGACCTGAGAGTCGGGGATGACGCGGAACTCGATCTCGTCGAGGTACGGGAGCTGGCGGCCGGCTGAGTCGGTCTGCCAGTAGTTCGGGTTCCGGGTCACGACGAGCTTGCCGCCCTCGCCGGGCGCGTACTCCTTGAACATGAAGGGCCCGGTTCCGACCGCATCAGTGGCGTTCGCCGTGCCGGCAGCGACGGCGTCGAGCCACGTCGGCGAGGCGACGAGACCGAACTGGCCGCCGAGGTAGTAGGGGAACAGCGGCCACGGCAGAGGATCGCCTGCATTGCCGTCCTTGCCGGTCTTGATCACGAAGGTGAACTCGTCGACCTTGTCCATCACCAGCTTGCACGCATTGTTGGCCAGGCCGCCGTCGGCCTTCCAGCATGCTGGATCGCGGGCGAGGTCCTTCACGCCGGCGCTCACCAGCAGTCCGCTGCCGGTCGCATTGAGGTTGTACATGACGGCGTCGGCATTGAGCGGCGTGCCGTCGTGGAACGAGATTCCCTCGCGGATCTTGATGGTGAACTCGGTGCTCTCGGCGTTCGGCGTGATGCTCTCGGCGAGGAAGGGGCGCCAGTTGAGCTCGTCGTCGACCGACACCAGCGGGTCGTAGAAGCTGCGGGCACGCATGTGGCAGAAGGAGTCGCACTGCATGGCGGCAGGCGTCCACGGGTTCGACACCTCGGCCTCGCCGCCGATGACGAGCCGGCCGCCCATGACGGGCTCGACCTCGGGCATGGTCACCGGGGCGTTGGTGACGGTGGGCTGTGTCGCATTCGGGTCGCCGCTCGTGGCGGGCGACGTGTCCTCGGCGATCTCTTCTTTCTTGCTGCACGCGGCAGCGACCAGCCCGAGACTGATCACCACAGCGGCGACGATGCGGCCGGCTCCCCGGCCACGACGACTGTTGCGCACGTGCTTCCCCCTTCGCTCGTAGACGTTCATGCCCCGGATCGCAACGAGACGGACCCCCATCACGCCCCGGATGGGCGAACCATAGCCCTTGTGCGAAGAGGGTGGAGCACAGCGCCCTCGTCCCTCGCTGCTGCGCAGCACGACGGCGGCCTCAGCGCCGTGCTGCGATACCGTCGCCCCATGGCGGATGGCACGTCGTTGCCCCTTCGGGTCGACTATGTCGACCGGCCGCTCCCAACTCGGTTCTCGGAGCGACATCGCGGGTTCGCCGTTGCGATGGAGCGGCACTCGTCGGCGATCCGCCGGGGCAGCCCCGCCTATCAGGACCCCGTGACGGGACTGATGGTCTTCACGGCAGCGTTCCTCGCTGAGCGGGGCTGGTGCTGTTCGAGCGGCTGCCGTCACTGCCCCTTCGAGCCAGCTGCCAGGCAACCACCGTCCTGAGCGCCCGGCGGGCACTCCCGTGCGCATCGGTTGACGAAATGTAAAGTGCGGCCAATGGCTGCGTCCGTCGTCTCCGTTGCCAGCACCGTCGACGAGGTCGTCGGCCTGCTCGCCGCCGAGCCAGATCGGGTGATCCTGGCGGGTGGCACCGACATGCTCGTCGAGCTGAACGAGCACCGGCGCCGGACTCCTACGGGCGTGATCGCCGTCGACCGCGTGGCCGAGTTGCGGTCGTGGGCCCACGATCCCGCCGCTGGCACGGTGACGATCGGCTCTGCGGTCCGCTGGTCCGAGATCGAGCGCGGTCCGCTGGCCACGCTGGTCCCATCCCTGGCACAGGCGGCGCGTACGGTCGGCTCACCGCAGATCCGCCACGCCGGCACCATCGGCGGGAATCTCGCCACCTGCTCGCCGGCGGGCGATGGACTGCCGCCGCTAGCTGCCCTCGATGCAGTCGTGCACCTTCGCTCGGCATCACAGGAGAGGCGCCTGCCCGTCGCCGACTTCATGGTCGGTCCGAAGCGCACTGCTGCCGCTCGCGACGAGCTGATCACCGCCGTCACCGTGCCCGTGGTCGATGGCTGGCAGGGCTATTCGAAGGTCGGCGTCCGCAATGCCATGGTCATCTCGATCGCGAGTGCCTGCCTCGTGCACGACCGCCTGGCGTCTGCGGTGCGCATCGCGCTCGGCTCCGTCGGGCCGACGGTGCTGCGCTGTCCTGCTGCCGAGGAGATGATCCGCACGAGGGTCGACCTCGGCGCGACGCAGCCGCAGGTGGGCGACGACACGGTGGGCGAGTTCTCCGCACTCGTGCGTGCCGCAGCGCGGCCGATCGACGACCACCGGTCGTCCGCTGCCTACAGGTCGCACGCCGTGGGCGTGCTCGCCGCCCGACTCCTGAGGAGCGCCTTTCCCAATGGCTGACACGATCGACTATCGCCTCCACGTGAACGGCGAGGCACGCGACGTCGCCGACGCGCACCTCGACGAGAATCTCCTCTTCGTCCTCCGCGAGCGGCTCGGCCTGATCGGCACGAAGGGCGCATGCGAGCAGGGCGAGTGCGGATCCTGCAGCGTGCTCGTCGACAGCGAGTTGGTCTGCAGCTGCCTCGTCCTGGCGGCGTCGGCGGTCGGCCGGCGGATTGTCACCATCGAGGGTGTCGCTGCTGCCGGATCCCCGAGCCGCGTGCAGCGGGCGTTCGTCGACGCTGGGGCAGTGCAGTGCGGATTCTGCACGCCGGGACTGATCATGGCGACAGAGGCGCTCCTCGAGCGGTCACCATCGCCGTCGGAATTCGAGGTCCGCGAGGCGCTGTCGGGCAACATCTGCCGCTGCACCGGCTATGGCCGCATCCTCGATGCCGTGGCACGGGTCATCGCCGAGTCGCCCCATGAGGAGCGCTGATGGCCGCCGGAGTGAGCACCGCCACGCCGCTCGCCGGCCGCCTTGGCCAGTCGACCGAGCGTCCGGATGGCATTGCCAAGGTGCAGGGAAGTTTCGAGTTCTCGGGCGACTTCCGGCTTGAAGGCGGACTGTGGGGCGCCACGCTCCGGTCACCGCATCCTCATGCCCGAATCGTGCGCCTCGATGTCACGCCCGCATGGTCGATTCCCGGTGTCGAGGCCGTCATCACGGCAGCCGACGTGCCAGGGGCTGCGACGTACGGGCTCATCGCCCACGACCAGCCCGTCTTCGCCAGCACGCACGTTCGCTTCATGGGCGAGCCGGTCGCCGCCGTCGCCGCCGATCACCCGGCCACGTGCCGGCGGGCACTCGAGGCGATCGTCGTCGAGTACGAGGTGCTGGCACCGCTCACCGATCCCGAGCGTGCAATCGACGGCTCGGTGCCGCCGATCCATCCGGATGGCAACGTGATCCGACGTCAGCGCATCGTGCGCGGCGACCAGTCGATCGTCGGGCCCGTCACGGTCGAGGGCACCTACGAGATCGGACGGCAGGATCAGGCCTTCCTCGGCCTCGAGGCGGCAATGGCGGTGCCCGACCACGACGGCGGGGGAGTCGAGCTGATCGTCGCCACCCAGTGGCTGCACGAGGACCGGGCGCAGATCGCAGCCTGCCTCGGGATGCCGCCGGAGCGAGTGCGGCTCATCCTCGGCGGGGTGGGCGGTGCCTTCGGCGCCCGCGAGGACATCAGCCTGCAGGTGCACACCTGCCTGCTGGCGCTGCGCACTGGCCGGCCTGTGCGAATGGCCTACGACCGCCGAGAGAGCTTCCTCGGCCATGTACACCGGCACCCGTGCACGATCTGGATGCGCCACCACGCCGACCACGATGGCACCATCCGCCGCATCGAGGCCCGGTTCGTCTTCGACGGCGGCGCCTACGCCAGCACGTCGTCTGCCGTGCTGGTCAACGGCATCACACACGCCCAGGGCCCGTACCGCTGCGAGAACGCAACTGTCGATGGCTGGGCAGTGCGAACGAACAACCTGCCGTCCGGTGCGATGCGCGGCTTCGGGGTCGTGCAGGCCTGCTTCGCCCACGAGAGCCAGATGGACCGCCTCGCTGCAGCATGCGGGCTCGACCCTGTCGAGATCCGGCTCCGCAACGCGATGAGGACGGGCGACCGTCTCATCACCGGGCAGGAGGTGCGCAGCGTGGCGCCGGTCGAACGGCTGATCCGCGAACTCGTGGCGCTGCCGCTTCCCGACCAGCCGGTCGGCGGTCACGATGGTGATCCGCTGCGACTGCCAGGCGGCACAGGACTCACCACCGGATCCCAGCACGTACGCAGGGGAATCGGCTACGGCGTCAGCATCAAGAACCTCATGTACAGCGAGGGCTTCGACGACTACAGCACTGCGCGTGTGCGCCTGCGCGATGGCGTGGCGACGGTGAAGTTCGCCACCGTCGAGGTGGGGCAGGGTTTCGTCACGCTCGCCCAGCAGATTGCGCGCACCGTCCTTGGTGTCGACGACGTCGTCCTCGACCGCATCGACACGCTCGTCGGCTCGGCAGGTTCCACCTCGGCATCCCGCCAGACCTGGATGAGCGGCGGTGCCGTCGACGGCGCATGCCGCCTGGTGCTCGGACGCGTCCTGCATCACGTCGCCGAGATGCACGGCGTACCCGTGCACCGGCTCGAAGTCGATGGTCGCGACATCGTCGATACCGAGGGCACGCTGCGTGTCGCCGTGGCTGAGGCCACGAAGGGCGTCGAGTTCGACGAGACGTTCGAGTACCACCACCCGCCGACCGCCGACCTCGACGAACTCGGCCAGGGCGACTGCCACACCGCCTTCGCCTTCGCCGCACACCGGGCCGTCGTCGACGTCGATCCCGACCTCGGCCTGCTGCGAGTGGTGCAGGTGGCCACCACGCAAGATGTGGGCCGGCTTCTGAACCCTGTTGCCGCGGTCGGCCAGGTCGAGGGCGGCATCGCGCAGGGCATCGGACTGGCAGTGATGGAAGAACTCCTGCAGGTCGATGGCGTCGTGCGCAATCCGACCTTCACCGACTATCTGCTGCCGACCTTCCTCGACATGCCCGACGTCGTGGTGTCGTTCGTCGAGGAGCCCGAGCCCCAGTCGCCGCTCGGTGCCAAGGGTGTCGGCGAGCCGCCGACGGTGTCGAGCACGCCGGCAGTGGTCGCCGCCATCCGCGATGCGCTCCGCGGCCTCGGGGGCGAGCAGATCAACCGCGTGCCGGTGCGGCCGTCGGACATCGCGCTCGGTGCCGCTGCCCCTGCCTGACCCGCACCGTGCGACCATCTGTGACCGGCTGCGGCCGAGCCACTAGTTTCGACGCGATGAGCGAGCGCGAGATCATGACATGGGACATCTTCGGCAGTGCGTCGCGTGAACTGGCGCAGATGGTGGCCGACGACTACGAGCCCGACATGATCCTGTCGATCGCCCGTGGCGGACTGCTGATCGGCGGCGCCCTCGGCTACGCCCTCAGCGTGAAGAACGTGTACACCATGAACGTCGAGTTCTACACCGGCGTTGACGAGCGACTCGAAGTGCCGCGGATCCTTCCGCCTGCCCCCGACTTCGTCGACCTCGCCCACTCCCGGATCCTCATTGCCGATGACGTCGCCGACACCGGCCACACGCTGCGCAGCGTGCAGGAGTTCTGCGCCGGCAAGGTGGCTGAGGTGCGCACTGCATGCCTGTACGAGAAGAGCCATTCCGTCGTGAAATGCGACTACGTGTGGCGTCGCACCGACCTCTGGATCAACTTCCCCTGGAGCGACAAGGACCCGGTCGCGCGACGCGAGTGGAGCGTCCGCGACGCCTGATCAGCCAGCGAGCGACTCGAGCGGCGACAGGTCGAGTCGGTCGAGTGCTGGAAGGTGCTGGCGTACCACCTGCGAGCGGAATCGAGCACACAGGTCGGGCCGGAAGAACCCGGCGCCTTCGCGGATCACGTAGTTGAGCACGAAGAAGCGGTACACCTCGGGAAGGAACATCACCTCGTCGCGGCTCATCGGGAACACGCTTCGATAGGCGCTGAGGAACTCGAGGAATGTCGGTTCGACGAGCGTGTGCGGGCCGTAGGTGAACTCGGTGCGATCACCGGTCTTCGACGACACCCTTGAGAGGAAGTAGAAGTCGAGCAGGCGTGGTTCGATCCTGAACCAGTCGTAGTCCCACCTGCTGTAGAGGCGAAACGAGCCGTCCGGCTGTGAATCGACCGAGAAGTTCCCGAGGTTCCAGTCGATGAGCACGGGTATCCGAGTCCACTCGTCGTAGCCGACCTCGATGAGCCGTTCGAGGAATCGGTGCGTATGACGCCAGAGCGGGCCGATCGCCTCTGACGGGAGGCTGAAGTTGCGCGGCGCGAAAGGGCTCTCGAGCAGCTCGAGCAGGTGGATGGCATCGCTCTTGATGGTCTTCGAGCCGGCTGGAATCGCCGGTGCGATCGCTGTGCAGGCGAGATGGAACTCGGCCATCTCCCGTCCGAGATTGCGGATCTGCTCGATGCCGAGCACCTTCGGAAGGGTCTGCCGGCGTGGCACGTCGTCGTAGAACACAGCCCACATCCTCTGGTCGTACCAGGTGAAGAGCCGGCCGTCCTTCAGGCGGATGTCGGCGAGCATGCCGTCGAACCGCGTGCCGTGCAGCAGTTCAGCGCAACGTCGAAGGCGGTCGTGGTCCTCGTAGAACAGGAAGTACGAGCCGTAGTTCGACACCTTGCAGATCGTGGTCGTGCCGTCATCGAGGTGAAGACGGAAGACATGATTGGTGGAGACGTCGGCACTGACATCGTCGATCTTCGTGATGGTGCGTCGGTCGCCGTACTCGCTCCATGCTGCAGCCACCGCGTGGCGATGTTCGGGCGAGTCGGCCACACTCTGATCGTATTGCCGTGCTGCACGCGACGGCGTGGCACCGTGACGGCTCGAGCGGCTCAGCCGACGTCGCGGGCGCGGACGCCGATCGGCGCAATGAGTCGATATCCGGCGCCGTGGCGCTCGTCCTCGCTCTCGCCACCCCAGAAGCCGTACTCGTGGTGCTGCCGGGCGAAGTCGCGGCAGATGTCGAGCACAGGGCATGCGCTGCAGACTGCGCGGGCCATTGCCTCGCGCTGCATCCTTGACTGCGGACGCTCTGCAGCATCGGGGAAGAACAGGTGGGTGAGACCCCTGCAGTCGGCGTGTGCCATCCAGCGGTCGTCGGTCGCCGTGCGCCGAGTTGTCGGCTCGACCCCGCTCATCCGCCACGCCCCTTCGACTCGTGCAGCCACGCCGGGCACAACTACTTGCACACGGCAACGAACAGGATGGTAGTCGATCGACTGAAGAGCCCGGACCGGCCCGCCAGCGGCGAGTAGGTCAGGCGAGGAGGTGGCGCACGCCGGCAGCGAAGCGGTCGATGTCGGCCGCAGTGGTGTCCCACGCCGTCATCCAGCGCACCTGATGGCGGCGGACGTCCCAGTCCCAGAAGAAGCACCACGATCGGAGCGGGTCGATGGCCTCCGGCGGCAGGCAGGGGAACACGCTGTTCACCTCGGGTTCCTCGTCGAAGTGCACGCCAGGGATGTCGCGGGTGGCGTCATACAGCCGACGGGCCATGGCGTTGGCGCTGCCGGCGAGCCGGAGCCACCGGTCGTCGTCGAGCAGTGCCACCAGCTGTGCCGAGACAAATCGCATCTTCGACGGCAACTGGTTGACCTGCTTGCGCACGTAGGCGGCCCGCTCGGCGAGCTGTGGGCGCAGGTAGACGACGGCCTCGCCGCCGAGAATGCCTGCCTTCGTGCCGCCGAAGCTCACGACGTCGACACCGGCATCGACGGTGAAGGATCGGAGCGCGGCAGGTGTGCCGCCAAGCGCCGCCGCTGCATTGGCGAGGCGCGCCCCGTCGAGGTGTACGTGCATGCCCATTCGATGCGCTGTCTCGCAGAGCGCAGCCACCTCGTCGGCCGAGTACACGGTGCCCAGCTCTGTGCTCTGGGTGATCGAGACGACGCCAGGCTGGGCGTGGTGCTGGACTCCCTGCAGATGGGCGAGGTCCTCGAGCTGCGCGGGCACGAGCTTGGCGCGAGTCGACGCCTGCGGCAGCAGCTTGGTGCCGATGATTCGCTCTGGGGCACCGGTCTCGTCGACATTGATATGCGCCCAGTCGGTGCACACGACAGCGTCGCCAGGTCGCACCATCGTGGCGAGCGCCATCACGTTCGCACCGGTGCCGTTCCACACGACGAACGAACTGGCTGTCGCGCCGAAGAGATCGCGCATCCGCTCCTCGAGCGCTGCCGTCCAGGGATCGGCTCCGTACGCGAGTGCGTGACCGGCATTTGCCTCGATGACAGCCTCGAGGATGGCAGGGTGCGCGCCGGCAGCGTTGTCGCTCGCAAAGGCGCACGACGGCGCATCGGGCATCGTCGAGATGCGGGTGGCGAGTGTGTCGGTCACGACGACAGTGTCGCGCAGCCCGGTCAGTCGCCGAAGACGGTGGTGATGACTCGGCCGATTCGATCGCCAGCCGAGGCGGCCAGGTCGCTGACGACCAGTGACCGCTGCAGCCACCGGTCGGTACCGTCGTAGCGGGCGACGAACGGCGACCGTCCGTGCACGGCGAGCGCGTTGTCGACAACGAGCACGTCGCCGGCCTCGAGCACGACTCCGGTGTGATGCTCGCGTACTGCACTGCCGAGCAGGCGCAGGGCGTCGGCTGCCGCAGGGTCGAGGCCGACCATCAGATCCTCGTCGAACACCATCGACGGCTCGTCGAAGGTACCGCTGAGCACGGGGACCGGATCGCCGAGTCGGTTGCTCCGGCCGTGCAGGTAGCTCTCGTCGACGGCCGTGCGGTATCGCGCCTCGAAGAGGACTTCGGCTACGGCCTCTGGCAGCAGCGGCAGGACCTCGCGCACCGAGGCGAGGGTGGTGACAGCGGCGGTGTCGCCGCGCAGGCAGGCGAGGAGCAGGTAGCGCGGCCGATGCGGATGGAACGCCGCCTCGGTGTGGAACATGAGGTCGGAGGTGGACGATGTGCTCACCTGGCGGTCGGCCGTGCTGGCGACGGGCACGAGGTTCTGGACGATCTCGCCGCCATGCTCGGGCAGGTAGCCGACAGGATGGCCCATCATGCGCGCAATGGTGAGGAGGGCGAACTCGCTGGTCGAGTCCTTCCCCGTTGGCGAAGTGGGCGTTGGGGGCGTGGCCGGGATGTGTCCGACTCCGACGTTGCGCACGAGGAGTGCCCCAGCAGGGTGCGGCCGCTCGGCGAAATCGGCGAGCGCTGCATAGACCGCAGGCGGCAGGGACTGGGTGAGGCGACCGGCGACGAGGACGGCGTCGTCGTCGGTGTGCCGCATGTCGTGCGGGGAGACGGGCGACCATCCGCCGGCATCAACGGTGGGCGGCGCAAGGTGCGGACGACGAGACGCCTGCAGGATGATCGAACTCATGGCGTGCTCCGAGGGTGGGGGGTCTGCGGGCACCACGGGGCGGCACGAGCAGAAATGGAATACCTGTTCCAAGAGTATCCGTTGTCGAAACATCCGCGCCAGTCGTGGCGCGGTATGGTCGGCCCGTGTCGGTCGCCGAGCGCATAGCCGAGGCAGGGGAGTCACTGACACCTGCGGAGCGACGTGTGGCAGAGGCTGTCCTCGCCGCCCCGCAGCTCGTTGCGTTCGGCACGGTGGCCGAACTCGCTGCCGCTTCGTCGGCAGGGGCAGCGACCGTGGTGCGGCTTGCCGGCAAGCTCGGCCTTGACGGATTCACCGGCCTTCAGAGGGCAGTACAGCTCGAACTGGCCGGTCAGCTCCGGCCGGCGGCCGAGCGGATCCGCGAGCCGGTCGGCGACGACCAGATCGGGCGCCACGCGCATGTCGAGGCGGCCAATGTGGAAACGACCTTGGGCGCCATCTCGGCCGAGTCGCTCGCTGAGGCGGTGGAGCGCCTGTCGTCGGCCCGGGCGGTCGGCGTGCTCACCGGCGACGCGTCCACCGGGGTGGCGCAGCAAATTGCCGCCGACCTCGGTGCGCTGCGGCCATCGGTCGAACTGCTCAGCGGCAACGAGGTTGCCGTGCAGCGGGCGGTAGCCCTGCTGGGTCCGGACGATGCCGTGGTGGCCATCGACCTGCGCCGCTACGACCGGTGGGTGGTCGAGGCCGCACGACGAATTCGCGATCGCGGTACCTGGATGCTCGCCGTCACCGACAGCGGACTGTCGCCGCTGGCGGCCACTGCACACCGGGCACTCACCGTCTCGGCCGCTGGGGCGGGGCCCTTCGACAGCCATGTCGGCACGCTGGCCCTCGGCAACCTGCTGGTGGCGGGGGTGGCCGAGCGCCTGCGCGGCACGGCAGTCGAGCGAATCGACCGCATCGAGGCCGCATGGCGGGAGACCGGGGCGCTGACCGATCGTTGAGTGACCCCGGAGTGACGCCAGCACCACGGCAGTCCGGCACCGACGCATCGACGGCTGACGAGTCGGGGATGCGCATCAGCGAGTGCGCCGCTGAGTAGCGTTTCGTCATGACGAAACAGCCGGATGACGGTGGTCGTGGACGCGGCAGCGCAGGGCGATCTCGGCCCTCGCCCCGGCGCGACCGATGCGCCTGGTGCCGGCGGGTGCTGCCGGCTCAGCGGACCGGTCGGCCCCGCCAGTACTGCTCGCAGGCCTGTCGCCAGTGGCACTGGGTCGGCCGTCAGCGGGCCGCCGAGCTGCGCCTCAGCGAGGACGAACTGATCGTCACCAAGGCCGAACTCGATGCGCTCCATGACGAGCTCTTCGTCCTTGCCTGTGCCGTCGACGATGCCGACCGCGGTCTCGCCGGGTCGCGCTCGGTGACCGCCGGCGAGCTTCGCGACCTGCTCGACTGGCTTCTCGAGGCAGCGCGTCCACTGCGGGACCGCGAGCTTCGGCGCACTGACGACGAGCGCTGAGTCGCCCGATCAGAGAATGTCGACGGTGGCCGGGCGCCGACAGTTGAGGCTTCTCAGCTAGGCGTTGCGACACAAGGAGATGGCACGTCGGGGCCATGCCATTCAGGGACATGGCACGCCGACCCGGCCGACCCGGCCGTCTCGTCTGGTATCGCTTCGCCCATAATCATCGTTATGTCACTTACGTCCGGACCCGGGCGGTCGTCCTCCCGAGGCTGGTTCACTGTCGTGCCGAGGCTCCCCTCCACCCAGTCCGCTCTCGGCACTGTCGACGCTCGCGTTACGAAACCGTTACAGGAATGCCGACTGCTCGTCATCGCTGCGTTCTAGGGTGACCTCGGCGGGCGGCCAATCGATCTGCCCTCACGGTCCTCGACTGTGGGGGCACAAGAGGAGCCCCCATGTATCGCCACCACCCGTCTCGGCATCCCATGGCTCGTGCACCCCGAGCCCTTCTGATGCTCTTCTGCGCCACGTTGTCGCTGCTGATCCCGGCGGCACGCGACGGCGCAGTGCCCGTTGCCGAGGCCTCCGCACCGTCCCTGGCACCATCCCTGGCGCCAGCCTCTGGCGCAGTCGCTGTACGACTTGCCGCTCGCGGCGACCGGTCGCCGATCGTGGTGCTGGTGCAGCAGGCGCTGATGAACACCGGGATCGAGCTCGTCGGCGGCGCCGACGGCATCTTCGGCCGCTACACCGAGGCCGCCGTACGCCGATTCCAGGCCGACCACGGCCTGACCGCCGACGGCATCGTCGGTCCCGCAACCGCCGCCGCCCTCGGACTACGGCTCCCCGAGACGGGTGCCATCGTCCGTCGTGGCTCGAGCGGCGTCATCGTGGTGCTGGTGCAGCAGGCGCTGATGAGCACCGGGATCGAGCTGGTCGGCGGCGCCGACGGCATCTTCGGCCGCTACACCGAGGCCGCCGTACGTCGATTCCAGGCCGACCACGGCCTGACCGCCGACGGCGTCGTCGGTCCCGCAACCGCCGCCGCCCTCGGACTACGGCTCCCCGACGCCACACAGCCACCCGGCACCAGCCTGCCCCCAGTGGGCAGCGGACCGGTCTTCCCGACGCGGCGAACCTGCACCTTCAGCGACACGTTCGGGGCACCGCGTCCGAATGGCCGCACCCACGAGGGCGTCGACATCCTCGCCCCGACGGGCTCGCCCGCATACGCCATGTACGCCGGCACGATCACCAGGATCACCCTTGCGTCGTCCGGCACGATCGCTGGCAATGCGCTGCGCCTCTCCCTGGCCGACGGCACCTATCTGTTCTACGCGCACCTCGACGCCATCGCTGCAGGCATCGCGGTGGGAACGACCGTTCCGGCGGGCGCCACGATCGGCACCATCGGCCGGACGGGCAACGCCTCGGTGCCCCACCTCCACCTCGAGATCCACCCGTCTGGCGGCGCTGCGACCAATCCGTATCCCCTGGTGCGGTCGCTGTCGGGCTGCGACTGACGGGGCGATTGGGCGCGACACGCCCTGACGCCCGCACCACGCCGAGGCTCGCCACGCTGCGTGAGCGGCACAGTTTCTCTCAGTAACTGCTCCTGTGAGAATTTCTGAAAGAAGTCGTCAAGGACTCTCGTCGGGGTGTCGATATCAGGTGCATGTTGAGACTTCACCGCCATCGTGTCCGTCACCTGGCCGCTCGTCTGACCGCCAGTCTCCTGGTGCTGTCCCTCGCCGCACCCGCCCTCGCCGAGGCCGCCGGTGTTGGCCCGTCGACGGCTACCTCGCCGGCGAGCCCCGGCACCTACACGGTGAAGTCGGGCGACAGCATCAGCCTGATTGCCACCAAGATGAAGGTGAAGATGAAGGTCTTCATGGAGGCCAACGGCCTGACGATCAACAGCATCCTTCATCCCGGCGACGTCGTCATCGTGCCCGCTGGCGGCACCCTCCCGACTGGTGGCACCCCGGCGGCCGTGCCCGTCACCTACACCGTGCGTCGCGGCGACAGCCTCATCGGCATCAGCTCTACCCTCAAGGTGAGGTTGAGGGATCTCCTTGCCGCCAACAAGCTCACCGTCGAGAGCCTCATCTACCCCGGCATGCTCCTCGTCGTCCCGGGAGCCGCCACCCCGGCGGCAGGATCATCGACTGCTGCGCCAGCACCCGCTATGCCGCCCGCAACCTCGGCGGCCGGCACGGAGTCGGCGGCACCCCTCGTCTACGTGGTCGTGGCCGGCGATTTCCTGGGGCGCATCGCCTCTCGGGCGAAGGTCTCGCTTCGATCGCTGCTGGAGGCCAACAAGCTGTCGCTCACGAGCGTCATCCACCCCGGGGACCGCCTCGTCATCCCTGCGGGCGGCGTCGTCCCCGGGTCGGCGGCCTCGTCCGGCAGCGGCTCGGCGGGCACTGCGACGCCAGCGCCGGCCCGCACGCCGGTGCAGCAGGTCCTCGACTTCGCGCTTGCACAGCGCGGCAAGCCGTACAAGTTCTTCACTGCCGGCCCTGACACCTACGACTGCTCGGGCCTCACGATGGCAGCATTCGCCGTCGTCGGCATCTCGCTGCCCCACTACAGCGCAGCACAGTCGAACTTCGGCTCGCCGGTCGAGTGGACCACCGCTGGCATCCGTCCCGGCGACCTGGTGTTCCTCGAGACCTCGGCCGGCAGCGGCGTCATCGGCCATGTCGGCATCGCCGTGAGCGCCACCGAGTGGGTGCAGGCGCCTCGTTCGGGTGACGTGGTGAAGACGAGCACGATCCCCCAGCACCGGATCGTCGCCGTCCGCCGCCTCATCGAGGGCTGATCCGCTCCCCTCGCCCGGACCGCCTCGAACCGGTCAGTCGCCCCACCACCCTCCTGCCGACGACGGCACACCGGGCCGTTTCGTCATGACGAAACGGATCAACCGCCCAGCGCAATGAGCGCCACTGCGAGCGCCGTGGTGGCGACGCCGATGGTCTGCCACCAGCGCATCCGCTCGCCGTTGAAGACCACCGAGAGCAGCACCGCCACGCTCCCGAACTGCGAGCTGGCGACCGACACCGGACCAGCAGATGAGTCCTGCACCGACTGGAACGCCACCTGCAGCGCTGCGATGGCTATCAGTCCCGGCACGCCAGCACCGATCGAATACCACCGCGCCCTGCCCACCGGGGCAAAGAGCGGGTCGTGTCGGGCTGCCCACACGATGAACAACAGGAGCAGTCCGGCAGCGCGCTGCAGGAGTACCGACGACACGCCCGCATCAGCGCTGACGCCGCTCATGAACACATATGCAATGCCGAACGAGATGCCGCTGGTGATGCCCAGCACCGCCCCGAGCGCTGCGCTGCCCTCGCCACCCGGCGTATACGACGCGAGGAACAGCGCCACCGCCCCGAGCAGCATGCCCGCCGCCGACACGGCGGCCGGTGTCGTCCCGCCGAGCACGTCCCAGACCACCGGCACGGCGGCAAGGAGCACCGACGACAGCGGTGCCACGACTCCCATCCTGGCGATCGAGTACCCCGTGTAGAGGAGCATCAGACCAAGGATCATGAAGATGCCCGAGCCGGCAGCGAGCAGTGAGTCGCGCTGGCTGAACGACGATGGCACCACGAGGAAGAGCAACGGGGCGAGCAGGGTGCTCGTGAGCACCGACGTGCGAGTCACCGTGATAGCACTCGTGTGGCGCGCACCACGCGCCGCTGAGAAGTCGGACAGACCGAGTAGCAGGGCCGACACGATCGCCAGCACGATCGGCTTCATGTGCGGCACCGCTCGATCTCGTCGGGCAGCACGCTCAAGAGCATGTCGATCTCATCGTCAGTCGTGTACGCGGCACAGCTGATCCTCATCAGCGCACGCCCGCCCCAGCGATGGCACCGCGTCTCGATCCGATGCCGCTCCAGCAGTCCCGCCATCAGCCGCTCGGTGTCGACGTCAGACGGCAGCTGTCCCACTGTCATCTGCCCCAGCCACTCTGGAGTGCCGGGACACACCGGTGCTGCGGAGAACATCGCATCGATGCCGTCGCGGGCGCGAACTGCCATCCGGTGCTTCTCGACGCGCATGGCAGCCCAGTCGAACGACTCGGCGAACTGCAGCGCTGCGTCGACTGCGAGGAATGGCGTGATGTCGCGGGTGCCCTGCCATTGGTGGTGATCGATGAACGCCGAATCTGATGGTGCATCGCTGTCCCAGCCCCAGCTCACCACGAGTGGCTGCAGCCAGTGCTGGACATGCGGCGCTGCATAGAGGAACGAGCAGCCCTTCGGAGCGCAGAGCCACTTGTGCAGAGCGCCGGTGTACACGTCGGCGCCGAGGTCGCCGAGGTCGAGGTCGAGGTGCGCCGGCACGTGCGCGCCGTCGATGATCGTGAGGATGCCCTGCTGACGAGCACGAGCGCAGAGGTCCGCCACCGGTAGCACGATGGCCGTGGCACTCGTGAGATGGCTGACGAACAACACCCTCGTTCGCTCGGTCACCCGCGACCAGATCTGGTCGATGACGGCTTCGGAATCGCTGATGGGCAACGTGACGGGGGCCTCGACCAGCACGGCACCGGATTCCTGGCACCACTTCCTCCAGGTGCGCATGCAGGCGCCGTACTCGTGGTCGGTGGTGAGCACTTCGTCGCCCTCTTCGAGCCGCAGCGAGCGCACCACCATGTTGACCGCCGTCGTGGGGTTCGGGAAGAACACCACGTCGTCGGGAGGGGCGCCGAGGAAGGCACCGAGGCGCGTCCTCGCAGCCGACAGCAGTTCGTCGCTTCGCCGGCCCAGCCACTCGACGGGATTCCGCTCCATCTCTGCTCGCAACGCCGTCGCGGCACGCTCGACCTCGATGGGTACAGCACCGAACGAGCCGTGGTTGAGGAACACGAGGCCGGGATCGAGCTGGAACTCGCCACGACTCGGCAGTCGGGACGATGACACCGGCATCGCTCAGCCGACTGGCGCGTCGAGGTGCGCCTTTGCAGCATCGACGAGGTCAGCGAGGCTCGCTGCAGCGGTCTCGTCGAGCACCTCGGCGTACAGCCGAGCGATGATCTCGTCAGTGAGGCGCTCGGCGGGCTCCTTCGCCGTAGGCGCGATCTCGGGAAACGGCCCCTTCCAGCCGAAGCGCTCGGCGCCCTGCACCCCCGCCGTTGCCAGCACTGCCTCGACTGGCCTCAGACCCGCCGCCAGCACCGCCGCGACATGCACGCTGCCGCGCAGTTCGCGGAGCACGTGCACGAGGAAGAAGGCCCTCGCTGCGTCGTCTGCAGGAAGTTGCTCAGTACGCCATCCGGCGAACAGCGCGAGGCCGGCGCTGTCGACGCGCGCCGCAACCGCGCCAGCGAGCTCCGCGAGCCGACCTGCACCGTCGAATCCGCTGAGGCGGCGCTGCCCGTACGCTGCGCACGCTGCGCCATACCTCGCGGCTGCCGATCTGGCTCCCTCTACTGCGATGCCAGGCTCCCACATCGCGCGCACAAGGTCGGGTGAGAAGAAGCCGAAGGCCGACGCCACCACCTCAGCGTCGACGTCGCCGAGCACCCCTCCCCTGCCAGCCATGTAGTAGGCGAAGCCATTCGGGTAGCCAGCGGCACGGCACGGGCCGAGGACCTCGGGGTCGAGCATCCACCGTCCGCCGAGGTCGCCGACCGGGCCGGTGAGCCGGCGGATCGAGTCGAGCACAGAGGTCATGGCGAGGACGGTAGCCGTCGGCAGTGGCGGTCGCCGTCAGCGGCGCGGGCTATGGTGAGGGTGCCGACACGCTCGGCCGGGAGAGTTGCCGTGCAGCCAGCACGACAACGCCGAAGGAGCAACCTCCCCGGAATCTCTCAGGCACACGGACCGTCCGGGCAGGCAGCGCTGGAAAGCAGATGCACCACGGGGCATCTCGCCGACGGGGAAATCCGGAGCATTCCGGAGAAGCTCTCAGGCACCACGACAGCGGGGGAACCACGGCGCCACGGCGCCACCCGACAAGGAGGTTCACCTGTGACGGTACGCGACGAGCTCTTCCGCCTTGCTGGCACTGACGACTTCATCGCCCGCCATATCGGACCGTCCGACGACGACATCCGCTCGATGCTCGCCGTCGTGGGGGCCGAGTCGCTCGCTGCGCTCAGCGACCAGACCGTGCCGGCCGCAATCCGCTCGACAGCGCCGCTCGACCTGCCCGATGCGCGCAGCGTGGACGATGTCAGCGCTGAACTACGGCGACTCGCCCACCGGAACCGCCCTCGCACCTGCATGATCGGGCAGGGCTACTACGGCACGGTCACGCCGCCTGTCATCCGTCGCAACCTGCTCGAGAACCCTGCGTGGTACACCGCCTACACGCCATACCAGCCAGAGATCAGCCAGGGCCGGCTCGAGGCACTCCTCAACTTCCAGACGATGGTGGCCGACCTCACTGGGCTTCCGCTCGCCAACGCCTCGATGCTCGACGAGGCGACCGCTGCGGCCGAGGCGATGACGATGTCGAGGCGCGTCACCCGCATGGCCTCGACGAGATTCGTTGTCGATGCCGACACCCATCCGCAGACCATCAACGTCCTGCGGACACGTGCCGAACCCCTGGGTATCGACCTCGTCGTGGCCGATCTCCGCCGGTTCCCTGACGAGGCGGCCGCTGCGTTCGGTGTGCTCGTGGGCCACCCGACCTCCACCGGCGCACTCCCCGACTGGCAACGCCTCGTCGATTCCTGCCGATCGGCGGGCACCGTCGTCGTCATGTCCACCGACCTGCTGGCGTGCGTGATCACCACGCCGCCCGGCGAACTCGGAGCTGACATCGCCGTGGGCTCCGCGCAGCGATTCGGGGTGCCGATGGGCTTCGGTGGCCCGCACGCCGCATTCCTCGCTACCCGCGACGACCACGCCCGCTCGCTGCCAGGACGTCTCGTCGGTGTCAGCACCGACACCGCAGGTCGGCCCGCACTGCGACTGGCGCTGCAGACCCGCGAGCAGCACATTCGCCGCGAGAAAGCCACCTCGAACATCTGCACTGCGCAGGTGCTGCTGGCGAACATCGCCGGGATGTACGCGGTGTGGCACGGACCCGACGGACTGCGGAGAATCGCGCAGCGCGTGCACCAGTTGGCCTCGGTCGCTGTCGCCGCGCTCCGCGCTGCAGGCCACGAGACGGTGCACGACACCTGGTTCGACACCGTGTGCGTCCGATGCGATGCCGACGCAGTCGCCGAGTCAGCTCGCCAGCACGGAATCGACGTCCGCGTCGTCGACTCCGGATCGGTGGCCTTCAGCGTCGACGAGGCAACCGGCATCGACGTGGTTCGCCGACTCCTCGCGGTGTTCGGTGCCGACGACACGCTCGATGAACTGATGGAGTCACCGGCGGATCACCTGGCCGACAGCGAGATGCCCGTTCGGTCCTCGCCGATCCTCGAGCACCCGGTATTCCATCGCTACCACTCGGAGCACGAGCTGCTCAGGTATCTCCGTCGGCTTGCTGATGCCGACCTTGCGCTCGACCGTACGATGATCCCGCTCGGGTCCTGCACGATGAAGCTGAATGCCGTCGTCGAAATGGAGCCAGTGACGTGGCCCGAGTTCGCCGACCTGCATCCATATGCACCTGACGACGAAACGGAGGGAAGCCGCACGCTCGTGGACGAACTCGAGCACATGCTCGTGGCCATCACCGGCTACGACGCAGTGAGCCTCCAGCCCAACGCTGGCAGCCAGGGAGAGTTCGCGGGCCTGCTCGCCATCAGCGCCTACCACCGCAGCCGTGCGGATCACCAGCGAACCATCTGCCTGATTCCGTCGAGTGCCCATGGAACGAATGCGGCGAGCGCCGTCATGGCCGGCCTCGACGTCGTCGTGGTGAACTGCGACGACCACGGCAACGTCGACATGACAGACCTGCGAGCGAAGGCCGCGCAGGCAGGTGATCGTCTTGCGGCGGCAATGGTGACCTACCCGTCGACGCATGGTGTCTTCGAGGAGTCGATCACCGACCTGTGCGCTGTCATCCACGACCATGGCGGCCAGGTGTACGTGGACGGAGCGAACCTCAATGCACTGGTCGGTCTCGCCCAACCGGGTCGCTTTGGCGCAGATGTCAGCCATCTCAACCTGCACAAGACCTTCTGCATCCCCCACGGCGGCGGTGGGCCGGGGGTCGGGCCGGTGGCAGTGCGCGCCCATCTGGCACCGTTCCTGCCCGGTGATCCACTGCATCCGGAGGGGCCCGTCGGCCCGGTGTCGGCCGCCCGCTACGGATCCGCGGGAATTCTCCCGATCCCGTGGGTCTACATCTCGCTCATGGGGAGGGCGGGCCTGCGACGGGCCACCGAGGTGGCCATCCTCTCTGCCAACTACGTGGCCGCACGCCTCAGCGAGGCATTCCCGATCCTCTACACAGGGCTCAACGGCAGAGTCGCACATGAGTGCATCATCGACCTCCGTCCGCTTGCGAAGTCGACTGGGGTGACCGTCGACGATGTTGCCAAGCGACTCATCGACCACGGCTTCCATGCACCGACAGTGAGCTTTCCCGTGGCGGGCACGCTGATGGTCGAGCCGACCGAGAGCGAGACCCTTGCCGAACTCGACCGGTTCTGCGATGCGATGCTCTCGATCAGAGGTGAGATCTCCTGCGTCGAGCGCGGCGAGACATCGATCGACGACAGTCCGCTGCGCCACGCTCCGCACACCACTGCCGACCTCGTGGGCGACTGGGACCGCTCATATTCGCGCGAGCAGGGCGCTCACCCACTCGGTCTCCACAGGCCGCGTACCTACTTCCCGCCAGTGTCGAGGATCGACGCCGCCTACGGCGATCGACACCTCGTCTGCTCCTGTCCACCGATCGAGTCGTTCGCCTCGGCGTGAGCTGCGACGTCAGTGGCCAGCAGCGAGACTGCCGGTGACGAACGGCAGCGGCACGATGTGTCCGTCGAGCAGTGAGCCTCGCACGTCGACCTGTACGGCAGTTCCCATCGCGAGTGAGGGATCGACGAGCGCAAGGGCGATCCCGTGGCCCAGCACGGGCGAGAAGTTGCCGGAGGTGACCACGCCGACCGGCTCACCGTCGCGACGCACCTCGCATTCGGCTCGCGGCGGACGACGTCCAGCGGTGGCGATGCCGCGCAGCAGGCGTCGTACGCCCCGATCGCGCTCTACGGCCAGCGCCGACCTGCCGCGAAACGACGGCTTGTCCCACGCCACCACCCAGCCGAGCGCGGCCTGCAGCGGAGAGATGCCCGCACCAAGCTCGTGACCGTGCAGCGGAAGGCCCGCCTCGAGACGCAGCGTGTCGCGTGCACCGAGCCCGGCAGGCAGAATTCCCGCACCTCGGAGGGCAGCCCAGAGCGCTGATGCCACTGCCACGGGAATGCTGATCTCTACGCCGGACTCGCCCGTGTAACCGGTGCCGGCCACCGTGCAGGGGGCGCCGTCCCAGGTCAGGCGTGACACCCTGTTGCGGGCGACCGCCGCAGCCTCAGGGAACACCGTCGCGAGACGCTCGCGTGCGCGCGGCCCCTGGACAGCGAGCACTGCCCGCGACAACGTGACGTCGTCGCCGCCAATGGCGTCGGTGACGCGATCGGTATTCGATGCGTTCGGCATCACGTCGAAGGTGTCCTCGCCAACCCACCAGACAATGATGTCGTCGAGCACTGAGGCATCAGCCTCGTCGAGCAGGTGGGTGTACTGCGTGCGACCCGGCCCGATTCGCTTCAGGTCGTTGGTGAACGTCGTCTGCAGTCGCTCGAGTGCCCCCACTCCCTCGACCCGCACCGTGCCGAGATGTGACACGTCGAAGACCACGGCGTCGCGCCGGCAGGCGAGGTGCTCGTCAACGGTGCCCGACGGGTAGGAGATCGGCATGTCCCAGCCCCCGAAGGGGGCCATCTTCGCGCCGAGTAGGCGGTGATCTTCGTCGAGAGGGCTGCGCAATGCCTCCGGCATCAGACCGCGGCGGCGGACGCAGGCGCAGCAGCCTCGAGGCGGACCAGTTCGCTGTCCAACTCGTCCTTGACGCCGCCGATGGCGAGGACGTTCAGCACGCCTTGGCCGCGGCGCAGCACGTCGACGAGCTGATCGCCGTCGCACAGGAGGACGTCGGTGCCGCTGATCACCAGGTGTGCGGCGGTGATGTCGCTGTCGACATGCTCGCGGAGGAACTCGAAGACGGTGCGGACAGCTGCGAGCTTGATGCCGGCATCGAGGAGGCTCTTCACGAGTCGCAGTTCGAGAAGATCTCGGTAGCAGTACAGCCGCCGACTGCCGCTCCCGCTGGCGTCGGCGAGCGTCGGACGCACGAGGTCGGTGCGTGCCCAGTAGTCGAGTTGCCGGTAGGTGATGCCGACGACATTCGCGGCGACAGTGCCGCTATAGCCGTCTGGGGCGGTTCCCTGCTGACGGCGCACATGCTCACCCATGTGAAAGCCTCCTGCTGCGTGAATGGACGACACGGAGGTAACTACCACCGTGCAAGTTCACCAGCCTACGGTCCGCAGCGCGCGAGGTCAAGCACTCTGCGCGCGAAGGCTCGTCGACTCCCGCGCCGAGCGCGGTCGGTATCGTCGCCCGATTACGAGGCGAAGTCGTCGGGGGTGACGTCGTCGAGGAAGTCGCGGAACTCGTCGAGGATCGCCTCCGGGTCGCCGTCACCCTCATCGTCTGCGGACACCGCGACGCCGGCCTCGTCGAGGAGTGCCTCGTCGGCGAAGATCGGAGCGTCGACGCGCACGGCAAGCGCAATCGCATCACTCGGGCGACTTGAGACGATGGTCTCGCCGGAGGGCGTGCGGATGTGCAGTTCGGCGTAGAAGGTGTGCTCGCGGACCTCGGTGATCACCACCCGCTCGAGGGTGCCGCCCAGCATGGAGATGACGGTCACTGCGAGATCGTGGGTGAGCGGGCGCGGCGGAACGACTCCCTCTGTTGCGTGGTGGATGGCGCTCGCCTCGTACTGCCCGATGAAGATCGGCAGGACCCGAGCCCGGTCGTCGACCTCGCGCAGCATCACCATCGGGGTATTGGCAGGCATCTCGACCTGCACGCCCAGCAACTCCATACGGATCACGCTCAGATGGTAACCCCCGCCGCCGAGCGGCGCCTGTCGCGGCGTGGCCCGGTCGGGCTGGAGGTCTTGACGGTGGCTGAGGTCGACTACGGGTCGAGATGGTCGCCGAGGGCAATGCGCAGCAGGACCGCCCTCAGGTCTGCGCCGAGGGCCGACAGCTCTGCGAGTGTCTCGGCGGCTGTCTGGCGGCTCTGCGGGTTCCTCTGGCGCAGCGTCGGTGCGATGAGCTGCTCGAACAGCGCCGCCTCCCGCTCGGCGGCCTGCTTCCACGCCCTGAGGTGCCTCGCCTCGAGACCACGCTCCATCAGGCGGGCAGCGACGGTAGCGACGGCGAGGTCGTTCGGCGAGTAGATGGCAGTCGTACCGGTGCCCGTCGGGGCGATCAGGCCGAACGACTCAAGTTCTCCGAGCTGGCGGGTCGTGAGGCGCGCCAAGGCGCACACATCGCCGGCGGTGTACTCGCTACGTATCACGGGGAGCACCGTAGGCGGCACCTCGCCGCCCGGTGCGAAGAAGTCGGCTGCCCGTGGCGGGGCAGACGGTGGCTGCGGCGCCGATGCCGGTCGGTGCATCGCTGCCGGATGATTCGAGGTCTGCACCTCGTCGGGAGTCATTGCCACGCCGCCGGTGTCGTCGTCATCGAAGTCGTCGTCATCGTCGATGTCGTCGTCGGTGTCGTCATCGACATTGGTGTGCGACGGGTCCGACGGCCCCGCCGCCCGTTGATCGTGTGCTCCACGTCTGGATGCCGCCGAACCCGACTCCCTGGAGCGCATTGCGGCGCCATCCGAGGCGGCGGACTCGGCCCCGCCATGCAGGGCCGAGTGTGCCCCCGAGTCGTCCGTTCCAGTCGTTCGACTCCCCGATTCGCCGTCGGACGACTCGTCGTCGCCTGCGGCACTCCGCGCACCTCGTGGAACGCCCTGGCCGCCGGTGTCGTCGATCTCTCCGCTCTCGAGACGATCGCGTATCACCCGTAGCGGCAGGAAGTTCTCCCGTTGCTCGCGGAGTATTACGCGGAGACGTTCGACGTCGGCGTCGTAGAACTTCCGATAGCCAGACGGCGTTCGTTCCGGTCCGATCAGTCCCTGGCTCTCGAGAAAGCGGATCTTTGAGATCGAGACGTCGGGGAACTCGTCGAGGAGGAGGCCGAGCACCTCGCCGATTGAGAGATACGGACGCTCCGACAGGCTCATCAGTCTGCCCTGGAGAAGAAGATCAGGCGGAACTTCCCGACCTGCACCTCGTCGCCCTGCTGCAACGTCGCCTCGTCGACTCGCTCGCCGTTGACATACGTGCCGTTGAGCGATCCGTCGTCGCGCACAACGTAGCCATCGCCGACGCGTTCGATCTCTGCATGGCGCCGCGACACCGTGACGTCGTCAAGTTGCAACTCGCTCTCGGAATGGCGGCCGATCCTCGTGAGTCGCGACGACAGGGACACCGACGTGCCGGCCAGGGGGCCGTTGCGCATCACGAGGGTGGCCATGCCCCGAGGGAGGTCACCGAGCCGGACGACGATGTCGTCCTCGGCCCCCGGTGCATCCTGGAGCGGATCGACGCGCCCGATGGTGACCGTGTGATCGTCGGAGCGGTCGAGAATCGAGCCGCACGACGAGCAGAAGCTCGAGTCGGGCGGATTGCGATGCCCGCACTGGTTGCAGAACACGTAGGCCATCAGCCCCGAGTCTAGTTGGCGGCGGTCAGCCCTCGATGAGGGCCCGATAGGCGGCAGCGTCGAGCAGGCCGGCCACTGCGTCCGGGCCATCGATCTCGATCTCGCACAGCCAACCCTCGCCGTACGGGTCGGAGTTGAGGAGTTCGGGACCCGACGCGACAGCCTCATTCACGGCGATCACGGTGCCGGCGACCGGTGCATAGACATCGCTCACCGACTTTGTGCTCTCGACCTCGCCGAACCGCTGCCCCGCCGACACCCGGGTGCCGACGGACGGAATCTCGACGAAGACGACGTCGCCGAGGGAGTCCTGTGCGTAGTCGGTGATGCCCACCCTCGCCCTGGTGCCATCGACCCGCACCCACTCGTGATCCGTGCTGTAGAGAAGTTCGCCCGGGATGTTCATGTCCCGACCCTAGCCGTCGGCAGGATCGTCGATCTGGTGTCAGGTACCAGCGGAACTCCTGCCACGGCGGATGCCGTCGCGGATGAGTGGCGCATATCCGATACCGGTCCACACGCTCAGGACGAGTCCCGGAAGGCCGAGGATCCAGGCGCCCGCCTCGAAGAACCAGTCGACGGCGATTCCCGACTCCCCGAGCAGGAAGCCCGGGAAGGCGAACATCAGCAGGAACGTCGCTGTCTTTCCCCACCACGTCACGTCGAAGCGCGCCATCCGCAGGAACAGGGTGGCAACTGCCACCGTGCCACCGACGAGCACCTCGCGCGTCATGACCGCAACGCAGAACCACAGCGGCGCTGAACCGTCGATGATGATCGAGGTGATCGCTACGACGAACAGCAGTCGGTCGGCTGTCGGGTCGAACATTGCCCCGAACTCGCTCACCTGATTGAACCTCCGAGCCAGCCAGCCGTCGACCCAGTCAGTGGCGCCGAGTGCGCCGAGGAGCAGTCCGGCGGCCAGGCGGGAATCTCGTCCGAACAGCAGCCACACGAAGACCGGGATGCAGCACAGACGCAGGAGGGTGAATGCGTTCGGCAGTGTCAGGTAGCGGGGCGGCGTTCGATCGTCGGCTCTGGATTCCGTTCGAGACCCTCCGTCGTCA
Source organism: Actinomycetota bacterium (assembly GCA_041178405.1). Classification (GTDB taxonomy): domain Bacteria; phylum Actinomycetota; class Acidimicrobiia; order Acidimicrobiales; family Ilumatobacteraceae; genus UBA668. The sequence goes on along the minus strand of JBEGVK010000055.1, from coordinate 39,006 downwards.
CGTGCGTCGGAGTCGTCCATGGCGGTGATGGTAGCGACCGCCATGGGCCCGCACCGGAGTCTGCAAGGTCGTGCAGTCGTCTACCGTGACGCTCATGACCACTGTCTTCTCGCGCATCATCGCCGGCGAGATACCCGGCACGTTCGTACATCGAGACGACCGGTGCGCTGCGTTCATGTCGATCAATCCGATGGCACACGGCCACACACTCGTGGTGCCGATCGACGAGGTCGACCACTGGATCGACCTCGAGGCGTCGCTTGCCGCTCACCTCTTCGAGGTCGCCCACCGCATCGGGCGGGCCCAGCAGCGTGCGTTTCACTGCGAGAGGGTCGGGCTCATCATTGCCGGTTACGAGGTGCCCCACACCCACCTGCACGTCATCCCGACGACGTCGATGGCTGAGCTGTCATTTGCCAATGCGGCGGCGACTGCGGACCGCGATGGCCTTGAGTCGGCCGCAGTGGCCATTCGCAACGCCCTGCACGACCTCGGGTAGAGGCGATCAGGGAAGCGGCGGGACGCCGACCTCGACGACCGGATCAACCTCGGTCGGGAGGTCAGTGTCTACGAGCGGAACGTCGGAACCGGTACTCGAGTCGCTCACCGATGCGGTGGCAGCGGTCGCAGATGCTGACAGCGTCGAGTTCGACATCGACGATGAACCCGTCATGGAGGCGCCAGGAGCCGTCAGGACGCCACCGTCGCCGGTGACGACGATCACCGGAACAGCGATGGGCGCGTTCGACTCGACGAGTGCCGGCATCGTGGGGGGCGCCTGATCCGACATCGTCGGAGCACGATCAGCGGGTGCCAGCGTGGCTGGCCCAGTGACCGGACTCGGGCCGCCCGCCGCTGCGGTGCCGACGAGTCCGATCACGACAGCACCGGTCGCGAACAGGCCGGCCATTGCAGTGCGCTGGCTCCGCGTTGCGCCCATGAGCGCGCCGAGGCGCTCGACGACGACTTCGCCCTTCTCCTGCAGGTAGGCGGCGAGCACCTCGATGTCATCGCGACGCAACTCGACAGTCGGCGCACTCTTCTGCCGTCGCAGCGAGCGCACGAGCCGGAGGTACGCCTCGAGAAGGGACGTCGAGCTGAGTGGCTCGAACTGAGCACTCACGCCACCAGCGCTGATTCGCCCGAACTCCACGGCGATCGGCAGGCGCGATGGGAGGATCTGGGACACGTCACAGCCATACAGGCCCGTCAGCTGCAGCACCGTGGGCGCATCAAGGCGGCGCTCACCGGCTTCCCACGCGCGCAGATCGCGCTTCGAGAAGCGGCCCCCGCTGCGTCGGGCAAGGCGGCCGATCGACACCCTGCGCTCGCGCCGGGTCGCCAACAGGAGATTCGCCATACGGCGCGCAAACGCAACGCTGCCGATGTCGACCTGATCACTCCCCTGCGGCAGGCTCTCTGTGGTATCCACGATCTGCTCCTTGTGTCTCCGGCGTCTTCATCGGCACCGGACACCCGAGACTTGACGACTCGTTCCGAACTTGACCAATTCCTGACACACGTTCAGCGATGGCCACGCTCGGTGGGAACCGTGTCGCTGATCTCGCCCAGAGGGGCGATCAGCCCCGGTCCATCGTTGCCGACCCTGTTCACCTCGATGCCCACGGGGTGACGCTCGAGTACCCCGTCCGCAGCGGGGCGGAGCAGTCCGGCAAGGCCGACGACGTCGTCATTCGATGGATCGAGCCACTCGGCCCAGTCTGCTGACTCGAGTACCACCGGCATCCGATCGTGCACGGGCGCCATCAGGGCGTTGGCAGAAGTCGTCAGCAGGGCACACGAATGCAGCCAGGCCGCCGTCTCGTCGGGCACGGAGGGATCGCGCCATGAGGACCACAGGCCTGCCGCTGCAAGGAGCTGGCCGTCGGTGCGATGAACGAAATACGGCTGCTTCGTGGCCCGCGTCGATCCGGACGGCTGCCACTCGTAGAAGCCGTCCATCGGCACGATGACGCGACGCCGGGCGAACGAGTTCCGGAAGGCTGGTTTCTCGGTGACCGTCTCGGCGCGCGCGTTGATGAGGCGAGCGCCGATCGAGATGTCCTTCGCCCAGGAGGGCACGAGACCCCACCGGAAGACCTCGACATGCCTCGTGCGGTCGGTCGCTTCCACGATGCCGTACACGGCGGTGGTGGGAGCCACGTTGTAGCGGGGCGGAAGCGTGACCGGCGGCGGTGTGGCCTCGAACACCGCAGCCAGCGTCGCCGGACTGCTCGTCGACACAAAGCGGCCGCACATCGATGCCGCTACGGGAACTGGATGAAGACCTCGCAGCGCCGGTTCAGCGCGCGTCCCTCTGAGGTCGACTGGTCGATGCCGGGCAGCGGCTCGCTGTCGCCCTTGCCGATACGCGTGATGGAGCCGCGGGGCCGGCCGAGGAGATCTTCGAGCGCCGAGGCCAGCGCGTCGGCGCGGTCCTCGCTGAGCGTGAGACGTGTGGCGATGCTGCCGTCGGATGACGAGTGGCACACCACGATGATTCGCAGCGAGGCATCAGCAACCGTGTCGGCAATCGCCTGGATCGCCTCGTAGGAATTCTGTCCGAGCTCGGCCGAGTCGGCCTCGAAGAGCACGTCGGCGGGAATCTGGACCTCTTGGTACTGCTCGCCTGCGTTCGTATTGGGCACCGAACTCGCCGGCTCGGGCTCGGAGATGATTGCCGTGGGGTCGGTCCACCAGTACTCGACGGGCGTGATCTCGCCGACGTCGATTCCCTCGGCACCGCGGAATCGGTCTGACGAGGCCGACACCCCGGTGAGCCCAGCGGCCTCCTCGCTGACGAGGAGGCTGTCGAAGGCGCCATTCGAGTACGCAAGGCCTCCGGCAACGAGCACGAGTACCGCGGCGACGCCACCGGCGATCATGCCGATGGGCGCAGTACTGCGCCGGCGAGCACGCCTGCGGGAACGACGGCGGCGACGCTTAGCCACGGATGCGCTCCATCACCGGAGCGGAGCGGTCTGCCACTGCCGGTCAGCCGCCTGCGGCGACGCCGGCGCGGGTACGGCCCGCCCCGACCTCTGAGAGCCAGTACGTGGGACGCTCGGTCTCCTCGGTGATGGGCTCGAGCAGGGTGGCAGTCGCCGAGTCGGGCGCGACGTCGTCGCGGTCGACGATCTCGAAGTACTCGCTCAGGTCGGGCCAGTACGTGTCGGGCATGCGCTGCTGCAACACCCAGTGGCCCTTCATCTGTGCGAGTCCGATCACACCGCTGTTGGCGGCCATCGCCGCGGCAGCACCTGCCAGTGTCATGTTCCACGCCGCCTCGGCTCGCTGGCGGTACTCGCGGACGATGTGCTTGGCAGCCTCGATATTGGCGTTGTGCTCTTCGATGGCGTCGATCTCTGTCGACTGGAAGATGGCCTCGGCATCGTCGACTGCCTGCTGGGTGAGCGAGATGAACGTGCGCGCCGGATCGCAGTAGTACCAGGAAGCAGCAAAGGAGCCAGCGCCGATGAGCAGAGCCCACATGCCGAACGCGATGCCGATGGAGATGGATTCCTCCTGTGCTCGGTACACGCCGATGGCGAGCCCGGCAAGCGAGGACGTGCCGATGAAGGTGTACAGCACCTTGCGGTTGAGCAGACGGCTGCTGTCGTCGACGCCGAACACCGCTTCGACGACGCGCTCGGTCTCCTCATCACCCGACGACGAGAGGTTCTTGACGAACGACTCTCGCCGAAGGTCCTCTCCGAGCTTGCCGGAGACGATCACCGCAGCGCCGACCGCGAGGGCCATGACGCCGGCGATGAACGGCGACTCGCCGCCATAGGTGAGCGCAAGGGTCATGCCGGCGGCATCGCCGACCAGGAAGAACAGGATCCACAGGTTCTTTCCGGTCGACCCGCTGAAGCGCACATGGGGGCCGAGGATGCGCTGGGCGTCGGCGTGACGCTGCAGGGCGGCGCGATAGCTCTGGAGCATCAGTCGGCGGGCCTTGGCCTGCTGGACCGCCTCGAAGCGCCGGGCTCGTGCATCGGCGAGGATCTCGCGGATCGCGGCACTGGCGCCAGCTGCGTACTCGGCGGCCTGGGCACGGGCCTCGGCGACGAACTGGGCGGCAACGTGCAGCACGGCGCCCTCGGGAAGGTCGATCGGCGAGTCAGTGGGCTGGGGTGCCACGATCCGGACGTGCGACGCCCAGTCGATGGGGTCGCGATCGAAGCTGCGCTGCACCGACTTGCGCGTCGGTGCGGCAGCCTCGCCGTTCAAGGTGCTCCAGGCACCTGATCTGCTGTTGAAGAGTCCCACTGTGTCTCCCGGCCTTGGTCGGTTGGGCAGTTCCTGGCGGAAATGAGCGCTGCTGGCAGTTGGTCGTGGTCCCCAGGACTCAATCTGCCGAAAATGTACTGGAGAATGTGCGGCATTCCGCCCCGGTGGCCTCGCACAGCATCTGGGCGTAGGCCTGGGTGAGGTCGACCACCTGCTGGGGCGGCTTGTCGGTTCCCCCGAGTCGGCCGACGCCGAACATCGAGATGGGCACGCCGCTGAGGTCGGGCATGGTCTGCTCGGCGATCAGCTCTTCGAGCCGTGCCTCGCTGAGGCCGGGGCGATTGATGTCGGCAGAGCCCTCCGTCGACACGCCGTCGGCGTAGATGCTCACTGCGATATTGGCGTCGGTGCCCCCGGCGGCCCTGACGAAGTCGGACACGATCGAGAAGGCGGCCAGGAGGTCGTGGCCCCCCGATGCACGGGATCCCAGCACCGTGGCGAGGCTCTGGCGGACCTCGTCCATCACCGCATCGACAGCCGCAGGGATCTTGCGATCGCGGCCGATCTCGCTGGCGCCGACGACTCTGATCTGTCCTTGGAAGAGCACCTCGGAGGTCGAGGCCGACCCGCCCCACGCCACGATGGTGATCTCGCCGTCGCAGTCGGCGACCCGCTCGGCATCGACCTGCACCGCATTGAGGCGCTCGGCGAGGATGTCGATATCGCGTCCGCTGGTGGAGATGTCGACGAGGGACAGCTGCACCGGCGGTGCTGCGTCACAGGCAAAGTTGTACTCGCTGGCCTCTCCGCTGACCGCCGAGCAGGACGCAATTGCTGGCGCCGCGATCGCCACCAGCACTGCCAGAGCAGCGTCGGAGCGCCGCCGAGCCCGTGCGCCACCAGCCCTCGTGGGGCGACAACTGGGCAGAAGGGGCCGGAAATGCACCCCGAGAGACTACCGGTGCCTCGCGCGAGCCGCTAGGGCACCCTGTCTGGCGGCGACTCGCAGCAGCGTCGCCGCTCTTCGTCACGGCGGGCGATCTCCGTGCGGGGTGTGGTCGGGCTGGCGGGATTCGAACCCACGACCTCTTGTCCCCCAGACAAGCGCGCTAACCAAGCTGCGCCACAGCCCGTCGACCGGCGGCAGATGCTATCCCGTGAAGAGGTCGATCACCCGCCAGCCGAGGTAGGCAACGAGCATGGCGACCAGCAGCTTGAAGTGCCATGGCGCCGCCGTGCTGTCTCGGTCGCCGTCGGCGCCCGCCGCCAGGCGCCGAAGGTCGAGCGACCGGCTGCTCACGCGTTCGACAGGCCGCTGCGACTCGAGAGATCGGCCGCACGAGGGACACGTGCCGTCAGCGCGGACACCCGAGGGTGCCAGATAGCGGGCGCAGTCCTCGCACCACGGCATGTCACTCGCTCCTCTTCCTGACACGCAGCTTGATCGGCGTCGCACCGAGTCCGAATGCCTCCCTGATGCTCCGCTCGAGGTATCGAAGATAGGTAGCCGGCAGCTCGCGATTCGCAAAGAGCGTGAACGTCGGCGGATCGGTGGCGCCCTGCAAGGCGTAGAGGACTCGGAGGCCGTGGCCGGCTGGCTGTCGCTGCTGCGCATCGGCGATCACGCGATTGACGTCACGGGTGGGCACGCGCCGGCGGTACTGCTCGATCGCCTCTTGGAGTACCGGACGCAGCTTGTGCACGCCCTTGCCAGTGAGCGCCGAGATCTTGAGCACCGGCGAATCCCCGACGAAGTAGAGCTTCCGCTCGAGTTCGGCAGTGATCGCTGCCCTGTCGTCGGCATCGTCGACAAGCTCCCACTTGTTGAGCATCACCACGATCGGGCAGCCGGACGCGTCGACTCGCTCGGCGAGCCGCTGGTCCTGGCTGGTCACGCCCTCGGTGGCGTCGATGACGAGCAGTGCGATGTCGGCGTCGTCGATGGCGCGCAGCGCGCGCACCATGCTGTAGTACTCGGCTGAGTCGTCGATCCTGCTCCTTCGGCGCATGCCAGCCGTGTCGACGAACACGATCGGCCCGTCAGGAGTCTCGACGAGCGTGTCGATCGAGTCGCGCGTAGTGCCCGCCATGTCGTGGACGACAGAGCGGTCCTCGCCCACGAGTCGGTTGAAGAGCGTGCTCTTGCCGACGTTGGGACGCCCGACGATCGCCACACGCGGCGGCTCGTCATCGGGATGCCACAGCGGGGCAGCCTCGGCGTCACCGGTTGCCTCTGTCACCCCGGTCTCGGCAGTCGCGGCATCGTCGAGTGACGGGAGGCGGGCGATCACTTCGTCGAGCAGGTCGCCGGCGCGGCGACCGTGGAGCGCACTCACGGGCACCGGCTCGCCGAGGCCGAGCGCCATGAACTCCCAGCGCTCGTTCTCGCGACGGTCGTTGTCGGCCTTGTTCGCCACGACGAGCACCGGAATGCCCATCTTCCTCAGCCACTGAGCGACGGCCTGGTCGTCGTCGGTCAGCCCGACTGAGGCGTCGACCACGAAGAGCACGACAGTGGCGTCTCGAACCGCAGCCTCAACTTGCCGACTCACCTTCTCGTCGAGTTCGGATCCACCCGGAAGCCAGCCGCCGGTGTCGACGATGAGGAACCGCGTGCCCAGCCACTCGGCCTCGAGTGACTTGCGGTCACGCGTCACCCCCGGCCTGTTCTCGACGATGGCAGCCTGCTCGCCGACGATGCGGTTGAACAGCGTGCTCTTTCCGACGTTCGGACGGCCGACGACGACGACGGAGGGAAGTCCTGCCTCGCTCATCGATCCTCCCTCGGCACGCGACTGGCGCCGTCGAGTTCGAGCGCCGACCGGAGGGCATAACCGTCGGCTGGGACGACGTCGACGGGTCGGGGCAGGTCGGCAGGCGTCATGCCATCCAGGAACCGGCCCTCGCTGAGGCACACATCGGGCAGGAGGTAGCGATGCCCGTGCGGCTCGGCGGACAGCACGACGGCGAGATCGGCTCCCACCATCAGCCCTGTCACGGCCGTGTTGCCGCCGAAGAAGTCATTTCGCACGGGGATGATCCTGACGTCCGATCGGCCGAGCTCTGCGACGAGCGGAGCGAGCACTCGAGCACCGTACTCACCGGTGAGGATGCCCACCGGTGCGTTGCGGCGCGCAGAGATGGCCACACGCGTTGGCCCGTCGTTGCGAGCAGCGTGGAGCCCCGTGTCGCCGGCCGGATTGCGCGGCGCCCGGTAGCCCTCTGGCGGAGCGCCGTCGACCCACGAGAAGAAGCCTGCTCGTGTGCCGACGACCTCGTCGGCGATGCCGTGCCACTCGCGCTCAAACGTGCGCGCCATGCCAACGCCGTCCTCGTGAAGGTCGAAGTCGTCGTAGCACTCGGCGGGTGGAAACGGCTGCCCGCACATCAGGTAGTACTCGTCGGCGGCGAAGACGAGCCGTCGACCGAGGACGCGGAGGAAGACGTCCTGCCACCGGTGGACTGCATCGAGCACGGCCTCGGCCTCGGCTGCGGTGTGGGCGCGCATCGCCGCCTCGGGGTTGAAGCGGCTGATACCGAGGGGCACCACTGCAAGCGACTGCAGTTCGGGAAACTCGTCGAGGATGCCGGCGAGCGTGCGCTCGAGCACGAGTCCGTCATTGATGCCGGGGCACAGCACGATCTGCCCGCGTACGGCGATGCCGTGGTCGAGCAGCTGACGGAGCCACCGAAGGCTCATGCCGCCCCTCGGATTGCGGAGCATCGCCGACCGCACCTCTGGGTCGACTGCATGGATGCTGACGTTGATCGGCGAGAGTCGCTCAGAGACCACCCGCTCGAGATCAGCCTCGGTGAACCTGGTGAGCGTCGTGAAGTTGCCGTAGAGGAAGCTCAGCCGGTAGTCGTCGTCCTTCAGGTACAGGCTCTTCCGGAGTCCCTTCGGCAACTGGTAGATGAAGCAGAACTCGCAGTGGTTGTCGCATGTCCGCACGCGGTCGAACAGCGCGCTCGAGACCTCGGCACCGAGCGGCTCGCCTGCTCGCTTGGCAACCTGCACGACGGTGTCGAGGCCGCCACGTCGGAGCTCGAGCACGACCTCAGGCTCGTCGGCTGCCATGCGCCACTCGATGACATCGCGTGGCACCATGCCGTTGATGGCCGTCACCTGATCGCCGACGACGAGCCCTGCTGCCTCCGCCGGCGAACCGGGGAGCACGGATGCGACCACCGGGAGTGCCATCGCTCCGAGGCTATCGGCGGGCACCCGCGAGGCGCCGGTAGCCTCGCCATCGTGACGGTCGACCGTGTGCTGCTCGCCGAGCCCCGCGGCTTCTGCGCCGGCGTCGAGATGGCGATCAAGGCACTCGCGTGGATGGTGCGCACCTTCGACCCACCCGTGTACTGCTACCACGAGATCGTGCACAACAAGATCGTCGTCCAGCGTTTCGAGGCCCGTGGCGTGGTGTTCGTCGACGACATCGCCGATGTGCCGGAGGGCCGTCCGATCATGCTGTCGGCGCACGGCTCGGCACCCGAGGTGGTGACCGCCGCACGCGCTCGGGGCAGCTACGTCGTCGACTCGGTCTGTCCGCTGGTCACCAAGGTGCACCACGAGGTGAAGGTGCGAGCCGGGAAGGGCTACCGCATCGTCTACGTCGGCCACGAGGGGCACGAGGAAGCAGTCGGCACCATGGCAGTCGCGCCGCAGGCGATCTCGCGCGTGGAGAGCGTCGCCGAGGTCGCCGCACTCCCCGACTTCGGCGAGCCTGTTGCGCTGCTCGCCCAGACCACGCTCTCGCACCGCGACTGGGAAGGCGTGGCGGTCGCAGTCCGGGAGCGCTACCCCGATGTCTGGTCGCCGGGCCGCAGCGATCTCTGCTTCGCCACCACCAACCGCCAGTCTGCGCTCATGGCAATGGCTCCCCGATGCGACGCCATCATCGTCATCGGGTCGTCCAACTCCTCCAACACGAGGGCACTCGAGAAACTCGCCATCGAGGCCGGATGCAGTGCAGTGCACCGCGTGAACACGGTGGCCGAGCTGCCCGACAGTCTCAACGGCATCGTCGGCGTCACTGCAGGTGCGTCAGCGCCCGAGGAGCTCGTCGACGAGATCATCTCCTTCCTCGCTCCGACGCAGGGTGTCGAGGTGGTGCGCGTCACCGACGAAGACGAGTACTTCCCTCCCCCGAGGCATCTACGCGATCTCCAGTCCGCGATCGGCAGCGCTGCGGCGGCTCTTCTCGGCGGATCGTCGGTGGCGTCTGCTGCGTTCGACGACCGGGCACTCGCAGCGAGCGAAGTGCTCCGGTCACTCGGCACGCCCTGAGCGGCGACCTAACCTCGTTGCGTGATCACGCCCACGCTTGAGACCATCCGACTCTTCGTCCACGTGCTGGCCGCAGCGGTCTGGGTGGGCGGTCAGTTCGCCCTTGCCGGCATCGTGCCGACGCTTCGCCGGGAGGCCCCGACAGCGATCCGCGCGGTTGCCCGGGCATTCGCCCGCACGGCGTGGCCCGCCTTCGGCATCGTCGTCGTCACCGGCATCTGGAACCTGATCGACATCGATGTGACCTCGATGTCGGGCGACGCCTTGGCCACGGCGCTCGCCCATCTCGCTCTCGGAATGGCGTCAGGCGCATTTGTCGCAGTGCATTCGCTGGGCTCGACTCGCCTTGCGCTGGCACTCGGCGGGGCGCTCGGTGCCGTGACGTCGGTCGCCGCGCTCTTCACCGGCGTGCTGCTGCGCGGCTAGGACTGTCGAGCGCGAGCAATTAGTTGCGTGGCACCTTGCTCCACGGCACCTCGCGGTCGACGCGCACATCACCGGGCAGGCCGAGTACCCGCTCGCCGAGGATGTTCCGCATGACCTCGGTGGTGCCGCCCTCGATCGAGTTGGCCCTGCTCCGGAGGAAGGCCTTCTGAGGCGTGGCGTACTCCATTGCATGCTCGGGTCTCACCATGGCGTAGGTGCCGTAGAGCATGCCCTCGGCGCCGAGAAGGTCGACGAGGCACTCGTAGATCGCCTTGTTGAGCTCGGCGGATGCCATCTTGCCGATGCTCCCCTCGGGGCCCGGATCGCCCATGCGTCGCATCTGGTTGGCGCGGATGTTCGTCAGCCGCAGCGTCTCGGCGCGCGCCCAGAGGCGGACCACCCGGTCGCGCGTGGCAGCGTCGCGCCGCCAGTCCGGTGCGGCGGCCCAGGCCGCCATGAGATGGGCGATCGTTCCCGAGCCCTTCTGGGGTATTGCGCCGCCGATCGACACGCGCTCGTTCATGAGCGTCGTCAGGCTCACTCGCCACCCGTCGCCGGGCGCACCGAGCATCTCCGTCGACGGAATGCGGGTCTCGGTGAAATAGACCTCGTTGAACTCGGCCTCGCCGGTCATCTGCCGGAGTGGGCGGACCTCAACGGTTGGATCGTGCATGTCGACGACGAACGCCGTCAGTCCAGCGTGCTTGACAGCCTCCGAGTCGGTGCGCACGACCAGCAGCCCCCACCGCGACAGGTGCGCCAGCGTGGTCCACACCTTCTGGCCGTTCACCACCCACTCATCGCCGTCGCGGACCCCTCGCGATGACAGCCCGGCAAAATCGCTGCCCGAGCCGGGTTCGCTGAAGAGCTGGCACCAGATCTCCTCACCTGTGAAGAGGGGCCGCAGGTATCTCCGCTTCTGATCCTCGGTGCCCCAGGCCACCACGGTCGGCCCGCACATGCCGTGGCCGATCGGATTCCGGTAGACGGGGTTCGGCGCCCCTGCGGCGAACAGGCGCTCGTCGACGGCCTTCTGCAGTTTCGGATTGAGGCCGAGTCCGCCGTGTCCTTCAGGGAAGTGCACCCACGCGAGCCCCCGGTCGAACTGCGCGCCGAGGAACTCGGACGCTGACGCGGACCTCGGCGGCACATCGCGAAGCAGCGCGTCGGCGAGCGCTGTCACACGCTCCTCGTCCGTGATCGCAGACGTCTCCAGCAGTGCCATGTGAACCCCCGTGAGCCGCTCAGTCGTGCCGGTGCGACTGCCTGTCGGCAGCCACTGCACGTCCTCGGCAGAGTAACGAGGCAGCGGGCTGAGCGAGGGATCGTGCCCGACTGCGTGGCGGCGCGGCCGGCGGGCAGGTCAGACGGTGCGGCGGGTGAGGCGTGCCGAGTCGTGGAGCGGGAAGCCGGTTCCGGCCTCGGGATCGAACGACCACGCAGCGTGCATGAAGTCCCAGGCGACGGACACCTGCGTGCGCATCACGTCGCGCCACGTCTGCCCCTCCGGGAGCTGGTCGACGGCAGCGGCAAGATAGGCGCGGACCACGTCGGGAAGCTCGGGCACCATGTCCGCAAGTTCCGCATAGAGCGCGGTGTCGCTCGCTGCCTGGTGCCCTGCGCCGAGCAGATCGAGGCGCCACGACGGCGTCGACGGCACGAGAGCCCACGGTCTGTCGGCATCGGTGGCCGGCGGCGTCGTCCGATCGGCCTCTGACGCGACGATGAGCGTCGGCGCCCGCACGCCTGCCAGGAGGTCGTCGGACAGCATCCTCGTGTACGGCTGGAACCCGATCACGGCGCTCGGCGCGTTCCGCCCGGCCGCCGACACCGGGTGGGATTCGGGGGCTGCCAGCGCGAATGCCGTGTACGCGCCGTATGAGTGTCCGGCGAGCACGAGCCGAGACATGTCGACGTCTGCCGATGATTCGACCAGTCGGAGACCGGCCTCGAGTGCGTCGATGACATGGAGGGCGTCAGCGACCCGATTTGCCTCGTTCGTGCGATCGTCGACCTGGGTGCCCGACAGCCAGTCGGCAAGCGCGTCGCCTCGGTGGAGTGGCGCCACCACGATGCAGCCCCGCCCAGCGAGCGCCTCGCACAGCGACGAGTAGGCGATGCTCGTGCCGGTGCGTCCGTGCGAGAACACGATGACCGGCCACATCCCAGGCGCGACAGGCACGCCGTCGACCGCGATCGCAGAGCGAAGCGTGATGCCGGGCAGCACCTCGTAATCGGCCGGAGGTCCGCTGTCGTCAGTCGCCGGGTACCAGCACTCGACCGGCAGGCCGGGGTCGAGGCGCCCTCCAGGGATCACGGTCGACCACCGGCCGACTGGATGGACCGGTGTCTCGATCGGGTGGGGTGCTGCCAGCGTCGTCATGTCAGTTCCAGTGTCGCATCCAGCGAATGTGCTCTCGCTCCTCGTGGGCGAGTTCCGGGAACGCGCTGCGCAACCGGACGAGGCCGGCAAGCGCGAGCGGATCGCTCCCGGCCACGAGCGTGTTGCGGAGATTGTTCAGCATCCGCAACGCGATCAAGCGCGGCGACGTGGCCGCCAGCATCGCGGGGTCGAGGTGGCGCCGCTGCCCCACCTGCCGCTGCCACTCGCCCTCCACGGCCTCCGATCGGAACGTACGTCCGCCGTTGAAGGGATCCGCATAGAGAGGTCCCGAGCGCACAATGAAATGTCCGGGCAGTCCCACCCCGTCGACCACGATCCCGATCCTGCGACCCACCTCGATCGCACAGACGCTGAGGGTGATCGGGATGCCGAGACCGCGTCGAAGCACCTCGTGGAGGTACGAGTTGCGCGGGTCGGCATAGTCGACGCTGTTGCCGCGGAGCCGACCGCTGGCGAAGAGAGCCGCCAGCACGCCCGGGAATGTCGGTTCAACGGATGCGGCGAGTTCGTCGAGTGTGCCAAGCGCCTCGTCGACCGCATTGGCGGAGCCGGCCAGCGTGGCGCCGATCAGTGCTGCCAGCACGTCGAGCCGCTGCGCTCCGCCCTCGGCACGGAGCTCGACGGCAAACCGATCGGCCAGTTCCATGGGGCGAAGGTACCGTGCGATACCGTCCGGCCATGTTCCCCGGAGCGCATCTCGACACCAGTGCCGACAAGCCCGCACTCATCATGGGCGGCAGCGGATTCACCCAGACATTCGCCGAGCTCGATGCAGCAGCGAACAGACTCAGCCATTTGCTGCGCGCTGCGGGCGTGCAGCCGGGCGACCATGTGGCCATCTGCATGGAGAATCACGACCGCTACCTGGAGGTGGTCTGGGGGTGCCACTACGCCGGTGCCGTCTACACCTGCGCATCGAGCAGGCTGACGAGTGCCGAGCTCGCGTACATCGTCAATGACTGTGCAGCGAAGGTGTTCATCACCTCGGCGCACAAGGCCGAGCAGGCGTCCGAGATTGCTGCCGCGACACCGGGAGTCGGCCTCCGGCTGATGCTCGACGGAGTCGTGTCAGGCCACGAGTCCTACGAGGCAGCGGTGGGAGCACAGCCATCCACGCCGCTCCCCGGCGAGCGTGTCGCCGGCATGGACATGCTGTACTCGTCTGGCACCACAGGACAGCCCAAGGGAGTCACGCGGTCGTTCGAGGCTCGTCCGCTCGAGTCGACGCCGAGCGGGGTGATGCCGCTCCTGCAGATGCTCTTCGCCGCCAGCGCCGACAGCGTCTATCTCTCGCCGGCGCCCTTCTACCACGCGGCTCCTCTTCGGTTCTGCCTCGCGATGACCCAGCTTGGGGCCACTGTCGTGGCAATGGAGCACTTCGAACCCTCGCACTACCTCGAGTTAGTGCAGCGCCATCGGGTGACGCATTCGCAGGTGGTGCCGACGATGTTCGTGCGGATGCTGAAGCTCGACCCGTCGGAGCGCGAGCGGCACGACGTGACGAGCCTCGAGTGCGTCATCCATGCTGCGGCGCCATGTCCCGTGCAGGTGAAGCAGCAGATGATCGAGTGGTTCGGACCGAAGATCCACGAGTACTACGCGGGCACCGAGGGCAATGGATTCGTGTACTGCAACAGCGATATGTGGCTCGCTCACCCCGGAACGGTCGGCACGCCGATCGGATGCACCGTCAGAGTCTGTGGCGACGACGGCGAAGAGGTCGCCCGCGGGGAGAGCGGCACCATCTACTTCGAGGGCGGGGCGCAGTTCGAGTACCACAACGACCCCGCGAAGACGCGAGGCTCACGGCACCCCAGCCAGCCCTGGAGCACGCTCGGCGACGTCGGCTACCTCACCGACGACAACTTCCTCTTCCTCACCGACAGGAAGGCCTACATGATCATCACCGGAGGCGTGAACGTGTACCCGCAGGAGGCTGAGAACATCCTGGTCTCCCATCCGAAGGTGATCGACGTAGCCGTGTTCGGGGTGCCCAACGACGAGTTCGGCGAGGAGGTGAAGGCCGTCGTGCAGCCGGTGGCGATGCCGGAGTCGCCGGACGAGGCGGCCGCCCTCGCCGCCGAGCTCATCGCCTACTGCCGCAGCCACCTCGCCGACGTGAAGTGCCCTCGCAGCGTCGACTTCCGCGTCGAGCTGCCGCGACACCCGACCGGCAAGCTCTACAAGCGACTCCTGAAGGACGAGTACTGGGCGTCGAGCGGGCGCACCATCTAGCACGCCGATCCCGGCCGACGGGCGCTGCCCAACGGCCGGTCAGGAGATGACGACCATCCGGATCTCGGTCATCTCCTTGATGCTGAATGCCGGGCCTTCGCGTGTGTTGCCGCTGTCGCGCAGGCCGCCATACGGCTGCTGATCGGCTCGCCACGTGGGGACCTCGTTGACGAGCACCCCGCCGAAGTCGAGCGACCGGACCGCCTTCATCGCCGTCGCGATGTTGCTGGTGAACACGGCGGCCTGCAGGCCGTAGCGGGTGTCGTTGGCGAGCGCGATGGCACTGTCGAGGTCGTCGTACGCCTGGATTGCGACGACCGGGCCGAACACCTCGAGGGCGCACACCTTCATGTCGGGCGTCGCGTGCGTGATGACCGTGGGCCGCAGCACCCCGTCGGCACCGGGCCCGCCGCCAGCGGCGATCACGGCGCCGGCGGCACGAGCCTCGTCGATCCACTCCTGGACGCGCTCGGTCTCGCTGCGCGAGATGAGCGCCGAGACGTCAGTCGACTCGTCGAGCGGGTCGCCGACGACGAGGGACTCGACATGGCGGACGAGCTCGGCAGTGAACATCTCGGCAATCGACGAGTGCACCAGCACCCGCTGTGTGCTGATGCAACTCTGCCCTGCATGGCTGAACCCGGCGATCTTGATCTTCGCCGCCGCCGTCCTCCAGTCGCCGTCGGGCTCGATGATGACCGGGGCGTTGTTGCCGAGTTCGAGGCCAACGCGCTTGCGCGGGGCACGGGCCCTGATGTCCCACCCCACCTCTGGCGATCCGGTGAAGGTGATGAGCGCGACATCGGGATGGTCGACGAGTGCGTTGCCGACGACGCTGCCGCTCCCTGTGACCACCTGCAGGTACTCGGCTGGAAGTCCGCACTCGTCGACCAGCATCGACGCGAGCGCCAGCGAACTGAAGGGCGTCTGCGATGCCGGCTTCAGCACTACCGGGCATCCAGCAGCGATGGCAGGCCCGAGTTTGTGTGCGACGAGGTTGAGCGGGAAATTGAACGGCGCGATCGCGCCCACGACCCCGATGGGGACGCGCAGCGTGAACCCGATCTTGCCCTCGCCAGCAGGGATGGCATCGAGGGGGATCATCTCTCCGCCGAGCTTTCGGGCCTCGGCAGCCGAGAACTGGAACGTGCCGACGGCCCGCTCGGCCTCGACCCGCGCCGTCTTGATCGGCTTTGCGGCCTCGCGGGCGATGATCTGCGCGAACTCCTCGCGCCGCTCGGCGAGGCGCGCAGCGGCACGATCGAGGATCTCGGCCCGCCTCCACAGCGGCAGCGGCACGCCCAGCGCCTGCCGCGCAGTGCTGACAGCACGCTCGACATCGCCGGCGGTCATCGACGGCACCTCGCCGATCACTGAGCCGTCATACGGCGACCGCACGACGATGGACGCTGACGGTTCACTCGATGCCATGCCGCCGACGATACTGGAGGCAATGCCAGCCGCTCCTCACCCCTATCTGGAATGGCATGGGCCAATCGCCTGGGCCCACCGTGGTGGGGCAAGCGACGCCCCGGAGAACACGATGACCGCCTTCGAGTATGCGGTTGGTCTCGGATACCGCTACGTCGAGACCGACGTCCATGTCACGGCGGATGGCGTCCTCGTGGCGTTCCATGATGACGACCTCACCCGCACGTGCGGCATCCCGCGGCGCATCAGCTCGATGCCGTGGAGTGAGGTGCAGCACGCGCGGGTCAACGGTGTGGCCCCGATCCCGCTGCTCGAAGACCTCCTCGGCGCGTGGCCCGACCTGCGAGTGAACATCGACTGCAAGTCGGACGCTGCCGTTGACGCGCTCGCATCGACATTGCGTCGCTGTGCTGCGGTGCAGCGCGTCGCAGTCGGAGCGTTCGACGACCGCCGGCTGCGCCGGCTCCGTGCGGCATTCGACGGCGGGCTGTGCACCTCACTCGGTCCGTTGGGCGTCGTGTCGCTGCGCATCGGCCTGCCGGGCCATGGGCTCAACAGAGGGGCGCACGCCGCCCAGGTGCCGGTCAGGCAAGGGCCGGTGACGGTCGTCGACCGGCGCTTCGTCGACCGTGCGCATGGGCGCGGCCTCCAGGTCCACGTCTGGACGATCGACGACGCCGACGAGATGCGCCGACTGCTCGACCTCGGCGTCGACGGGCTGATGACCGACAAGCCTGCGGTGCTCCGCGCTGTGCTCGAGGAGCGTGGCGAGTGGCACTGAGTCCGCCGTTCAACACTGTCCGATCGTTGCGGCACATGGTGGCCAGCGCCGATCGCCTCGCCACGCAGGCTGGGCTTCGCGCACTGGCGCTCGGCGGCAATGCGGTGGATGCGGCGATCGCCGCCAATGCTGCGCTCGCCGTCACTGGACCGCACCTGTGCGGCATGGGCGGCGACCTCTTTGCGATCGTGCACATCGACGGAGACGTGCACTGCCTCAACGCCAGCGGACGAGCCGGCTCAGGCGCATCGGCTGCGTCACTGCGAGCCGGCGGCCGCAGGCACATGCCGTTCCGACACGACATCAGGTCGGTCACGGTTCCCGGGTGCGTCGACGGCTGGGTGGCGCTGCACCGTCGATTCGCTCGGCTTCCCCTCGACGAGCTCTTCCAACCAGCAGTCGACCTCGCCGAGCATGGCTTTCCAGCGAGCCCGCTGCTGGTCGGCGCCGTTGCATCGCTGGACGCAGCATCTCGGAGCGCACTCACTGAAGTCGCCTCCCAAGCACTCCGGCCCGGCGCCCGGGTACGGCGGCCCGGCGTTGCCGCGGCGCTCCGCGCCGTGGCATCAGGCGGGCGTGATGCCTTCTACCTCGGCGACTTCGGCACAGGCCTACGCAGGATGGGAGACGGGTGGTTCGGCGAGGCCGATCTTGCGTCGCCGGGCGTCGACTGGGTCGAGTCGCTCGCCGTCGACGTGCTCGGCGTGCGCCTGCACACCGTGCCGCCGAATTCGCAGGGCTATCTGGCCCTGGGCGGCGCACTCCTCGCCGAGCTGCTCGCAGCAGAGGGCACTTTGCCAGGAGACCCCGACGACGAGCGATGGGCGCACCTGCTCGTCGAGTCGGCGAAAGCCGCCGGCTTCGACCGGCCAGCGGTCCTGCACGAGGGCGCCGACGGCAGGTCGCTGCTCGACGCCATCTCGAGCCGTCGGCATCTCGTCGGCGAGTCAGCGTCGACGCTGGGCACTGCGACGGCACCCGGCGACACCACCTACCTGTGCACCGTCGACGACGCCGGCAACGGCGTCTCGCTCATCCAGTCGAACGCGGCCGGATTCGGCTCGCACCTCGTCGAGCCGACCACCGGCATCAACCTGCACAACCGCGGTCTCGGGTTCTCGATCGACGAGGGGCACCCTGCCGAGATCCGACCTGGTGCACGGCCGCCGCACACGCTGTCGCCGCTGCTCGCCACGCATGACGGCAACCTTGCGGCGGTGCTCGGCACCATGGGCGGCGACGCCCAGCCGCAGATCCTGCTGCAGATCCTCACACGCCTCTTCGTGCACGGGAGCTCTCCTGCCGAGGCGGTCTACGCCGGCCGGTGGGCCTTGCAGGGCCCCGTGACCGGATTCGACACATGGACCTCGCACCAGGGTCCCACGCTGACGGTCGAGGGACACGCGCCCGGCGACTGGGCGGCTGCACTCGCCGCCCGAGGCCATCGCGTCGAGACCCGTCCCGCCTACGACGACGAGTTCGGACACGCGCACGTGATCGTCCGCGACAGCGAGGGCTTCTGGGCCGGCGCTGCCGATCCTCGAGCTCGCGTGGCGCTCGCTGGCGGCTCCTGAGGCATCGCTCTCGACGGTGGTCGCGACGCCCGTCGGGGCGAGTGATGCCGAGCCTCTACCCTCGCACCATGCACGGCGTTCCACCTCTCTTCCTCAGCAATGCACTGCTCGCCGACGGCACCACCTGCGGAGTGCGCATCGTCGACGGCGTGGTCGTGGCCCACGGCGGGACGCCGGCGGCGGGCGACGTCGTCCACGATCTCGGGGGCGACCTCCTGCTGCCCGCCATGGCCGAAGCGCACGCCCACCTCGACAAGGCCTACCTGTCGGAACTGGTGCCGAATCCCTCCGGCGACCTGATGGGCGCAATCGACGGCATCATGCGACACGCCCATCTCATCACTGTCGACGGCACCGCTGATCGTGCCGAGCGGGCGGCCCGCACCATTGCCCGGCACGGCGCCACGCACATCCGCACGCACGTCGATGTGCGGCACGACAACGGCCTCGCTGCGCTGCAGGGCGTCGTCGAGGCCCGACGTCGGGTCAGCGACGTCGTCGACATCGAGATCGTGGCGCTCTCCGACTGGCCGATCTGCGGGGCCGAGGGCGCCGACCAGCGCTCCAGGCTCCGCGACGCGCTCGCGGCCGGCGCCGACCTGGTCGGCGGGTGCCCGCATCTCGACCCGTCGCCAGAATCGGCACTCGAGGAGTTCCTGGCGATCGCAGCCGACTGCGGGGTGCCCGTCGATCTCCACACCGACGAGCACACCGATCCTGATCGGTCGACGCTCGCGCTGCTCGCCGAGCGGGTACGTGCGACCGGATTCAGCGAGAGTGTCACCGCCAGTCACTGCGTCAGCCTGTCGATGATGCCGGTTGCAGCGCAGCAGCGGATCGCGGCGATGCTCGCCGAGGCTGACGTCAACGTGGTTGCACTGCCGTCGTCGAACCTCTACCTGCAGGGTCGTGAGCACCCGCACGCGGTACCCCGGGCAATCGCGCCGGTGTCAGTGCTCCGGTCGGGCGGGGTGAACGTGGCGGCAGGCTGGGACAACTTGCAGGACCCGTTCAATCCGATGGGTCGTGGTGACTGCCTCGAGACTGCGGCGCTGATGGTCATGGCAGCGCACCAACTGCCCGACGACGCGTTCTCCGCCGTGTCGAACTGCGTACGCAGGGCGATGCGCCTCCGCCCGGCCGGCACGTCGCCGGGCGATGCTGCCGACCTTGTCGCCCTGCCAGCCCGCACGATCCGCCAGGCGATCGCCGAGGCGCCGACTCGGCGGACTGTCATCAGGGCGGGAGTGCTCGTGCCGCCCACGGGCCCATGACGGCGGCACTCGCGGCCCCCACGGCGCGGCTAGGTTCTGGTAGTCGCTGACGTGCCTGCAGGACCCGGCCGATCGGACAAAAAGTTCACGCAGCAGACATGGGGAAGGCACAGCGCCACCACGGCGGTGTCGTATGGTCAGGGGGAATGATGACGTCGACGGTCAGTTCGCCGAGCGGTACCGGTTCACCGCCGGCCAGCGGGGCCCTGCTGAGCTTCCGCGGCCTGTCGATGGTGTTCCCCGACGGCACGCACGCCGTCGACAACGTGAGCTTCGACGTGCGCTCCGGTGAGTTCGTCACCGTCGTCGGCCCCTCAGGGTGCGGCAAGAGCACGCTGCTGCGCATCGCGTCCGGGCTGCAGCCCCACACCGGCGGCACGTGCGACGTCGACCGATCGAGCATCGGCTACGTCTTCCAGGATCCCACGCTCCTTCCGTGGCGCACCGTGCGCCGCAATGTCGAGCTCAATGCCGAGCTGCAGGGCATGGGCAAGGACGAGCGAGCCACAGCGGCACAGCAGGCCATCGAGCTCGTCAACCTGGTCGGTCACGAGAACAAGTATCCCAAGCAGCTCTCGGGTGGCATGAAGATGCGCTGCTCACTGGCGCGGTCGCTCGTGCTGCGTCCCAAGGTCTTCCTGTTCGACGAGCCATTCGGAGCGCTCGACGAGATCACGCGCGAGCGCCTCAACGACGAACTGCTCAGCCTGTTCCAGACCGAGCGATTTGCGGGCCTGTTCATCACCCACAGCATCCAGGAGGCGGTGTACCTGTCGACGAGGGTCATCGTGATGTCGGCGCGGCCAGGACGGATCATCGGCGACTACGCCGTGCCGTTCCCATTCCCCCGCCGGCACGACCTGCGCTACGAGGCAGAGTTCGCAGAACTCTGCGGCAAGATCAGCGCCGATCTGAAGGATGCACACTCATGACCGCGCTGCACGAGGCCACCCGCATGCCGGACGGACTCGACGATCTCGACGCCGCCCCAGCGCCGGCAGTCGCGCACGGAAGCGAGCGAGGCGAGTCGCGGATCGCGACCCTGATCCCGCCGATCATCACCTTCGTTGCGTTCATCGGCGCCTGGTACCTGTACAGCGCCTTCAACTTCGACAACGACACGCAGCGCCGCAATGCGCTGCCGTTCCCACACGAAGTGGTCACCGACGGCTTCCTGCCGATCACCGACGCCGTCAATGGGCTCCGGCCGATCCTCGGGTACATGTGGCCGACCGTGAAGGTCACCCTGCTCGGACTGGCGATTGCCGTGATCATGGGAACCCTGTTCGCCGTCGTCATGAATCTCTCGAAGGGGCTCGAGCGAGCGTTCTTCCCCTACGCCGTCGTGCTGCAGACGGTGCCCATCCTCGCCATCACCCCACTGCTCACCCAGCTGTTCGGCGAGGAACTCGGCGTTCGGCTCGTGGTGACGATTCTCATTGCCATCTTCCCGGTGATCACCAACACGCTATTCGGCCTCCAGTCGACGGATCACCTCTACCACGACCTCTTCACGCTCAACAGCGTGAGCCGCATGACCCGGCTCTGGAAGCTCGAACTGCCGAGCGCTCTCCCCGCCATGATGACCGGCGTGCGCATCGCCTCAGGCGGCGCCGTCATCGGATCAATCGTCGCCGACTTCTTCTTCGTCAAGGGCGACAAGGGCATCGGCTACTACATCCGCACGCGCCAGCAGAAGGCGTCGGAGCGGCCGGAGATGTTCGCCGGGACCATCGTTGCGTCGGTGTTCGGCGTCGTGATGTTCCTGATCGTCGGATGGATCACGACCAGGGCCATCCGTAACTGGCACGAGTCAGCCCGCAAGCGCTCGTAGCCATCACTGGTCACCACAACCACCAAGGGGAGGACATACATGAAGGCAAGCAGGAGCACCGCAGTACTCGCGGTCGTAGCCCTCGGATCATTTGCCGTCGCGTGCGGCGGCGGTGACGAGGGCGGCGACGGCGGCGACGGCGGCAACGTGTGCCCGGAGAAGCTGACGATCCAGACCGACTGGTTCCCCGAGCTCGAGCATGGCGGCACCTACCAGCTCATCGGCCCGAACGGCACCGCCGACAAGGCCACGGTGTCGTACCGCGGCGCCGTGCAGGAGCAGTACGCCGTTGGCGGCCTGAAGGAGATCGAGATCACCACGATCAAGTTCGACAAGGCCAACAGCTCGGTGCTCGTCGACGGCGAAGCCGACATGGCGTACATCGGCATCGCCGACGTGATCAAGGAGTCCTCGCTCGGGCTCGTGGCAATCATGAAGACGCTCGACAAGGACCCGCAGATGGTGATGTGGGACCCGGCCCAGTACGACATCCAGAAGCCTGAGGACATTGCCGGCACCGGCGCAACGGTGCTGCACTTCCCCGGCGTGTCGTACATCGACTACATGATCGGCAAGGGCTACATGACTGCCGAGCAGAGCAACCCGAGCTACGACGGCTCGGACGCCAAGTGGGTCGCCGAGTCAGGCTCGATCTTCCAGCAGGGCTTTGCCACCAACGAGGTGTACAAGTACGAGAACGAGATCGCCTGGAAGGACGGGGCGCCTGCTGACGTCTCGTTCTACACCGTTGGCGAGATCGGGTTCGACAACTACCCCGCTGCCATCACGATGACGCAGGCCAAGGCCGCCGAGCTCTCGGACTGCCTGAAGCTGCTCGTGCCGAAGATGGCCCAGGCCTGGATCGACTTCTACAACGACCCCACTCCTGTCATGGACGCAATGATCGAGATCAACGCCACCCACGACGGATTCTGGGGCCTCAGCAAGGAGCTCAATGCCGCTGGCATCGCGCTGCTCGAGGAGAAGGGGATCGGCGCCAACAGCCCCGACGGCACGTACTGCTCGCTCGACCCGGGCAAGGTGCAGGCGATGTACGACCTGCTGGCCCCGATCTACGCCGAGCAGGGTGTCGAGATCAATGACAGCATCGAGGGACTGTTCGACAACCAGTACTGCGAGGGCGCACCGGGTCGCTGACCCGCCCGTCGCCTGAGTGCACGTTGCGAGGGGGCCGGCGAATGCCGGCCCCCTCGTCGCGTCGTGGGTAGGCCTAGCCGGCCAGCGAGAGCACGGTCTGCAGCAGCACGTCGCCACCGGCCTGAATGTGCTCGGGCTTGGTGTACTCGGCGATGTTGTGCGACAGGCCGTTGACACTCGGTACGAAGATCATCGCAGTGGGGCACACGCGGGCGAGCATCTGCGCGTCGTGGCCGGCGCCGGACGGCATCCGCCGTGACGTATGCCCGAGGGCGATCGCATGGTGCTCGACCCGTTCGATCATCGAGGCCTCGAATTCGACGGGCTCGAATCGCGCCAGTGGGCGGCGCTCGACGGCGACGCCTTCGCTGAGTGCGGCCTCGTCGCAGAGACGCACGAACTGACGCTCCGCCTCCTGCAGCAGACCCTCGTCGGTGTTGCGAAGGTCGACGGTCATCACCACCGAGGCAGGCACCACGTTCACCAGGTTCGGCCTCAGTTCCAGCCGGCCGACCGTGGCCACCTGTGCGCCACCCATCTCCGCAGCAATCCGCCGAACCCCGACGGCGATCTCGGCCGCGACGAGGCCCGGGTCGCGTCGGAGCCGCATCGGCGTCGTGCCGGCGTGCGCCGACTGCCCCGTCAGGGTGAGTTCGGTCCACGAGATTCCCTGTACGCCGGTGACGACGCCGATGGTGACGTCCTCGTCCTCGAGCACCGGCCCCTGCTCGATGTGCAGTTCGACGAAGGCGTACGGAGACCGCTGCGTCGGGCACGGTGTGGATCCGCTGTATCCGATCCGTTCGAGCTCGTCGCCGAGGCGCGCCCCGTCGTCGGCAGCGCGCACGTCGAGCGCCGCCTCGAGTCCCATGCCGCCGACATACACGAGGCTTCCGAGCATGTCCGGCGCGAATCGGGCCCCCTCTTCGTTGGTGAACACCCCGACCGCGAGGGGATGGCGTGTGGTGATGCCGGCGTCGATGAGCGTCTCGACGACCTCGAGACCGCCCAGCACACCGAGATTGCCATCGAACCAACCGCCGGTGCGAACAGTGTCGATGTGCGAGCCCATCATCACCGGTGCCGCATCTGGATCGCTTCCTGCGTGATGAGCAATGACGTTGCCAATGCGATCGACGTCGACCGTCATGCCGAGGTCGCGCATCCACGTCACCACGAGGTCTCGTCCCATGCGGTCGGCGTCGGTCAGGGCGAGCCGAGCGCTGCCCCGCTCGCCGTTCGGCCCGTGGACTGCGCCGATATCGCCCAGTGCCTCGAGACGCCGCCACAGGCGTGCGCCGTCGATCCTCAGCGAGTGACGGGCATCGGCGGAAGCCGGCGTGGTCATGCGCGTCGACCTGGATCGAAGAGGGCGATCTCGGCCAGCGCCTCACAGAAGGCCGTCACGGCACCCTCGAAGAGCGTTGCGCCCAGTTCGGCGGTCGCTGCGGTGGGATCGCCGATGTAGCCGTCGGGCGAGAAGTCGTTGCTGAGCCAGCCGAAGCTCACTCGTCCGCCGAAGCGAACGTACCGGTTGTCGGCGAGCCACTCGGGCACTCGCCGCTCGGCCTTCGACATGTCGACCAGGTGGGGTGCCAGATGGAGCATGATCGATGTCTCGTCAGTGCCTCCGTGCACACCCATGCCGAGCTCTGACGCTGGAGAGACCCCACCTTGGTCGGGCGGCACGCCGGGATGAGCGAGAAAGGTCATCAGCCCGTGTGCGAGTCGCAGCTCGCGGTTTGCGACGTTCACGAGTGCGCTGTTGCCGCCGTGGCCGTTGAGGAAGACCAGTCGGCGCGCCGGCGTCGTCGCGACGCAGCGGCCAAGATCGTCGAGGACGGCAAGCAGCGTTGTTGCCGACAGCCAGATGGTGCCGGCGCTCCACGCGTGCTCGTTGCTCTTCGTGTACTCGAGGGTGGGGAGCAGCCAGACGTCGAGCTCCTCGCCGACCCGTTCGACAGCTGCCTCGGCGACTGCGGCGGCGACGACGCTGTCAGTGCTGAGCGGCAGGTGCGGCCCATGCTGCTCGATGGCGCCGAGCGGCTGCACCAGGATGCTCCGCTCAGTGAGAAGCTCGGCGACAAGGGGCGCCGAGAGATCCGGGAAGTAGCGAGACCTGCTCACGGCCGCACGTTACCCGTCGCGTGCGGCCGGTCGGCCAGAATGCCCCCATGTCCAGACGCGACTACGACGCAATCGTCATCGGCGGCGGCCACAACGGACTGGTCTGCGCCGCATATCTCGCGCGAGCGGGGCGCAGGACGCTGCTCGTCGAGGCTCGATCAACTGTCGGCGGCACTGCCTCCAGCGAGATGTTCTCGGGAGCGACAGTGAACATCTGCAACTGCGACCACCTGACGTTCCGCACGACGCCGATCATCGACGAGCTGGGCCTCGCCGACCACGGTCTGCGATACATCGATGTCGAGCCATCGCAGGTCAACATGGCGTGGTCGGGAGGTCCGGCCTGGACGAGTCACCACTCGGTCGAGGCGACGCTCGACTCGATCGGGCGGTCGCATCCGGAAGAGGTCGCCGGGTATCGCAGGTATCTCGACGACACACTCGCTGCCGTACGCCTCGTGGTCGGGGCGGCAAGCGAGCCACCGCGGCCGATCCGCCTCATTGCCCGGGCCGCTGCTGCGGGTGGGCGTGGCATTTCCACGCTGCTGCGGTGGAGTCGCCGCAGTGCCGCCGACGTCATGCGCGAGTACTTCCGCACCGATGCGCTGCAGGCGCCGGCGATGGTGATCGGGCCGATGGTGTGGGGCATCTCCCCCGAGTTCCCCGGGACCGGCCTTGGTGCGCTGACGTATGCGTTCCGGCACGTCGGTACGGTCGGCCGCCCGGTGGGCGGCAGCGGAGAAGTGCCGCGCACGCTCCTGGCCTCGTTCAGCTCGGCAGGCGGCGTCCTGATGACATCGACGGCAGTCCATGCGATCACGTGCGAGGGACCCGGCGTCAGGGGTGTCGTGCTCGCCGACGGCACCGAGGTCACCGCCGATGTGGTCGTCAGCGCATGCAATCCGCACGACACGTTCCTCCGCTGGCTCCGCAATCCCCCGCCACAGGCTGCGTCGCTGCTCGAGCGCTGGCGCAACGTCCCCCACGCTGATGGCTACGAGTCGAAGCTCGACGTCGTCCTCGACCGTGCACCCGTGCTTGCTGCTGCGGCGGCGGCGGGCATGTCCGATCCGACGGCATCGACGCATGTCGTGGCCCCGTCGCTCGCGCAGATGCACGACGCCTTCGGACTCATGCAGCAGGGCCGCGTGATGAGCGCTCCGGCGTTCCTCGCCAACACACCGTCGATCGACGACCACGGTCTCGCCCCCGACGGACGGCATGTCTTCAGTCTCGAGGCACTGTTCACGCCGTATGCGCTGGCCGGCGGCTGGCCGGCGAGTGCCGAGCCGTCGAGATGGCTCGACCTCTTCGGCGACCTCACACTCGACGGACGCGACAGTTTCCGCAGGTCAATCCTCGACTGGCGTGCAGTGACACCCGACCTCTACGAGCGCGACTTCCACCTTCCGCATGGACATGCCACGTCGTTCGCCGGAGGTCCGCTCGCCGCCTTCAGGTCTCGCGATCCCGAGCTCACCCGCTACGAGACCTCGGTTCGCGGCCTGTTCCTCACTGGAGCGGCGACCTTTCCTGGCGCAGGCGTATGGGGTGCGTCAGGACGCAACGCGGCGCTCGCCGTGCTAGCCGGACGCGGGCGCCGAGCAGCCGCGTAGCACGATCGACGCCCAGCCCTCGAGGACCTCGACATCGACGATCTCCATGGGCGCCAGTGCGTCGACGACATGGTCGAATCGGCCGTCGAGCACCCCGCTCAGGATCAGCACCCGGCCGGTCACCCGGCGAAGCTCAGGGGCCAGGTCGACCAGAACCGGCGCCAGGATGTTGGCGACGACGACGTCGTACACGCCACCGATCGCGGCGAGCGGCATGGTCGACACGTCGATCTCCACGCCGTTCAGACGGGCGTTGTGCAGCGTTGCCTCGACTGCCGCGTCGGCGATGTCGACTGCCGTTGCGCTACGCGCGCCGAGGCGCAGGGCGACGACCGACAGCACGCCGCTGCCGCATCCCACGTCGAGCACGCTGTCGCCGTGTCGCACATGGCCGGCGAGACCCCGCACGCCCAGCCTCGTCGTCGGGTGGTCGCCCAGCCCGAACGCTGCGCCTGGTTCGATGGAGATGACCGTGCACGCCGCGTCGCCGGAATCCGCCGATGTCGCATCAGGAAGCCATGCCGGAGAGACGACGATCCCCGGGACGGCCTCGACGGGTCGGGCAAAGGCGCGCCACGTCTGGGCGGCCGACTCGTCGACCTCGGCGAAGCGCCATTCCCACCCATGCGGTCCGAGCGCCGCAGCCGCCCGCGCAGCGCCCGAGCTCTCGGGGTCGCCCTCGCCGATCGATGTCCAGAGCTCCACCAGCGACGCGCCAGCCGCTCGCTCCTCGACGGCTGCGACACCGAGCGACCACAGCGCATCCGCTGCGAGCTCGGCCTGCGCCGCTGGGACGGTCACCACCAGTGCCCTCATGAGCCGGAAGGGACGTCGAGACGGCGAAGTTCACCTCGATAGCGCGCTGCGCGCTGCCGATACGACACAACGCCAGCGTCGATGATCGCGCTGCGCGCCCGTCCCTCCTTCACCTGTGCGGGAGTGCCGACCGCGAGGGCCCCAGTCGGCACCTCGGTGCCGTCGAGCACCACTGCATTCGCCGCCACGATCGCACCGGTGCGCACGATGACGCGGTGCAGTACCACACTGGCGTTGCCGATGAGGCAGCCACGTTCGATGGTGCAGCCCTCGAGATGCACCATGTGGCCGATCACGCAATCGTCGCCGACCACGGTGGCGTGCTCGAGCGTGGTGTGCAGGACGCAGTTGTCCTGGACACTGGTCCGTTCGCCGATGGCGATGTAACCCTCGTCGCCGCGCAGTACGGCACCCGGCCAGATGCTCGCCTCGGCGCCAATTCGCACATCGCCGATGATCACGGCATCGGGGTGCACATAGGCATCGGGATGGATCGAGGGCACGGCATCGCCGAGCGCGTACACGGGCATGGCCGCACAGTACCGCCGGCGGGCGGTGGAGCGGGGTGGTCCGAGCCAGTAGCGTGGTTCCCTATGTCTCGACGGTTCGACATCGAACTCACCAGTGCGCGCCCAGACGGGACGTGGACCTGGCGCGCTGCCGGCGCCCAGCAGCCCAAGGGGGTGCTCGACGGTGCCCTCATCCCCGCAGGAATCGGTGTGGGAGCAGTGCTGCGCGCCGAGGCCGAGAACGACGTCGACGGAATGACCGTGCTGTCGGTGACGCCGATCAAGGGCCGCGAGGGAAAGTCGAACCTGCTGACCCTCATCCCCTCCGACAAGCCCTTCGAGGCAGTGACCCAACAGCTCGCCCGCAAGGAGCGCGGCGCTCGGGGCGATCGAGGCGACCGGCGACCCGGCGACCGACGCGACCGGGCTGACCGCCGCCCCTCCGACCGGGGCGATCGACCCGATCGTGATCGCCGCGACCGCGATGACCGCCGTGGCCCGCGGCGTCCCGAGGGCGACCGGCCCGATCGCGGCCCCCGCCCCGACCGCAGGCCTCGCTTCGAGGCCCCGCCTGAACTGCCGCAGCGGCCGCGGCCCAAGCGCCTTCGGCCCGGCCGCGCCCACCGCAACGCCGTGCTGAAGGGCCTCTCCGAGGCCGAGCGCACCATTGCCGAGCGCCTGCTGCAGGGCGGCATCCCGGCCGTCCGCCAGGCGCTCACCGAGCAGAACAGGCGCTTGACCGCCGAGGGCCAGGCACCGATCGACGACAAGGGAATTCTCAAGATCGCCGAAGACCTCCAGCCCGCCCTGCGTGTCGCCGAGTGGCGCGACCGGGCTGACGCAGCGATGGCCGATATCGACGAACTCGACCTACGCGACCTGCGCAGCGTCGTCGTCGCAGCCGACGACCCGATGGTGGCCCGCGACGACACCACGCGTGAGCTGGCCGACGGCCTGAAGGCGGCACTGGTCCGCAAGCAGGAGCACGAGCTCACCCAGTGGCTCGGCGATATCGACGCCGCCCTCGGCGTCGGACGGGTCGTGCGTGCCCTCAAACTCTCATCACAGCCGCCGAAGGCCGGCATCCGCTTCCCCGCCGACCTGGCGGGTCGTCTCGCTGCGGTGACCAACGAGAACCTCACCGCCGATGCACTCGCAGAGCGCTGGGTCGCCGTACTCGAAGCGGCGGCATTCAGCCCCATCCGACAACTGGTGGCACCGGCAGCCAAGCCGGCGCAGGTGACCGACGAGCTGCTCGCCACGGTGAAGCGGCTGGGTCCGGCCCTGCCGAAGATCGCCGCACTGTTCGAACTCGCTGTCGACACCAAGGCCGCCCAGCCCAAGCCGCTCCGACCGACGCGTCCGACACGCCCGGCCGTCGGGGCGCCTGCCGGCCGACGCCAGGTGCCGCCCCCGCCGCCCGTACCCGGCGTGCCCGCCCGAGCCGTCGCCAGTGCGTCGGATGCCCTCCCTGCCGCTCCGGTGGCCGTCGTCGACGCAGCGGACGCTGCTGACCATGCCGACACCGCTGACCATGCCGACACCGCTGACCATGCCGACACGGTGGCCGACGACGCAGCCTCTGGCGAGACGGTCGTCGCCAGCCTGGTCGCCGCCGACGAACTCAGCATCACCGAGTCGGTGGTGGCGGCGGTCGAGGCAGTGGTCGCCGAGGTGATCGAGCAGGCCGAAGCCGGCGAGACGGACCTGTCAGCCGACGCCTAGTCGCACCGGTTCGGCACCGGTCGGCGCCCGCCGCTACCGTCGCCCACATGACTGAGATCGTCTCGTATGCAACGTCCGGCCGCACGGCCGTCATCACGCTCAATCGCCCTGAGGCACGCAATGCAGTGAACGGCGACGTCGCCTCCGCCATGGAGGCGGCGATCGATGCGATGGAGAACGACTCCGAGGTGTGGGTGGGCATCATCACCGCCAACACCGCCGGCCAGGAGCGGCCCGTCTTCTGTGCCGGGGCCGACCTGAAGGCCATCAATTCAGGCAACGCCGCAGCGCTTGCCACTGCCCGAGGTGGCTTTGCGGGTTTCGTCTACCGCGAGCGCACCAAGCCTGTCATCGTGGCCGTCGACGGCCTCGCCACTGCGGGCGGATGCGAGATCGTGCTTGCCGCCGACCTCGTGGTCGCCACGACCCAGTCGGCGTTCGGACTCGCCGAGGTGAAGCGCAACCTCATCGCCGGCGCTGGCGGACTCTTCCGCCTGCCGCGGGCGATCGGCCAGGCGGCAGCCATGGAGGCGATCCTCACCGGCGAGCCGATTCCAGCGCAGCGGGCCTACGACCTCGGCCTCGTCAACCGCATCGTCGGGCCCGGCGAGGCGCTCGCCGAGGCTCAGCGCCTCGCGGACTCGATCTGCGCTGCTGCACCGCTCGCCGTCTGGGCCAGTCGACGGGTCGTACTCGCTGCAGCCTGGGCTGACGACGACTCCCTGAAGCGAATGACCAACGAGGAGTTCGCCACCGTTCTCTCATCCGAGGACACCAAGGAAGGGTTGACGGCCTTCATCGAGAAGCGTGCCCCGCAGTGGAAGGGTCGTTGAGGTCTCACCCGAGACGGGTCGAGAGCACCACCTTGCGGGCCACGATGCCGGCCCGCTCATAGAGGTTCTTGGTGAGCCGGTCGCCCGGCAGTGCGGTGCCTTCGAATCGCCCGCAGCCTGCCGATCGGGCGAACTCGATCGCGGCGGCCAGCAGGTCGTCGCCGAGTCCCAGTTCACGTGCATCGGGGTGCACGAACACTCGCAGGACTGACGCGACAGAACCCACCGCGTCGAGCTCGAGGAACCCTGCAACCACGCCGTCGATCGTCCCGACCCACACAGGGTGTTCGTCGTCGCCGACCCTGTCACCCCACGCTGGCACGACCGGTGTCTCGGCGAGCAATTCGTCGGCACCGCGGTAGCCGGACGCCGCAGCCCGCCACATCCCCTCGAGCATCCCGACCAGCCCGCAGTCGCCGGATTCGAGACGCCGAACGGCAGCGGAAATCGAGGTCATGGCATCCGGCGGCCCGCTCAGGCAGCGAGCAGCTGCTCCACTCGTGCGAGCACCGTCCGGCGATTGCGCATCGCTGCCTCGTAGTGGCGTACAACTTCGAGTTCTGCACGGGACAGACGGCCGAGCAGCGGCACGAGGTCGACTGCGGGCAGCGCGTCGTAGCCGGGGAAGGGCTCAGCCGCCGACGGCTCCACGAGGTGAAGCCCTGCGACGGTGGTCGCCGGATCCGTGGATGCGGACCCGTCCTGCGCAGATCGGCGTTCGGCGACCGTGCCGCGAGTTGCGCGTCGACGACGGGCATCGAACTCAGCCGACAGCTTCGTCTGCCCCATCCGCACGGCCATCTCGCCTAGCCATCTGGCGGTGCGGACCTGCTGCTCGACCTGCGTTCGCCGTCGCCGGGCCAGCGCAGGCAGCTCGCGCCATGCAAGATCGAGTGCACCGAGCGGGGCGAAGAGCGCGAGTTCGAGCAGTCGCCCTGCACGTGGCTGCACTCCCCCGTGCGGAACGGTCTCGCCGCCGTCGGTCCCGTCCGCCATCACGGTCGCCTCAGGAGAACAGCGGACACTCGTCGTCGCCAACCGGACACGACGGCGCCGCCTGCCTCACGAGGAGGAAGCACGACGAGCACAAGCGCTCGTCGGCTCGCTTGGGCTGCAGCTTGTCGCCCGGGTCGCCCTGCACCTCGGGACTCTCGTCCTCGTCCTCACCGTCGTCCTCGTCGGCGCCTGCCATGGTCGCCTTGAGGATGGTGTCGAGGTCTTCCTCGACATCGTCGGCAGACAGGAGCTCGTCGTCGTCCTCGTCCTCTGCGACCGCACGTCGACGCGGGCCGTCGGCGGTGGCATCCGCAGGGGCACCCTCGATTTCGTCCTCTTCGCCGTCGAGCTCGCCGTCGAGTTCGCCGTCAAGCTCGAGTTCGTCG
The DNA here is from genome assembly GCA_041178405.1 of Actinomycetota bacterium. Classification (GTDB taxonomy): domain Bacteria; phylum Actinomycetota; class Acidimicrobiia; order Acidimicrobiales; family Ilumatobacteraceae; genus UBA668. The sequence continues at coordinate 7,358 of JBEGVK010000055.1, read as the reverse complement.
TCGAGATCGGCGTCGAGATCATCCTCGAGATCTGGGTCGAGTTCGTCGTCGTCAGGTTCGTCCTCGAGTTCGTCGATTTCCTCGTCGACGACGTCGTCGAGGTCGTCGGGCATATCGTCATCGCCAGCCATCGAATTCACCTCTCCCGCGTGAGTTGGGGATACTACGCCGGGCGGCGACGGAGGTTACACGCCGTCTCGCCCGATCCTCCCAGAATGTGGTTGCGGGACCACGACGGACGCCGGGTCCCGTCGCGTGACGGCCCACGCCGGCGAATCCGGGGCTCAGGACCCGCTGCGCCGCCGCTCGGCCCGCCGCTCGGCCTCAAGGCGCTCGAGTTCGGGGGCCGCTGTCGTGAGGTGAGTCATTGCGTCGGCGACAGCCTTGTGGCCGGCCTTCGTCGCGATCAGCTCGTGCATCTGCAACGCGATCCGCCGGTACGACGGGTGGCCCTGTGGCGAGGACCGCAGTTCGAGCAGGTGCATCGCCTCCCTCGCATTGAACTGCATCGAGTAGCGGACTCGGTACGCCATGCTGACCGCGTACTGCGCCTGCTGCGGGAAGCTGGGGCGCAGCTTGTCGTACAACGCTGCCGACCGCGCCATTGCCTCGTCGAAGACGTCGGCCATGCCCGCCTCATCGATGAGTTCGGGGCGAACGTAGCCGTGGTTCGGCGACAGCGGCTGCCAGTCGATGGTCAGCATGCGATGCCGCTGGAGATCGCGGAAGGCGCCGTAGTCGCTCAGCACGTCGAACCGGTAGTCGACCCGCTCGAAGGCACGTCCAGGCCGGTGCCGGCGGTTCTCGCGCTCTCCCACGTAGGCGCGCAGCAGTGCCACCCGCTCGGTGGGACCAAGGGCACGCACCTTCTGCATGATCTGGTGCTCGGGCAGATTGGTGTGGGGGTAGCAGATCGCTGCGAGCAGCTTGTTCTCCGCATCAGGGTCGAAGTCGACCAACTCGACGCTGTCGGCCTGCTCGACGGGCGAGCCGCCGAAGAGCGAGTCGACGAGCGCCGCTGTATTGGAGCGTGTCGAGTTGAGGTACTGCACCCACCGTCCGCCTCGCTCGGGAATGTCGACACGGCGCAGGAAGCTCGGGATCACCTTGCGGAGCTCGGTGAGCATCATGTCGGCGTAGTCCCGCGCCTCGGGGAGCGGATGCGAGCGAAGACGGATGACCAACGCCTCGAATGCCTGCCCGGAACCGTAGATACCCACATTGCTGAGCGCAGCGGCCGGCAGGACGCCGCGGACGGCGTCGAGTGTCTTCGCCCTCGTGGCTGCCCGGTAGACGAAGTCGCTGTCGGATGGATTCCGAGGCACGGTGGCGCGCACGTGATCGACGACCTTGTCCATGAGCAGCGAGTAGCTGTCGAAGACTCGGTCCATGTCGCCCACGTACCGCGTGCCGAATCGGCTGCCCATGATGTCCGGATCGCGGAAGAACCGGTACCTGCCCTCGAGCCGGATGTCGTAGCTGATGTAGCGGGTGCTCTGCTCGAGATAGCTCATCAGGCGGCCCCACTCGAGCACCTTGGTGAGGATGTTGCTCGCCTGCTCGCACGCAAGGTGGACCCCGCCGAGCTGGGCCACCGAGTCGTCGCCGTACTCGACGAATACCTTCTCGTACAGTTCCTCGGCGCGCTCGAGGCCGATAGTGGCATCCACCGAGGCGTCGCCGGTGATGTCGAGTTCGCCCACGAACTCGTCGAGGAAGAGTCGCCGCAGGCTCTTGGGGCTGCGGCTATACCTCGCGAACAGTGCGCCCTTCACCACCTCGGGCAGGTTCACGAGGGCGAACACCGGACCGTCGAGATTGGTGAAGTACCGACGGAGGATGTCGGACTCTGCGGCGGTGAACTGCTCGGGTAGGTACACCGTCACAGGGGAGAATCCTACGGGTGCCCTCACTTCGCCGCAGGGATCGGGACGCCCGTCAGCCCTTGCGCCACATGGGCCGGGCGAGGCCGCCAGCGGTACCCGCCGGCGGTGTCCGCCGGCGCAGGCCTCAGAGCACCGCCACCCCGGTGGGCCGGGTGGCGAATTCGGCAGCCACCGCGTTGCGCAGCTCGGCGGACGACCACAGGTCGACGACCGTCATCGCCATTGCCTTTGCCCCGTCGATGACAGCCCGGTCACCCTCGTCGGATGCGGCATACCTGGCGAAGTCGACACTGTGGATCGGCACCCCGTCGGGGGCCACCTGGATCATGGGATGGATCGAGGGCACCAGATAGCTGATATTGCCCATGTCGGTGCTGCCCATGACCACCTTTCCGGTCGCGCGCGGGTCGGCGACCCGCCGTCCGAGCGTCCCCGCATTGGCCACGTAGGACGACACCATCGGGCCGTTGTCGACCATGTCGGCATATGGATTCTCGACCCAGTGATGGTTCATGCTGCATCCACACGCTGCAGCCGACGCCTCCAGTGCGGTGACCACGCGCGCCTTCAGCACCTCGAGCCGCTGCATCGTGCCCGAGCGCACGTACCACTCCATCGCCGCTGACGACGGCACGATGTTCGCCTTGTCGCCCCCCTTGGTGAAGATGCCATGGATGCGCTCATCGGGCCGAATGTGCTGGCGCATCTGGGAGATACTGGTGTATCCGAGGACGGCGGCATCCAGCGCATTGCGGCCCTCCCAGGGAGCGGCCGCAGCGTGGGCAGCACGACCGTGGAACTCGACGTCGACACCCTGGATGGCCAGGCAGTCCATGCGGATCAGGTCGGCATCAGCGGGATGCACCATCATCGCTGCGTCGACTCCGTCGAACGCCCCGGCGCGTGCCATCACGACCTTGCCGCCGCCACCCTCCTCGGCGGGCGTGCCCATGATGCGCAGCCTGCCGCCCATCGACTCTGCGACGACCGCCGCAGCGAGGCCTGCGCCGAGGCCCGCAGCAGCGATGATGTTGTGACCACAGGCGTGCCCGATGACGGGCAGGGCGTCGTACTCGCAGAGCACCGCCACCGACGGCCCGCCCGCTGCTCCAACCTCGGCGTCGAATGCCGTCTCGACCCCGTATGCGTGGCGTACCGGGCGAATTCCCTGCTCGGCACCGAGCTCGTCGAGCAGGTCGGTGAGCAGTCCGTGGGCGAACCGCTCCTCGTAGTTCAGCTCGGGCCGGGCATGGATCTGGTGGCTGGCATCGACAAGGCGGTCGGCAAGCTCGTCGACCCTCGCGCAGACCGCAGCCTTCAGTGAGTTCACGTCCACGGTGTACCTCCTCACCGCAACCTAGCCGTCGCTCGCCGCTGGCTAGGCCAGCACCACTGCAGCATCCGGGACGACCTCGAGTGTCACAGAGCCAGTTGCCGTCCACGGCTCGCCATCGATCCACAGTCGGAGTCGTGCGGAGAACTGCAGCACCTCGGCCGTCGCCTGTGTCACCGAGATGAGCGGGTGAGGGAGATGCGAGCCCGTCGCTGCCCGGCGCCATGCTGCATTCCGGGCGCGCAACGACATCGACGGATCGATGCGGACGAGATCGAACCGTCCGTCGTTGGGATGTGCCCGCGGCGCCACGTCTCTCCCCCGGACGAAGCCAGCGTTCGCGGCTGCGACGATCTCGCCGCGCCACAGGCCACGATGGGCCACGAGATGGGCACAGATCAACCGGACCTCGCCCTCGGCGGTCGTGACGCGCACCATGTCGATCGGCGCCTCGACCAGGGTCGCGCCCACCACGACCCGACCAGCTGACCCGCCGCCCAGTGAGCGCGCCAGGTCGCCCGACCGAACCGCCACGGGCAGCGGCCGCTCTCCCCGCTCGAGTGCGGCTGCCACATGCCTCGCAAGGGCTGCGTCGCCGTCGACGACCGGCACCTCGGCCGACAGCACGTGCTGGCGGCCCCACTGCTCGCCGCGCCTGATCGTCATCGGATGCCCTCGCCACTCGTGTCAGGCGGCTGCCTGTCACCTGGCTGAACCTCGGCTGACGCCGCCACCACCCCCCGGAACAGCGACTCGCCGGCCGCCTGCGCAGCGCGGCGAGTGGACGCCTCTGGCGCGACGACGGCGACCTGGCGCACGAGGTCGATCAGCTGCTTGGTGGTGCGGACGAAGTCGCCGCCAGAGAGCTCTTCGGCGGCGACGACATCGGCGAACCCCTCTCCCGCTGCCCACGCGAACGCCACCGCAGCAAAGGTCGGGTCGGGTGCCCGGTGGACCGAGGTTCCCGCCGCCGCTTCGAGGCTGCGCAACTCGTTGCTGAGGCGCGCGATCGAGCGGCTCCGGGCGCGGACAGCGTCCGATGGGAACCACGGTGCCGGCGGCGGATCCGGGCTGCGGTGCTCGTACACGAACACACTGACGAGGGCAGCCAGCTCTGCGGGAGGGAGCCCATCGAGCAGTCCGCGCCGGATGGACTCCGCCACCAGCAGGTCGCACTCGTGGAACAGCCTCGACAGCATCCCGCCCGCCTCGGTGAGCTGCCAGCCGTCGACATAGCCCCACCGCTCGAGGATGCCGAGCACGATGTCGAAGTCGCGGGCCACCGACCGGCTCCGCCCTTCCATCCTCAGCTGCATGTCGTCGATCTCGGCCGAGATGCGATCCGCCTTCGCCGCCGATGCGAGTCGCTCCGCCAGGTCGGGGTCGTCCTCGACCGGGTGGGATGCCCGGCGCGCGCGATCTCCGTCGACGCCCTCTGCCGGTGCACCGGCCTCGAGCCGTGCCCGCTCGAGCCGCTGCACGATCTCGCGCTCACCGTCGCGCCGTCCTGGCACATAGGCGGAGGGCAGGACGATGGTGCCGAGTGCCCGCGGCGGCAGGGCAAAGTCGTCGGAGGTCAGCGTGATGGCCTGCCGCCGCAGCGTGAGTGCAGTGATCTTCACCCCCGCCTTGCGCTGGGCGGTGGCGAGCACCGCGACGCGGCCCGCATAGGTGCCCTTCTCGGCGTACACCACGTCGCCTGGCCGAAGTCGCCGCAGCGCAAGCGAGACGGGGTCGTCGCGTCCCGGCATGCCGGGCGCCACGACATCGGCTGCATCGCCTCCGCGAACCTGCCGTCGGTACTCGTCGAGGTCGCCGTAGGGGCTCTGCGCCTCCTCGCGCAGCACCTCGACGTCGCGCCGCCGGCGCTCGAGGCGGGCTTCGAGGCGGACGACGTCGCGGTCGGCCTGGTACTGCGCGAATGACAGATTCAGAAGGCGGTGCGCCTGTTCACTCGAATACGACCGCACCAGGTTTGCTGCCATGTTGTAGGTGGGCCGGAAGACCGAATTGAGGTGGAACGAGCGGCTGGCGGCAAGCGTCGCAACCTGGTCGAACGGAACGAAGTGGTTCCAGACGACTACCGCACTGCCTCGCTCGTCGATGCCCCTGCGGCCTGCTCGCCCGGTGAGCTGGGTGTACTCACCTGCGGTGAGCATCGTGTGATGGTCGCCCGTGAACTTCGAGAGCTTCTCGATGACCACGGTTCGAGCCGGCATGTTGATCCCGACGGCGAGCGTCTCCGTGGCGAAGACCACCTTCACCAGGCCCTCGACGAAGCACGCCTCGACGACCTCCTTGAACGGGGGCACCAGGCCAGCGTGGTGCGCAGCGATTCCTGCCTCGATCTGTGCGAGGAACTGCGACGAGCCCAGCACAGCGAGGTCGGCAGGATCGATGCCATCGAGTCGTTCGGAGGCGATCTCCCGAATTCGCGCCCGCTCGTCGGCAGTGGTGAGACGCAGGCCGCCGGCAAGCGCCGTTCGAGCCGCCTCGTCGCATTGGTTACGGCTGAAGATGAAGTAGATCGCCGGGAGCATGCGCTTGCTGTCGAGGAGGTCGACGGTGTCGAGTCGAGATGGTGCGTAGAGCCGACGGCGTCCGTGCCGACCCTTTGGCCCATGCTGGCGGCCTCGTCGCACTGCCTCGTCGTCAAGCCGCTGCGCATCGGCATTCGGACGCCCATCGACGATTGTCGGCAGCAGGTGCACCCGTCCGTGGGTGCTGTCGCCGACGAGGAAGAGATGGTCGAGGCGGACCGATCGCCGCTCCTCGACGACCGCCTGCGTTGGCCCTCGGACCGTCGATATCCAGTCAGCGAGTTCGCGGGCATTGCTCACCGTCGCCGAGAGGCAGACAAGCCGCACCTCGCGGGGAAGGTGGACGATCACCTCTTCCCAGACCGGTCCTCGATATGCATCTTGGAGGAAGTGCACCTCGTCGAGCACGACCACCGCGAGATCGCGCAGTCCTCGGCCTGCGCCGTACACCATGTTGCGGAGGACCTCGGTGGTCATCACGACCACGGGCGCATCTCCGTTGATCGAGTTGTCGCCGGTGAGCAACCCGACCCGCTCGGTGCCGAGCCGTGCCACGAGATCGCGGTACTTCTGGTTGGAGAGCGCCTTGATGGGAGCCGTGTACACCGCCCGCCGGCCCTCTGACAGTGCTGCGTCGATCGCGTATTCGGCCACGACGGTCTTCCCACTTCCCGTAGGGGCTGCGACGAGCACCGATGCCCCGCTGTCGAGGACGTCGAGCGCCCTCAGTTGGAAGTCGTCGAGCGGGAACCCGAAGTGCGCGACGAGGCTGCTGCGATCAGATCGCACGCCGCTGCTGCTCAGGCCGCCGCCTCGCGGGAGCGCTTGCGACGCTGTGCCACGAGGCCGATGACGACACTCGCCGCGTAGAACAGCGCCATGGGAAGTCCCATGGCCATCATCGAGTACGGATCGCCACTCGGCGTGATGACTGCGGCGATGACGAACACGACCACGACGGCATAGCGCCACTGCTTCATCAGTGTCTGCGGCGTCAGCACGCCAACGAGCTGGAGGAAGACCAGCAGCACCGGGAACTCGAATGTCACTCCGAAGGCGGCGATCATGAGCCCGAACAGCTTCACGTACTCGCTGACCCTGAAGTTCGCCGTCACATCGCTGCCAGCCCACGAGATGAGGAAGTCGAGAGCGGGCGTGAGGGTGAAGTAGGCAACAGTGCCGCCGGCGATGAACAGCACGACCGACGACACGATGAAGGGAATGGCGTACTTCTTCTCCTTGGCATGCAGCGCCGGCACGACGAAACGCCACACCTGCCAGAGGATCACTGGAAGGGCGAGGACGATGCCCCCGTAGGTGCTGATGCTCAGCCGGGTGGAGAAGCCCTCGAGCGGGCCGATGAACTGCAGGTCGCAATTGAGCTCACCGGGGCGGTCGGCGCAGAGCTTCTCGTACGGCCCGCGCATGAAGGCGAGCACCTGGTCGTAGAACGCCAGCATGGCGATGATGCCGAGCACGATCGCGAGCGCCGCCCTGATGATCCGGGTCCGCAACTCGGCGAGGTGCTCGACGAGGGTCATCCGCCCTTCGGTCACACCGATCACTCCCACGGCTCGGGCTCGCGGTCGGCCGCACTCG